>CANHJG010000064.1 GCA_947461205.1 Opitutia bacterium
CGCTTCGCGTGCATCACCGCGACGACAAAAATCCTGTCTGGCTCAATCGTGTAGAGCAGCTTGTAGGGAAACCCGGTTACGAGGCACTTTCTCACCGCTCCGCGCATCCGCGGCCACGCCTTGGGATGTGATTCGATGCGGGTCAGCGTGGTCAGCACCTCGCGATAAAACCTGACCGCCAGTTCTTGCGACTCCGTCTGATAAGTTTCGAGGGCTGATTGAAACTCACGGTCAGCCTCGTCGTGAAGTATCGCCTTCACAGCCCGAGGCGCCGCCGGGCCTTGGCCAGAGAGTCCTCTGCCGGCACCCCGCCCACTTTGCCCGAGCGCAACTCGTCTGCCCGCTGTACCGCCAAATCGGCCCACGCTGTTTCCTCGATCGAGAGCGGTGCATCCAGCGAATCCGCGATTTGTTCGCACAATTTTTCGCGCTGAATGGCCGGCAGCTCCTTTGCTGCCGCCACAAGTTCTTCGACTGTTTGCATGACCGCTACGCTGGGAGCCACGGCGACAGTTTCAACTTAACAATGGGTGAAGTCTTGGTCCCAGCGATGGTGAGGAGTCGCGTCGGCGACACTCATGATGTCGGGGTTGAAACGACGGATCGCGAAGCGGGCGGACGGGGCGTTTGAAGCGCGGGGGTAGAGAAAGCTCCAAGGACCAAGCTCCAAACTAAGGAAGCACCAAGCGAATGCTTCGATCTGCCGTGCAGGTGCGCGGTCGGTCGAAACGGGGTTTGGAGTTTCTCTGGAGACTGGGGGTTGGAGCTTGGCGTTTTGTCACCGCCCTGCGGTGGGGTGCGGCGCTTTTCGCGAACCGGAACTTGCCTGCGGTGCGCGCGCCGTTGAGGCTGGGGGATGAAATTTCGAATCGGGTCGTTCGTCGTTTTGGGTTTGGTCGCGGTCGGATTGCCGGCCGCAGAGTCCGCCAAAAGGGCGATCACGCATGAGGACCTTTGGTTGATGAAACGCGTCGGCGCGCCGGTGCCGAGTCCGGACGGAAAGTGGGCCGTGTTTTCCGTGACGCAGCCGGCTTACGAAGCGAAGGACACGTCGGCGGATTTGTGGCTCGTGCCGGTCGACGGCAGTGCGCCGGCGCGGCAGCTCACGCAGACCAAGGCGACGGAGAGCGGGGCGGAGTGGAGTCCGGATGCGACACGCGTGGCGTTTTCGACGAAGCGCGACGGGGACGACGTCGCCCAGATCTACGTGCTCGACGTGGTGCGCGGCGGGGAGGCGGAGCGGGTGACTTCGCTGTCGACCGGGGCGCGGGCGCCGCTGTGGAGTCCCGATGGAAAGCAGATTCTCTTTGTGAGCGAAGTGTTTCCCGGCGCAGCGGACGACGAGGCCAACAAGAAAGCGGCGAAGGCGATCAAGGACCGAAAATACAACGCGCGCGTCTACGAGAGCTTTCCGGTGAAATATTGGGATCGTTGGCTCGACGAGAAGAAGGCGCACCTCTTCGTGCAGGAGGCGAAGACCGGCGCAAAGGCGCGCGATCTCCTCGCGGGCACGAAGCTCGCGGCGCTACCCGGGTTCGGCGGCAAGGAGGCGGAGACCGGCGAGGGCTTGCCGGCGGTCTGGGCACCGGACGGGCAGAGTGTGGTCTTTGTCGCGCGCACGACGCGGAATCAGGCCGCCTACGCGGCGACGCCGACGCAGTTGTTTGCGGTGGCGATTGCGGGCGGTGAGCCGGCGCAACTGACCGAGGGCGCCGGGAGCTACGATGAGCCGGCGTTTCGTCCGGACGGCAAGGCGTTGATCGCGAAGTACGAGGTGGGCGGCGACGGCAAGACCTACCACCACGACCGCGTGGTGTCGTTTCCGTGGCCCTTTGACGCGGCGAAGCGCACGGCGCTGACCGCGGAGTTTGGGTTGTCGGTCGTGAAGTTCGTGGCGGGCGCGGACAGTAAGACGGTTTACTTCACGGCGGAGGCGGGCGAGCAGACGAAGCTGTTTTCCGTGGCGGCGACGGGCGGCGCGGTGAAGGCGCATGACGTGCCGAAGGCGGGATGTTTGACCGGGCTCAGCATCGGCGGCGACGTACTTGTGGCGAGTTTTGACAGCGCGGCGAGTCCGCCGGAGGTGGTGCGACTCGATGTCGCGGCGGGCACGTATCGCGCGCTCACGCAGTTCAACGCGGGGAAGCTGGCGCAGCTCGATCTGCCGGCGGTGGAGCGGTTTGATTTTACCAGCGCGAAGGGCCGGACGATTGCGAATTTGCTCGTGAAGCCGGAGGGGTTCGACGCGAAGAAAAAATACCCGCTGTTCGTGGTGATGCACGGCGGGCCGACGCCGCAGTTCAAGGACGCGTGGGGCATCCGGTGGAATTACCATCTGCTGGCCGCGCCGGGCTATGTGCTCGTGCTGACGAATTACTCGGGCTCGACGGGCTACACCGAGGCGTTTGGCCAGGCGATCCAGTTCGATCCGTTGAAGACCCCGGGCGACGAGATCAACCAGGGCGCGGACGAGGCGATCAAGCGCTTTGCGTTTATCGACGGCTCACGGCAGGCGGCGGGTGGCGCGAGCTACGGCGGGCACTTGGCGAACTGGATGGAAGCGACGACGACGCGGTACAAAGCGATCATCTCGCACGCGGGTCTCGCCACGCACGCGACCCAGTGGTCGACGAGCGACAGCATTTACCACCGCGAGGTGAACAACGGCGGGCCGGTGTGGGAAGGCGGCGCGGTGTGGCGGGAGCAGAGCCCGACGACCTATGCGGGCAACCACGCGAAGGGCACGGGCTGGGTGACGCCGATCTTGGTGACGGTGGGCGAGCAGGACTTCCGCGTGCCGATCAACAACGCGATGGAAATGTGGACCTATGTCCAACGCCTGCAGGTGCCGGGCAAGCTGCTGGTGTTTCCCGACGCGAACCACTGGATCATGAAGGGCGAGGACAGCCGCTTCTGGTACGGCGAGGTGCACGCGTGGCTGGCGAAGTATTTGAAGTGAGACGGACGTTCCGGTGCAGGCCACGCGGCGCCCAGAGTCATCCCAGCATTACTGCGTTAAGTTTCGTCCCGAAAAACCCGCTTTTCCCAAAGGGAGTGTCACGTAATACGTGACACTTTATTTCAAGCGATTTCCAAGAGGGACGTGACCGCGTAATCTCAGCCCGGCGGCCACGTCATCTGGCGCTGGGCGAGGAGGTGGACGTGGAGGTGGGGGACGGATTCGCACCCGTGCGGGCCGTTGTTGATCACGAGGCGGAAACCGGCGGCGAGGTTGAGCTTCTTCGCGACGAGGTTGGCGACGTAGAGCAGGTGGCCGAGAATGGGTTCGTCGGCGGGGGTCGCCTCGGAGACGCGCGGAATCAGTTTCTTGGGGACGATCAGGAGGTGGACGGGGGCCTGCGGCTGGATGTCGTGGAGGACGATGCAGAGGTCGTCCTCGTATTCGATCGTGGCGGGGATTTCGCGGTCGATGATGCGTTGGAAGATGGTTTTCGACATGGTGAAAAATGTTTAGCCGCGGATTGCATTGATCAACCCGGATGACAGCAGGCTGTTATCCGTTTCATCCGCGAAATCCGTGGTTCAAAGCAACAGCAGCTGCAGGTTCGCCCCGCGGACGGTGCGGGCGGCGGCGAGGGCGCGGATGAAGGCGAGGGCCTCCTCATAGTCGCGCTGGCGGCGGGGCGTCGCGCGGCGCGTCGGCGGGATCAGCGCGGGGCGGAGATTGGTGACGAGGAGCGTTGATTCGCGGTAGGGCGCGAGGTGTTTCAGGCCGGCCATGATTTCGGCGCGCGTGAAGAGGGGGGTGGCAGAGGCGAGGGTGAGCGAAGCGTCCCAATGGAAAAAACCGTGGCGCGGGAGACCGATGAAGAGCTTCGCGAGCAGATCGGCGGCGGCGGCGTTGAACGCGGCGTCGTAGGTCGCGGCGAATTCGGGATGGGCGGCGGTTTGCGCTTCGAGTTCGGCGAGGCTGAACGTGATCGCACTTTTGATCTGGTTCGCGAGGTAGAGGTCGTGACCGGTGACGTGGGCGAACAGGGTGTCGATGAAATGCAAGCGGCGCAGATCGTCGCGGGAGGAGGCAGCCATGGGGAAAACGCCAACGCACCCGGTCGCGGGGAGGAGGACGGCGGCGCCGCTCAGGACACGGCCGGATCCGCGTCTTTCGGCGATTTTTTCCCGAGTGCGCTGACTTCGTCGACGAATTCGGCGACGTCGCGGAATTGTTTGTAGATGCTGGCGAAACGGACGTAGGCGACCTGGTCGACGTGGCGCAGGCGTTGCATCACGCCTTCGCCGATGGCGCGGGACGGAATTTCGCTTTCAAACTGGGCTTCGAGGGCGTCCATCACGTCTTCGACCAGCATCGTGATCTGTTCGAGGTCAACGGGGCGTTTGTGGCACGCGGCCCGGACGGCGTGGTTGAGTTTCTCGCGGTCGAATTCTTCGCGGCGGCCGTCGCGTTTGATCACGACGACGCCGTCACGGACGACGGCCTCGGTGGTGGTGTAGCGATGGCTGCATTCGAGACACTCGCGGCGGCGGCGAATGGTCGAGCCCTCCTTGCTGATGCGGGAGTCGATCACTTTGTCCTCGATGGAGGTGCATTTCGGGCAGCGCATGGCAGCTAGACTAGTTCAGGGAGAGAAAGTTCTGGAGAATCCGCATCCCGCCCTCGGTGGCGATGGATTCGGGGTGAAATTGCACGCCCCAGACCGGCAGCGTGCGGTGGCGGAGGCCCATGACCTCGCCCTCGGCGGTCTCGGCGGTGATCTCGAGATCCTTCGGAAACGTGGCGCGCTCGACGAGGAGTGAGTGGTAGCGCGTAGCGGCGAACCCCTGCGGCATGCCGTGGAAAACGTCGGTGTCTTTGTGCAGAATCGGCGACGTCTTGCCATGCATGAGGCGCGAGGCGCGGACAACGTTGCCGCCGTAGTAGTGGCCGATCGACTGGTGGCCGAGGCAGACGCCGAGAATGGGTTTCTTTCCCTCGAAGGCGCGGATGATGTCGAGGGTAACGCCGGCTTCGCGGGGCGAGCAGGGTCCGGGCGAAAGGAGGACTCGGTCGGGGTTGAGGGCGAGGGCCTCGGTTGGGGTGATCTCGTTGTTGCGGAACACGCGCTGCGTCACGCCCAACTGGCCAAAGTATTGGACGAGGTTGAAGGTAAAGGAGTCGTAGTTGTCGATGACGAGCAGCACGTCTTCCCATTAATCGGTGGATTGACCCGCGGGTCAAGCGTGGGGCAGGGTGGGGGGCTCCGATGCCCGATCACTTCCAGCTTCTCAAAACTGACACCGTTACGGCGGCCCGGCGGGCCCGGCTGCGCACGCGCCACGGCCTGATCGAGACGCCGATCTTCATGCCGGTCGGTACGCAGGGCACGGTGAAGTCGCTGACGCCGGCGCATCTCCAGGAGATCGGGGCGCAAATCATTTTGGGGAACACCTATCATTTGAACCTGCGGCCCGGCAGCGAACTCGTGCGCGATCTGGGCGGGTTGCACCAATTTATGGGCTGGGACGGCCCGATCCTCACCGATAGCGGTGGGTTTCAGGTGTTCTCGTTGGCGAAGCTGCGGGACATCCGCGACGACGGGGTGGCGTTTCAATCGCACCTCGACGGCCAGAAACTTTTCCTCGGCCCGAAAGAGGTTATGGGGATACAGCAGAATCTGGGGTCCGATATCGCGATGGTGATCGACGAATGCCCGCCGTGGCCCTGCGAGCGGGACGATTGTGCGAAGGCCGTCGCGCGCAGCTTCAAGTGGGCGGGGCAGTGCAAACAGATCGCCACCGACAGCGGGTTTTTGGCGAACGGGCACCATGTGTTCGCCATCGTGCAGGGCTCGACGTTCGACGATCTGCGGCGCGAGGCGGCGGAATCGCTCGCGGCGCTGGATTTCCCGGGCTACGCGGTCGGCGGGGTGAGTGTGGGCGAGCCGGAACCAGAGATGTTGAAGCAGGTGGCGGCGACGACGCCGTTCATGCCGGCGGACAAGCCGCGCTACACGATGGGCCTCGGCACGCCGCCGCAGCTCCTGAAGATGGTGGCACTCGGCGTGGACATGTTTGACTGCGTGCTGCCGAGCCGCGTCGCGCGCAACGGTCTCGTCTTCACGCCCGACGGGCCGATTAATCTGCGCAATGAAAAATTCCGCACCGATGCGAAACCGATCGTCGAGAGCGGGGAGGGGGCGGCGAATTATGCGGCGCGGTTTTCGCGGGCGTATTTGCGGCATCTCACCGTGTCGGGCGAGATTTTGGCGTGCACGTTGTGCACGTTGCACAATTTGGCGTTCTATCTCGACCTGATGGCGTCGGCGCGGGCGCATATCGAGGCAGGCGACTATGGGACGTGGCATCGGGCGTGGATCGAGCGTTACGAGGCGGGGGCCGCGGCGCGGTTGGCGGGCTGAGCGCCGCACCCGGGATGACGGGGATTGCTTGGCGGGCGCGGCCCCGGCACCGCAAACCCCCGCACGAGGCCGCCGCGGGGGGCGCATCACGGAAACCCTTTTTCGGGCGCGAGCCGCCGGCTTCGGCCTGCGCGCGCGACCGGTCGCGCGTCGGCCCGCGCGCTTGCCATTTCGAGCGGATGGTCTGGTTTCGAGCTGCTCTCCCAAAACTTATGGATACCGCCTCGCTCGGTCGACAGCCTTGAACCATCCCAGAGACCTTCACGCCTGGTTGTCTCTGCTCGCTTGGTGCCGCCCAGAGCAAAACGGACAGTGGGTCAAATACCATGGCCGGCTCACCGCGTTCAGCCGGGCGTGAGCCACTGCCGCGGGAGCCGTTTCTCCCCCTTACCGAACAATGAAGACGTCGTACTTGACGTAGCCGTCCTCACCCAGCTTTAAGGCGACCGCTTTCCCGATTGCCTGAACGCTGTTCAGCCAAGCGTATTTGGGCGCCGCGGTCTGGAACGTTGGGGCCGTGATGAAGTAGGGCATCTCCTGTCTCGTCAGCGGTTCGCCCTTGTTGAGCTTTTCGGTGCTCTCTGCCGAGTGCTGCACGATGCCGGAATAGGACAAATAAATCAGTGCACCGTCGTCTGTCTTGAGCGTGGCACGCACATCGAGGCGCATCGCCCCGGAGGGCATAATTCGCAACCAGTCGCCGCCGGGCGAAATGAAGGTACCACTGATCGCGGGACCCTGGGCCCATCCCCCCGTCGGCTTCACGTTTACGATCATCAACGAGCTGTCGATCGGCGTCGGCGCATCGAGAGGCGCCAGATAGGTCATCAGATATTCAGTCGTGATCTCGGTGCTCTGGCGGCGGGTAAACTGGTTTGGCTGGTCGAGCATATCGGGGTTTAGAGGGAGGGATAGGGTCCTGAGGAGGGGGATTTGCTTCAGGCGCACGAAGTTTTCGGGCGAGCGTTCGTGGTAGAGTGGGCTGTATTGGTCGGTCAAGCCAAGAGTGGCTCGAGCAAGGCCGCCTGTTACCGACCGCAAATGGAGTATCCGAGGGATCGGATCCGGGAGCTGTTTCGGAGAGGACGCCGGGTTATCGACGGAGTGCGGGTGAACAGGGTCGGGTGGCGCGGACGCTAGCCGGGCAGAGCCGGGGCACACGATAATCTAGCGGGGCGGACAACGGGAAATGGCCGGGCTGGCGTCGCCCCGCTCTCGGGATGGCCCGGGTTCAAAGCCGGCCTCGGAGCCCGTCTCCAGTCAATATTGGCCCGTCCGAATCGGACCCGAGCGGTGGGAGCACAATTCCACCACGCGCGTCAGCTCCAGCGGGCGGGTCGGATAGTCACGGTTCGTGTCGATTGAATGCGCCGCGGTCGAACGGATCACCAGCGGATCGGGTTTGGCGAGCATCGAGCAATCCGTGCCTGCCTGACAGGTGCCCACGCGTGCCACAACTGCCAGGACGCCGGCGTCCGCGGCCGGCGGTACGCCGACTTCCGCACCGCCGCGGCTGAGATAGGGGCAGCCCGCGGGCAGCAGAACCGCCCACGCGAGCGCCGAGGGGGCCGGACCCGAATAGGCAAGCGGGTGCATCACCGTCACGCCGCCGCCACCGACGTCACTCGCGCGAGCAGGCTTGGCTGCACGATCAGCGGGGTGGTGGCGGAAGCTGTCACGGTCGCGGCCGGGCTGTTCGTCGACGCATAGGCGCTGTCGGTGACTTGGATCCTGAGGCCGTCCGATTCGACGAGAGCCGGCGTGGTCAGGATCGCGCTGGTCGCCCCGTGATCGGCTTGGTGGTGCGCCCGGAGCCGCCGCGGTACCTCTGGTCGCTCAACGGGCTGCAGCCCTTGGTGGTTACCTTCATCTGCCCTGGGCCTCCGGCGGAGCTCATGACCGGCGAGGGCGCCGTCGCGATCCCGGGTACGGTGGCGGCGTCAGCCGGCCCCGGCGCGACCCCCTTTTTGCCCAAGCCCGAGAGGCCGTGGCTGTCGCGGGTATCGCAAACCGCCAGCGCCGTCCGCGTCACCGGATAATCGGATGCGAAGCAACCAGCCCCCGTTCGTCCGCCTCCAAGCGGCGTGGGTCCCGACGGATTCCAGCGCGTCCGCCGGAGCGGGGCACGTTGTCAGGTCTGCTCGGACGAATTTGTCGGCTGGACGGGCCCGCCCTGCGCCGCCGGTCCAGAACGCGGGCCCGGCGTCGGACGAATCTGGCTCGGGGCCATGGTCGTCGAACCGCAGTCCCTGCCCGGCGGCCTCCGCCCGAGTTTCCCGCACGGGTGGCCGCCCAAAGCCCGTCGGCTCAAAGGCCTCCGCGGGGCCAGCCCGGCGGAAGTCCCGGCGGCGGTTTTGCGGCGGCGCTGGGCCGGAGCAGCCCGGCGCAGAGCGGCCGTTGGAGGGGCCGCGCCCGAGACCTGCTTGATCGACCCGGGCCAGGCGATGCGGCGCCGGTGCGGTGGAGGTAGCGCGAAGGAGCCGGGCCTGCGGTGGCGGTGGCGCGACCGAATCATCTGTGGAGGGCAGCAACGAGCGAGCGGGCCGATCTCAACGGAAGGGCACGGCCTTGCCGTTCCGGCGCTGGCCGGCAAGCGGGCGGGAACTGGAGCTGCACCACGCAAAATCTGATTCTCGCCAAGCCGCTCCAGTTGCCGCTCACTCTGGTGGTCACTCTTACTTGTTCCCATGCGCATTCTCGTCACCGGCGGCGCCGGCTTTCTCGGTTCCCATCTCTGCGAACGCCTCCTCAAGGACGGCCACGATGTCGTGGCGATCGACAACCTCTTTACCGGCCGCAAGCTCAACATCGTCCACCTCCTGGGGCACCCGAATTTCGAGTTTGTGCGCCACGACGTGATCGATCCATTCAAGTTCGAGGTCGACCAGATCTACAATCTCGCCTGCCCCGCCTCGCCGCCGCATTACCAGTATAACCCGATCAAAACCATCAAGACCTCGGTGATGGGGGCGATCAACTGTCTCGGGCTCGCCAAGCGCACGCGGGCCCGCGTGTTTCAGGCCTCAACCTCGGAAGTTTACGGCGATCCGCAGGTGCATCCGCAGCCCGAGAGTTATTGGGGGAATGTGAATCCCATCGGCAAACGCTCCTGCTACGACGAGGGCAAGCGCTGCGCCGAGACGCTCTTCTTCGACTACCACCGCGAGAACAAGGTCGATATCCGCGTCATCCGCATTTTCAATACCTACGGCCCGCGCATGCACGAGGCCGACGGTCGTGTCGTCTCCAACTTCATTGTGCAGGCGTTGCGCGGTCAGGACATCACGATCTACGGCGACGGCTCGCAGACGCGGTCGTTCTGCTACGTGGACGATCTGATCGAGGGCTTCGTGCGCTTCATGGCGCAGACGGAAACCGTCGGCCCGATGAACTGCGGCAACCCCGGCGAGTTCACGATGCTCGAGCTCGCGGAACTCACCCTCAAGCTGGTCGGCGGGCAATCGAAGATCGTCCACAAACCGCTCCCGTCCGATGACCCGAAGCAGCGTCAGCCCGACATCACGCTGGCGAAGAAACTCCTCGGCGGCTGGGAGCCGAAAGTGCGGCTCGAGGAAGGCCTCGGGCGGACGATCGCGTATTTTAGGACCCGGGTGTGACCTCGGTGGAGCTGCGGGCGGGGCCGAGCCCCGTGGCACGCAAGCTGCACCCATTCTCTTTATGATTCGCTCTCGCTTCCTTTGTGGCTGGCTAACGCTGTTTTCCTTGGTTTCGGTCGCGCCCGCCGGGGTGCGGGCGGCCGACCTGATCCGTCCCAAGGTCATCGTCGTCGCCACGTTTGAGGTCGGTGCCGACACGGGTGACAAACCGGGCGAGTTTCAGTTTTGGGCCGAACGCGAGAAGCTGACCGGTTCGCTGGCCGTCCCGGGGCTCGATCATCCCGTGCGTTTCAACGACCAAGGGGTCTACGGGGTCGTTTCGGGCACGACTGTGCGCGCAGGCCTGCAACTGATGGCGCTGGGGCTTGACCCGCGTTTCGACCTCACGCGTTCCTACTGGATCATCAACGGCATCGCGGGGGTGAATCCGCACGTCGCCACGGAAGGCAGCGCGGCCTGGGCGCGCCACGTGATCGACGGCGACATTGCCTATGAAATCGATTCGCGGGAGTCGCCGGCCGACTGGCCCTACGGCCTGATGGCCCTCGGGAACAAGAACCCGAAACAAAAGCCCGTGATTCCGGATTGGGCCCCGAAACCGATGGCGTGGACCCTCAACCCGGCGCTGGTCCAATGGGCCTATGGTCTCACGCGCGATCTGGTCCTCGCCGACTCGCCCGCGGCTAAGGCGCATCGCGCCCAATACCAAGGCTTCCCGGCGGCGGCGCAGGCTCCCCGCGTCTTGCTCGGCGACAGCTTTGCCTCCTGCCGCTATTGGCATGGGGCGGTGATGCAAAAATGGGCCGATGACTGGACCGCCCTCTACACGCAGGGGGCCGGCAGTGCGGCGATGACCAACATGGAAGACCATGGGATCGCCAATGCCCTGACCCGGCTCGGCGCGATGGGGCGGGTGGATTTTCAACGTGTGCTGATTCTGCGCACGGGCAGCAATTTTTCGATGCCACCCACCGGCCAAAGCGCGGCCGAAAGCATGGTCGCGGAGTACCAGGGAATGCTCCCGGCCCTCGAGGCCGCCCATCGCGTGGGTGCGCCGGTGGTTCACGCGTTGCTCAAGGACTGGAGCCGCTACGAGGCGAAGACGCCGGCGCCCTGAGTTCCGCCGCGCCCCCGCCACGGGCCGGGCCGGGTGTTCCGGTGTGCCCGCCGGCCCGGACAACCCCCGCGCCGATTGTCCCCCGCGGGCGCCCATTCTGCATTTGCCAAGCCCGCTGGGCGGCCTACGCTCCCGTCCCTTCATGCTCTCGTTTCTCCTCAAACGCTTTTCCGGCCGACACTATAAAAAATTCCTCGAGAAGTGCCGCCCTGTCGTCGCGCGCATCAACGAGCTTGAGCAATCCTACCAGTCGCTGACTGACGACCAGCTCCGCGCCAAAACCGAGGAATTCCGCGCCCGGATTGCCGCCGCCACCGACAAGAAGGCCGCCCTCGAAGAGATCCTGCCCGAGGCTTTTGCCACGGTGAAGAACGCCGCCCGCCGCCTCTGCGGCCGCAAGGTCCTCGTCTGCGAACACGAGCTCTCGTGGGACATGATCCATTTCGACGTCCAGCTGATCGGCGGCATGGCGATCCATCAGGGGAAAATCTCCGAAATGGCCACCGGCGAGGGCAAGACCCTCGTTTCCACCCTGCCGCTCTACCTCAACGCCCTGACCGGCCGGAACACCCAGCTGGTCACCGTCAACGACTACCTCGCCCGGCGCGATTCCGAGTGGATGGGCCACATCTATAATTTCCTCGGTGTCACCGTCGGCTGTATTCAACAGCAGATGCCGCCGGACCTCCGCCGCGAGATGTATAGCTGCGACATCACCTATGGCACCGCCAGCGAGTTCGGCTTCGACTACCTCCGCGACAACGGCATGGCCACGCGCAGGGAGGACCAGGTCCAGCGCGACTACTGGTTCTGCATCGTGGACGAAATCGACTCCATCCTCATCGACGAAGCGCGCACGCCGCTGATTATCTCCGGTCCCGCGCCCATCGAGCGCGAGCAGCCCTTCTCCCGTCTGCTCCCGCCGGTCGCCCAACTCGTCAACGACCAGACCCGTCTCTGCATCAAGATCATCACCGAGGCCCGCGAACTCCTGGAGAAGCCCACTGCCACCGAGGACGACAAGGCGATCGCCGCGCAAAAGATGCTCCAAGTGAAAATGGGGCACCCGAAGAACAAGCAACTGCTCCGGCTCATGGAGAACGGCGCTTGGCGCAAACTCCTCGACAAGACCGAGACCGACCTCAATTCGGACATGAACAAGGACGAGCTCTACAAGCTCAAGGAGGACTTGCTCTACGTCATCGACGAGCGCCAGCACCAGGCCGACCTCACCGAAATCGGCCGCACCAAGCTCCGCCCCGACAATCCCGACGCGTTCATGCTGCCGGACCTCGCGACCGAGTTCATCGACATCGAAAAAGAGGGGGTCTACACCCCCGAAGAGCGCGAAGCAAAGAAGCTCGCTGCCCAGACCCGCTACGCCGCCGTCTCCGAGGACATCCATGCGATCTCCCAACTCCTCCGCGCCTACTCGCTCTATGAGCGGGACGTCGAATACGTCGTGCAAGAGGGCAAGGTCATGATCGTGGACGAAAACACCGGCCGCGTCATGCCCGGCCGCCGTTGGTCCGACGGACTGCACCAGGCCGTCGAAGCCAAGGAAGGCGTCGTGATCGAGCGCGAGACGCGCACCTACGCCACCATCACGATCCAGAATTACTTCCGGCTCTACGAGAAACTCGCCGGCATGACCGGCACCGCCGAAACCGAGGCGATGGAGTTCAACGATATTTACCGTCTCAGCGTCCAGGTCATCCCGACCAACAAGCCCTGCATCCGCGTCGACAAGAACGACTGCATTTTCAAGACGCGCCGCGATAAATACACTGCCGTCGTCAAGGAAATCGAGGCCGCGAACCAACGCGGCCAGCCCGTGCTCGTCGGCACGGTGACCGTCGAGTCGTCGGAGTTCCTTTCGCGCATGTTGAAGCGCACCGGCGTGATCCACACCGTCCTCAACGCCAAGTTCCACCAGCAGGAGGCCGAGATCGTCTCGCGCGCCGGCCAGCGCGGGGCCGTGACCATCGCCACCAACATGGCCGGCCGCGGCACCGACATCAAACTCGGCGAGGGCGTGCGCGAACTCGGCGGCCTCTACGTGATCGGCACCGAGCGCCACGAATCCCGCCGCGTCGACCGCCAGCTCCGCGGCCGCTGCTCGCGCCAGGGCGACCCGGGGCTCACGAAGTTCTACCTTTCGCTCGAAGACGATCTCATGCGCCTCTTCCTTCAGGGTAATCTCGCCTCCAAGCTCATGGAGGGTTCGATGCAGGAGGGCGAAGAACTCGAGCATCCGTGGCTCAACCGCTCGATCGAAAGCGCCCAGAAGAAGGTCGAGCAGCAGAACTATTCGCAGCGCAAACGCCTCCTCCAATACGACGACGTGCTCAACCAGCAGCGCGAGGTGATCTACGGCATCCGCAACGGCGCAATCCACTCCGACCGTCCGAAAGACATCATCTTCGAGCAGATCGAAGAGGAGTTGATGGGCCGGCTCGAGTCGGCCGGCTTCGGCGAAAAATTCGGCGCCACGCAGGCCGCGCTGGAGAGCCTGGTCGTCTGGCTCAATTCCCACTTCCCGATCAGCGCCGTGCTCGCGGACGTCAAGGGCGTCAAACCCGAGACCATCGCGGCGGCGCTGCTCCAGCGCATCAAGGACGCCTACGCGATCAAGGAGTCCGTCGAGATTCCCGAGGCGCTCGGTTCCCTCGAGCGGTACGTCGTCATCAACGCGATCGACCACCACTGGCAGGAGCACCTCACTGAGATGGAGGACCTCCGCAAGAGCATCGGTCTGCGCAGTTACGGCCAGAAAGACCCGCTCGTGGAATACAAGGGCGAGGCCTACAAGTATTTCGAGGAGCTGATGACGAACGTCCGGCTGCAGATCTGCACCGGTCTCTTCCGCAGCGCGTCGAACCTGGCGTCGTTCGAAAACATGCTCTCGCTCCTGAGCCGCACCGCCCGCGCCGTCGGTCCCGCCGATGCGCCGGCCGCGCCGCCGCCCGCCGCGCCGCGCTTCGAAACGAGCACGACGGTCACCAGCAGCGGTCCGGCGGACGCCCCGGCGCCCGAGCCGGAAATCCAGCTACCCAAAGTCACCATCCGTCGCGAGGTGCCGAAGGTCGGCCGCAACGAACCCTGCCCCTGCGGCAGCGGGAAAAAGTTTAAGAACTGTCACGGGGCCTAGGCTTCCGGCGGAGGGCGGATGTCCGACCCGCCCTCGGTTGTTTTCCCCGCACCCCTTCGTGTCCGATCTCGCGCTCACGCCTCCGGGGCCCGACCCTTACGACGCCCGGCCGCCGTTTCTGCGGCGGCACGCCCGTTACGTGGCGGCGGCGGCGGTGTTCGGGCTCACCGTCGGGTTGGCGGTGATTTCCTTTCCGCCGTTCCACACGCCGGAGTTCGCCTACGCGATGCTGATCCCGGGGCTTTTCTGGGCCTACACGCGGCCCGCGCTGAAGCTGTTTGCGGGTACGATGTTCGCCGCCCAGGCCGTCGCGTGGACGATCATTCTCGGTTGGCTGCATCACGTGACGTGGGGCGGGTTGCTGCTCCTCGGGCCGTTTGTCGGGGCGTGGATCGGCACCTGGTATCTCGCGGCGTGGTGGGCGATGCCGCGCATGGTCGGGCGCCCCACGTTCACGCGGCTGGTGGCGATGGTTGCACTCGCGGGCGCGTGGGTGCTGATCGAATGGTCGCGCACGTGGCTGCTCGGCGGGTTTCCGTGGCTGCCGCTCTCGGCCAGCCAATGGGAGCGTGCGAGTATTTTGCAGATCGCGTCCTTCACCGGCGCCTACGGCGTGTCCTTCGTGCTCGTCGCGATGAACCTCGGTTTTTCCGCGATGGCGCACAGCCTGTTCATCGAGCGGCAGTCCGGCTGGAATCTCCGGCGGCCGGAATTCATGTTCGGCCTCTTCCTGCTCATGGGCTGCGTCAGCGTACAGGTGACGGAAATGTTCAACCGCCAGCGCTTCACCGTCCCACTGGGTCGCGTGTCCTTTGTGCAGCCTTACATTCCGCAGGACGTGAAGTGGGACGCGTCGAAGGCGCAGGGCATCCTCGACATTCTCGCCGCGACGACGCTCAAGGCGGGCGAAACCCGGCCCGACCTCATCCTCTGGCCGGAAGCGAGTACGCCCTTCGCCTTGCGCGGCGATGCCAACGCGAAGGCCTTTGCCGACTCGCTCGCCGCCCGCGCCCGCACCCCGCTCCTGGCGGGCTCCGTCGTGATTGAAAACCCCGGCACGGCGAACGAGTCGTGGTTCAACGGGGCCCTCCTCGTCACGCCCGCCGGCGGCGTGCAAAAGGACTATTACGCGAAACGCCAGCTCGTGCCCTTCGGCGAGTTCGTGCCGCTGCGGCCGATCTTCGGCTGGCTCTCTAAGTTCGTGCCGATCGGCGGCGATTTCGAGCGGGGGCCCGGCCCGGCGCCGATCGTCGTGCCCCTGAAGGAGAGCGCCGCCGTGTTCGGTCCCCTGATTTGCTACGAGGATATTTTTCCGCAGTTGGCCCGGGCCAGTGTGCGCTCCGGCGCCGATGTGCTCGCGGTGCTCACCAACAGCGCGTGGTATGGGGAGGGTGGGGCGGCCTACCAGCACGCCGCGCACGCGGTGTTGCGTGCGGTGGAGACCAGGCGCCCGGTGTTGCGCTGTGGCAACGGCGGCTGGAGCGGCTGGATCGATGAATTCGGCGGCGTGCGCTCCGTCGTGACCAACGAAGCGGGTACGATCTATTTCCGCGGCACCCGCACCGTGTCGGTCACTCGCGACCAGCGCTGGATCGGCCAAGAGAGCGTCTACGTGCGCTACGGCGACTGGTTTGTGCTCCTCTGTTTCGGCCTCGCCTTGCTCGGGGCCGGGGCGCTGGCGACGGGCCGACCGGCCGGCAAGATTTCCGGCTGAGGCGGGCGCCCTTGCGATCTCCGGACGCCAGCGAGCGAGCCCAAACCTGACTGTCAGTCAGGCCGGGTGGTTGCGTGGGCTCGGGTGAGGCGTAGCCCTCAGGGAGAACCTACCCCAACCTCACCCCGCGGCTGCACTCGTCTGCGCAGGTCGGCCTCTGTCCTGCGCCCCGACTCTGCAACGTGCGGCTGTCCCGTCCGGCACTGTTTACCACCCAAACCCTAGTCAGAAAAACTCCGATGAACTCCCTCCGTAGAAACTCCCCCATCCCGCGACCGCTGCTCTGGGCCTTGGCCGGCTCGGCGCTCGCCGTCGTCTCCAGTTCGGCTCAGACCGCGCCCGGTGCCGCCGCCGGCGGGCGCGACACGGCGGACGAAAAAGCGATCGTGCTGACCCCGTTCCAGGTTTCCACGACGAAGGACTCCGGCTATTTCGCCGAGAACACCCTCGCCGGCAGCCGTCTCAATACGAATCTCGCCGATCTCGCCGCCTCGATCACCGTCGTCACGAAGCAGCAAATGGACGACACTGCGTCGCTCGATATCAACGACGTCTTCAAATACGAAGCCAGCACCGAGGGCTCCGGCACTTACACACCCTCGATCGTCGACCGCGGCACGGCCAAGGATTCCGTCGCCGGCTACAGTTTCGGCAACGACGGCAGCTCGACCACCAACGCCCAGTCGAACCGCATCCGCGGTCTCGCCGCCCCCGACGCCGCGATCAACAATTTCCCGACGAACAACCGCGTGCCCTTCGACTCCTACAACACGCAGTCGGTCGAAATTACCCGCGGCCCGAACTCACTGCTCTTCGGCCTCGGGACCCCGGCCGGCATCGTCAACCAGACCTCCGCCCAGGCCGCCCTCAACAAAAACACCAGCCAACTCGTCCTCCGCACGGACCAATACGGCTCGTTCCGCACGTCGCTCGCCTTCAATCGCGAGATGGTGAAGGACAGGTTGGCCCTCTACGGCGCGTTCCTCTATAACAACCAGCAGTTCCAGCGGAAACCCTCGCGCGACCTCACCCGCCGCCAATACGCCGCGATCACCTACAAGCCCTTTGCGAAAACCATCCTGCGCGGCTTCGCGGAAAACTACCGCAACGACGCCAACCGCCCAAATTCCCTCACGCCCCGCGACTTTGTGACCCCGTGGTTCGCCGCCGGCCGCCCGGCCTACGATCCCACGACGCGCATGATCACGATCCTCGACACGAATGCCGTGGTCGGCCCCTTCGTCTCAAACGTCAACTCGCCCGGCTACAACGCCGCCGTCAACCGCGTCCTCGGCGCGGGGGCCGCCGGTACGATCGCGAACAATCCGCAGTTCGTTCCCGGTATCCAGTTTGAAGACACCGCTCGCCCGCTCCGCCTGATCGACGGCGGCCAGTCCATCGCCTTCTTCCAACGCAACCCCGTCTTCTACGCCCCGGCCCAGACCAATCCCGCGACCGCGACGCCCACGCCCGCCTCGCTCGGCTACACGGCCGGCGATCCCCGTTTTCTCCTGCTCGATCGCCAATGGTCGTCGTCGGTCAATCTGCCCATTCCCACGACGTCGATCAACGGCCGCACCTTCACCTACGGCAGCTACCAGATCCCCGGCGTCACCCGCAAATCGATCTACGACTGGACCCAATACAATCACCTCCAGACCAACTTTTCCCAGCTGCGCTCGGCCAACTACAATTTTGAAATCGAGCAGCAGATTCTGCCCGACCTCTTCTTCAGTGCCGGTTGGCTGCGGCAGGATATCGACGGCTTCGACAACTACACGATGAACCAGCTCACCGGTGCCACGATCCAGATCGACACCAACGTGAAACGCATCGACGGCACCGCGAATCCCTACTTCGGTCTGCCCTTCGTCTCCGAGGGCGTCGGCGGCGGGGTCGATACGTTCTACGCACCGCAGACCGACGACAACTACCGCGCGATGCTCGCCTACGATCTGAATCTCACGAAGCAGTCCGGCGTCCTGAAATGGCTGGGACGCCATCGCCTCCTCGCCCTCGGCACCAAGCAAAACGTCAGCCGCGCCATCGAGCGCCACCGCAACAATTTCGTCGACGGCGACGCCGACGCGAAGCTCCGCTACGTGTCCAATCTCGCGCTGCCCGGCCAGCAACTCGCCCTCAACAGCGCGCTCATGCGCAAATACTACCTGGCCAGCCCCGGTGGCGCGCAGGGCGTTTCGACCCACTCCGCCGGCTTCTACGGCAATCAGGGCTGGAACGAGCCCTTCACTTCGCAGGTGCAGGTCTTCAACCACACGACCCAGCAGTTCCAAAACGACACCGTGACGGAGCAGGCCCTCTTCTCGGCCGCCGGCAGCTTCCGCACCCGCCGCGAGGTCAAGAGCTGGACGCTCGCCGCGCAGAGCTACCTCTGGGACGACCGTCTCATCGCCACCCTCGGCTGGCGCCACGACGACTACCGCGCCCGCGTGACGACCTCGGGCGCGATTACCGACGTGCTCGGCAAGGTGACCTCGCCGGCCCTCACCAACGCCGAACTGTTCACCACCAATTCCACCGGCCTGATCAACTATAATGCGGTGATGAGCCGCTGGGGTCGTTGGGACGCGCTCACGGGTGATACCAAAACCCTCGGCGCCGCTTTCCGTCCGCTGAAGGGGCTCGGGTTCGTGCAGAACCTCGCCGGCGGCGATTCGTTCCTCTCCGAACTCCTCCAAGGCACGACTTTTTACTATAACAAGTCCGACAATTTTAATCCTCCCGCGACCTACCAGACCGACTACTTCTTTAAGCCGCTCGCGAAACCTACGGGAAAAGGCACGGACGTCGGGGTCGGTTTCAGCGTCCTGAAAAACAAACTCGTCGTCCGTCTCAACTGGTATGAAAACACCAGCCAGAGCGAGCGCACCGGCGCCGCGGGGACACTGCTCACGCGTCTTGCCTATGCTGATACCACGACTGGCATCCCCTGGGCCAGCGCCGTCCAGCGTCTGCGCAACGGGATGGCGGCCGGCCGCACGGTCGACCAGATCATCTCCGTCGCCAACTGGAACACCGATGCCGTTAATAACGTGTCCGATACGGCCAACCAGCAAAAGATCTACGACCTGATCAAACTCCCGCTGAACTATTACGCGGGCCTCAGCTCCGGCGCCACGCAGGACAGCCAGGCCAAGGGCACGGAAATCCAGGTCACCTACAATCCGCTCCCGCATTGGACCATGAAGTTCACTGGCAGCAAACAGCAGAGCACCTACACCAACATCGCCCCGCAATACGACGCCTGGCTCGCCGAGCGTCTGCCGAAGTGGACGACCAACGGGGCGCCCGACATCCCCGACTTCGTCGACCCGAACACCAGCCGCCGCTGGTCGCTCAAGAATTTCTGGACCGGCTACGGTTATACCGGCGTTGCCCAGATTGAAAACACCGACGGCAATACAAGCGCGCAGGCCTATCACAACAACGTCGTCGTTTCGCAGGTCGCCCTCGCCAAGGCCCTCGAAGGCGCCCGTTCGCCCCTCGAGCGCCAATATCACGCTTCCTTCCTCACCAACTACACGTTCCGCGAAGGCAAGCTCAAGGGCGTTTCCGTTGGCGGGGCCGAGCGCTTCGAGTCGAAAGCCGCCATCGGCTTCTACGGCAAAGTCGGTGACCCGGTGAATTCGCCCACGGTGATCAATCTCAACGACGTCACGCGCCCCGTCTACGATGACGGCAATTACTACACCGACCTCTGGGTTTCCTACTCGCGGAAAATCTTCAAAGACAAAATCGGCTGGAAGCTTCAGCTCAACTGCGAGAACGCCACCGAGGGCGGTCGCCTCATGCCGACGCAGGTCAACTTCGACGGCACGCCCTGGGCCTTCCGCATCATCGACTCGCGGAAATTCACCCTCACTTCGACGTTCAACTTCTGAGTGGGCCGCGACCGCGCCCGGTCGCTGCGTCTCACCTGCTTGAGCTCCCTCTGCGAAGAGGGAGCTTTTTCTTTTCCGCCGTTTGCCTATCCTCGTCGTCCATGGCCGCTGTCGTCCCCGCCCGCAGTGAACCCGCCCCGCGCGCCGGCGCGTGGCGTTGGCTCGCGCCGGCGGGCCTCCTCCTCGCCCTGGTTCTGGCCTACGCGAACACGCTGCACGCCCCCTTTCTTTTCGATGACACCGGAGCCGTCCTCCACAACCCCACGATCCGTCGCCTCGATTCGCTCGCGATCTTCTTGCCGCCGGCCGACGGGAGCACGACGACGGGCCGCCCGGTCGTGAACGCGTCCTTTGCCTTCAACTACGCCGTCTCGGGGGAAAACGTCTGGAGCTACCACGCGCTCAACCTCGCGATCCACGCGGCCGCCGCCCTCGCGCTCTTCGGCCTCGTCCGCCGGACGCTCGCCTCTCTTTCACTTAATCTCTCCTCCTTCAACCGCGCTGCCGCTGCGCTCGCGGCGGCGGCGCTCTGGGCCCTGCACCCGCTGCAGACCGAATCCGTCACCTGCATCGCGCAGCGCACCGAATCCCTTTGCGGCTTCTTTTACCTTCTCACCCTCTACGCCTTCGCCCGTGCGACCTTGCCGGCTGTTCAACCTCCTCCTGGGTGGAGCGCGTTGACCCCAACGCGCTGGCTCGCCCTCTCCGTCGTGTCCAGCGCTCTCGGCATGGCCACCAAGGAGGTCATGGTCACGGCGCCCGTCCTCGTCCTCCTCTACGACCGAACCTTCGTCGCGCGCAGCTTCGCCGCCGCGTGGCGCGCCCGCCGCATCTACTATGTCGCCCTCGCGGCCACCTGGCTCGGGTTGCTCGCGCTGCTGTTCCTCGGCTCCGGTGCGCGCGGGGCCTCCGCCGGTTTCGGCCTCGGGGTCACGGGGTGGACTTACCTGCTGAAACAGGGCGAAGCCGTCCTGCTCTATCTGCGGCTCGCCGGCTGGCCGTATCCCCTCGTGCTCGACTATGGCACGGCGGTCGGCCGCCCGGATCTCCCTTTCCTGGGGCAAGGGCTCGCCGTGGTCGCGCTGCTCGCCGCGACCTGCTGGGCGCTCGTTCGCCGCGCCGTGCTGGGGTTTTTCGGAGCCTGGTTTTTTCTCATTCTCGCCCCGAGCTCGAGTGTCGTGCCCCTGGTCACCCAGACGATGGCGGAACACCGGATGTATTTGCCGCTCGCGGCCGTGGTGGTGCCCGGTGCCGTCGGCCTCTTTGTCCGCTTTGGTGCGCGGGCCGCGTGGGTGCTGGGAGGCGCCGTCCTGCTCGGCGGGGCCGCGACCGTCGCGCGCAACGCGGACTATCGCGACGTCGCCACCATCTGGGCCGAGACCGTCCGCCAACGTCCGGACAATCCCCGCGCCCACCACAATCTCGCGCTGGCCCTCCACCGGGCCGGTCGTTTGCCCGCAGCTCACGGCGCCTTCGCCCGCGCGGTCGCGCTCGATCCCGCCTACGTCGTCGGCCACTACAACTGGGGCGTGGCGCTGCTCGCCGATGACCGCGTGGCCGAGGCGACCGCCGCGTTCGTGACGACGGTCCGCCTCGCGCCCGACCATGCCGACGCCCACCGCCAGCTGGCGCGCCTCGCCGAGCAAGGCGGGCGGCCCGCCGAGGCGGAAAATCATTTCAACGCCGTCCTCCGCCTCGCGCCCGACGACTTGGACGCCCATCGCCGAGTGGGCCTGCTCCTCGCCCGCGCCGAACGCCTGGGGCCCGCCGAGGGCCACTTCCGGGCCATCTTGCGCCAGGTGCCGGCGGACGCCGACGCTCACGCCAATCTGGGCAACGTCCTCCTGCTCGGGGGCCGGCCGCGCGAAGCCATCGCCTGCTACGAACAGTCGCTCCGGCTGCGCCCCGCCGACGACCGCACGCGCGAAAATCTTCAGCTCGCCCGTGAGGGCCTCCGCTGATCCGCCGCCGGCTACCACGATTCCCGGCCGCTGACTGACTGTCAATTTCCCGGGGGTGTTGCGGTTCGCGGTCCGTGGGCGAGGGTGGGTCTTACCCTCGGTGTGTTCGTGGACTGCCGTCACCGGCACCCGCCCGCCGATTTCCTCCCAGCCTGTTCCTATGCACCTTCCTTCCCCTCTCCGCGTCACCGCGCGTGATTCCCTCCGGCTTGCTTGCCTGTGGCTTGCGCTCGCATCGGCCCAGGCCCAGTCGTTGCCGGCCTCCGCCGCGGCCGACGCCAAAGCCCTCGCCCAATACGACCGAAACCAGAACGGCACACTCGACGCCGACGAACGCGCCGCCCAGCGCGCCGACGAAGCCCGCGCCGCCTCCGGCGTGGTCGCGAACGCGGCTGCCACTGCCGCCGCGGAAAACGACGGGGTCGTCGCCCTCTCGCCCTTCGAGGTCAACGCCGGCTCGGACAAGGGCTACTCGGCTTCCGGTACGCTCTCCGGTACGCGTCTCGCCTCGAAACTGGAGGACATCGCCAGCTCCGTCTCCGTCATCACCAAGCAGCAGCTCCTCGATACCGCCGCCCTCGATATCAACGACATCTTCCAATACGAGGTCGGCACCGAAGGCACCAAGGAGTTCACCGATCTCACCGGCGACGGCCGCGGCGACTACGACAACGTCACCGGCAATCCCACCGGCGCCAACCGCATCCGCGGCCTCGCCGCCGCCAACATCACTTCGGGCGGATTCGCCGCCAGCGGCAGCATCCCGATCGACACCTACAACATCGACGCCGTCGAAATCGTCCGCGGCCCCAATTCCAATCTCGCCGGCCTCAGCGACGCCGGCGGCTCCGTCAACCTCGTCACCAGCCGCGCCAACGTCAGCCGTCCCTCGACGAATCTCTCCGTGCGGGCCGACAGCTACGGCGGTTTCCGGGGCAGTCTGGACCTCAACCGCCCGCTCTTGCGCAATCTTCTCTCGATGCGCTTTTCGTCGGTCTACGAGGAAAAAGGCTTCATCCGCAAACCCGCCACCGACCGCACCAACCGCCAGCAGCTCGCCTTCACCTTCCGGCCGTTCCGCACGACCACGATCACGGCCAGCGGCGAGCGCTACCAGCAGTATGCCAGCCGCGCGAACTCCCTCATGCCGCGCGAGAATATCTCCTACTGGCGCGCGCAGGGCATGCCTACCTACAACCCCCTCACGCAGACTTTCACCGTCAACGGCCGTCCCTCCACGGCGGCCCCGATCACCACGATGACGAACAATCTTCCGCCCGGCCTCCAGCTGCTCGGCAGCGCCAACGTCCGCAACCTCCAGTTCATCGATGCCGGCCAGATCCAGATTTTCATGCGCGGCGGCAATCCCTCCAACAACGCCACCACGCCCTTCCAGCTCACGCAGAGCGCCAATTTTATCGAGACACGTCCGCTGTGGAAAACACCCGCGACGACCGACCGTTCGATCTACGACTGGACCGACGTGAACCTCGCCGCGCCCAACTACGAGACGAACCGCGCGAGCATTTATAACGCTAAGCTGGAGCAGAACGTCTTCAAGACCGACCGTCAGCAACTCGACCTCGAGGTCGCCGGGCGCCGCGAAGATCAGCTGAACTACCGCCGCATGTTCATCGCGCAGCAGGACGGCGTCGGCAACACGCTCGTGCTCGACACCAACGAGACGCTCCTCGACGGCCGCAAGAATCCGTTCTTCCTCCGTCCCTACATCGGCGGCGTCAATCCCCAGGTCAACAAGCGGCCCAATTTGACCGACCAGTATCGCGCCCAACTCGCCTACCAGCTCGATTTCCGTCGCGAGAAAAATCTCTTCAAGTGGCTCGGGTATCACCGGGCGCTCGGTTACGGCGAATACCGCAGGTCGATCGGCTCGCCCGGGAGCCTGCGTTTCCACGACACTGTGGTGCAGAACGCGGACCTGATTCCCAATCCCACCGGCAATCTCTCCAACAGCAACGGCCTGCTCACTTACCCGATGTTCTATTTCGGCGGCAGCAACACCGGCGTGCAGGGCCCCAACACCGGGCCCGTCAACTGGACGGGCGTCGTCAACGCCACCGTTCCCACCGCCAACGGCGTCGGCGCCGCCGTCTGGAAAACATCGCCCGCGGTCATCGACGAAGTCTATTTCGCCATCGGCACGCAGAAGAAAAAAATCCGCACCGCCGGCGTCAGTCTCCAGAGCTATCTGTTCAACGACCAGATCATCCCGACCATCGGCCGGCGCAAAGACCGCGTCTACACGGTCGACAATTTCGGCCTGAACCTCTCCGGCACGCTCCTCGACGAAGCCAACCTCCTGAACTTCGGTCCCAGCAAGAAATGGCGCGAAGGCGAAACCGAGACCAAGGGCGTCGTCGTACAGCCGTTCAAGAGCTTGCCGTTTGTGCGCCACGCGGCCGAGGGCACCGGCGCCGCGCGCTTCCTCGGTCAGCTCGTCTCCGGCTTTCGCGTGCACTACAACCAGTCCGACAGCTTCCAACCGGCCGACACCGCCTACAACGTCTTCCTCGAACAGCTCCCGAATCCCCAGGGGAAAACCAAGGAATTCGGCTTCAGCCTGAGTCTGTTCGACAGCCGTCTTTACCTGCGCGCCACGCGTTTCGCGACCACGCAGTTCCGCGCCCGCACAGGTATCGGAACGGTGGCGACGCGCGCCATGGCCATGGATTTCGACGTCCCGGGCCAAAATCTCACCTTCGACCTCTACACCACCGCGACCGGCTGGCAGCAGACGATGCACCCCGAGTTCACCCTTGAGCAGGCCCGGGCGGCGGCCGCCAAACAGATCGGCTACACCACCGACTACATCGCCGGCGCTACCGGGAAGACGATCTCCGACGCCCTCGACGCCACCTCAAAGGGCACCGAGGTCGAGCTCCAGTTCAACCCCTCGCGCTACTGGACCCTCAAGGTCACCGGTGGCCAGCAGATCGCGATGGACCAAAACGTTTCGCTCTTCATTCAGGAGTTCATCGACCAGCGCCTGCCGTTTTGGACCACGGTCAAAGATCCCGACGGCGAACTCTGGTGGACCACGCGCCTGGGCTCCAACGGAATTCCGCGCGACTACTTCACCGGCAATATCGAGGCGCCGCTCAACCTCGCCATCACCACCCAGGGCAAACGCAAGCCGCAGACTCGCGAGTATACTCTCCGCATGACGACCAACTACCAGCTCGCCGGCCTCGTCCCTGACCACAAATGGCTGAAGGGCGTGGCCGTGGGCGGCTCGTATCGTTGGGCGAGCAAGGGCGCGATCGGCTACCTGGCCGCACCGGCGGATGCCGATGGGGTCATCCGCCGCCTCGACCGCGACCGCCCCGTCTACGACAAACCCGTCGGCAATCTTGATCTCCTGCTCAGCTACAATACCCGCCTCTTTCGCAACAAGGTCCGCACGACCTTCCAGCTGAATGTGTCCAACGTCACCGAGAACGGTCACCTCAAGGGTGTCGCCGTCAATCCCGACGGCAAGTTCTGGCAATACCGCATCATCGACCCGCGCCAGTTCGTGTTCACCACGCGCTTCGATTTCTGATCATTGGTTGTCATGGCGAGAAGCCCGCTCCGGGGGTGACGCGACCAGCCATCACGGCCGCCCGACTCTCCCGCTGAAAGGCTGGAGAGTTTTTCTTTTCAGTCCTTTGTTACCGTCCATGCCCGCGCGCCACTCTGCTCCCGCCCTCATCGCCTACGCCACCGCACTGCTCACGCGCGTCGGCCTCGATGCCGATAAAGCCTCCGTCGTCGCCGAAATCCTTACCGAGGGCGACCTCCTCGGCCATACCACGCACGGCCTCGCGCTCCTCGCGCCCTATCTTCGCGAGCTGGAAAAGGGCGCGATGACGAAATCCGGCGAACCCCTCGTCGTCGCCGATTTTCCCGCCGCGCTCACGTGGGATGGCCGCCGTCTCCCCGGTCCGTGGCTCGTCGTGCGCGCCCTCGACCACGCCCTCACTCGCGCGAAAACCCACGGCACCGGCACCGTCGTCATTCGCCGCAGCCATCACATTGCGTGCCTCGCTGCTTACCTGAAACGGGTCACCGATCAGGGTTTCATGGTGCTCCTCTCATGCTCCGACCCCGCGGTCGCGAGCGTCGCGCCGCACGGTGGCCGCACGGCCGTCTATACGCCGAACCCGCTCGCCGCCGCCTGGCCCACCGCGGGTGATCCCGTGATCCTCGATGTCTCGATGTCGATCACGACGAACGCGCTTACCAATCGCCTCACACGGGAGCAGCGCCTCTATCCCGGTTGGTGGGCGATCGATGCGGAGGGTCACCCCACCGACGATCCCGCCGTGCTCACGGCGCAACCGCCCGGCGCCCTCCTGCCGATGGGCGGACTCGATCACGGTCACAAAGGTTACGCCTTCGCCCTGCTCGTCGAAGCACTCACCGGCGCGCTCGCCGGCCACGGCCGCTCCGATCCCAACGAGGGTTGGGGTGCGAGTGTCTTCGTGCAAGTTCTCGCGCCCGCGCTCTTTGGCGGAGCCGACGACTTTCTGCGTCAAACCGAACACCTCGCCGCCACCTGCCGCGCCACGCCGCCTCGTCCCGGCGTGGAGCGCGTCCGCCTTCCCGGCGAAAACGGCCTCCGCCGCCGCGCCGACCAACTCGCCCAGGGCGTCGACCTCTATCCCGGCATCCTTGTCGCCCTCGCCCCGTGGGCCGAAAAACTCGGCGTCCGTGCGTTATCCGAGGCAAGTGTCACGTAATACGTGACACTTGTTTCCGTGCTCAAAATCAACCCAAGTCACGGCCCTCGGTGCGGGCTTGCAGCCAAATGAGCAACAGGAGCGTTCGTTCCGCGTCGGGCTGGTGGGTCCGCGAGCTGAGGAGTTCGTGCACGCGCTGACGCGGCAAACCCAGCAGGCGCCCGAGTTTCGCCGGTTCGCCGTAGCGCGTGAGGCGCGCCCGCACGGCTGCCGCGAGGGCATTCCACAGGGGCGTCTGGACGCCCGGGCGGAGCGTGGACCCGCGCCGCGGTCGGCGCGCCGCGCGCACGGGCTGGAGTGCGCGCCGGATGGAGTCGGCGGCGGCTTCGGCGATGATGAAGGAAAGCTCGGCCGGAAAGGCGAGCTGCACCGGCCAGGACGGTGGGAGCTGGGGAGAACTCATCGGCGGGACGACACTGACGAATGAGCTGCAGCCTGCAAGCCAGTGTCACGTATTACGTGACACTGGCCCGGGACGCTTGCAGACCGGCCGAACGGTCCGTCCTGTTTCACGGCTGACAACGCCACCGGTGCCACCCACAAGACAGGGCCTCGCCTATGACCCTTGCCCAACTCCGCCGCGCCCGCGCCGCCCTCGACACCTTCCGCATCGAAACGCCCTCGTGGGGTTTCGCCGACACCGGCACGCGCTTTGGGAAATTCTTCCAGGACGCCGCCGCGATCGACATGAACGATAAGCTCGCCGACGCGGGGCAGGTCCACGCACTCACCGGCTGCTGCCCAACCGTCGCGGTGCATGTGCAGTGGGACTTCAAGCCCGGCGAGGATCCGAAGGCGGTCGCCCGCCTCGCGCAGCACCACGGGGTGAAGATCGGTGCCATCAACCCCAATCTCTTCCAGGACCAGTGCTACAAGTGGGGTTCCTTCGGCAACAACGACCCGGTCGTCCGCGCGGCCGCGCTCCAGCACTGCGTGGACTCCGTCGCCATCGGGAAAGCCGTCGGCAGCGATTGCCTCTCGCTCTGGTTCGCCGACGGCACGAACTATCCCGGTCAGGGCAGCATCCGCGCTCGCAAGCAGGCGTTCGAGGATGCGCTCCGCGCGCTCCATCGGAAGCTCGGCCCGAAGCAGACGATGCTCGTCGAATACAAACCGTTCGAGCCCGCGTTCTACGCGACCGACATCGCCGACTGGGGCATGGCACTCCTCCTCGCCAGAAAAGCCGGCCCGCGCGCGAAGGTGCTGGTCGACACCGGTCATCATTACAACGCCCAGAACATCGAGCAGATCGTCGCCTGGCTCCTCGACGAGGACATGCTCGGCGGTTTCCACTTCAACGACCGGCGCTATGCCGACGACGACCTGACCCTTGGCTCGATCGATCCGTATCAGGTTTTTCGTATTTTCCACGAGATCCACTTCTTCGCGGCCGATCGCGGCCGGAGGCCGAAGATCGCCTACATGATCGACCAGTGTCACAATGAGAAACCGAAGATCGAGGCGACGATCCAGACCGTCGTCATGGCGCAGGAACTCTACGCTAAGGCCGCTCTGGTGGACCACGCCGCGCTCCGCCGCGCCCAGGCCAAGAACGACGTCGTCGCTGCCGAGCTGATCCTGAAGCAGGCGTTTTTCGCCGATGTCGCGCCCGCGCTTGCCGGGTGGCGCAAGGCGAACCGGCTGCCCGTCGATCCGTTGGCCGAGCACCGGCGCAGCGGCTACGTGCGCGCCGCCGCGGCCGACCGCAAGCGACGCCGCCTTGAACTCGGCCTGAACCAGGGGGGCCGTTTCGCGTGACGCGGCGCAGGCTCTCCTTGGTTTCACGCGACGGTGGGTTGGCTCGCGGCGCAACGTAGCGCCCTTTGCAGCGTCCGGGCCGGCGCGTTCCCCGGTGTCGTTTGGTTCCCACCTCAGTTCCCGCCGTTCCCCCCATGGAGCAGCTGCCCGCCCTCGCCACGTTCAGTCTGATCGCGCTCGGCCTGGTTGCACCGCTGGCTCGCGCCGCCCGCACTGACGCGATGACCCGAGGCAAACCCGGGCTCAAATCCATGAGCCAACTCGCCTTTGGCCCTGAAGGCATTCTGTTCGTGGCTGACAGCCAAGCGGTCGCAATCGTCGCCCGCGCGACCGGCGACACCACGCCGGTCAAACGCACCGCCGCGATCAGGGGGGTTGCGGGCCAGACCTAGGCATGGACCCTCGGCGAGGGGAGCCGCGACGCCGCAGACCGGCCGCGGCGCGCGGGATTCGAGAAGACGTTTCGCCTTGTTCCGGCGGATCGCAGCGGACCGGATCCCGCCCGTTGGACGCTAACCGCGCCTGCGTCCGACACCCGCGCCCGGCTCGTCGTCGCGTTGGGGGATTCGTTGGATCACGCCCTTGCGACGCGGATGATCCGGGTGAAGCGGGCCGATGGCCCGGGGCTGGACGGCGAAGTCATGCTCGGGGCGCGGGAGGAAACCTGGAGTTTCGTCGCGGCCCGTGCCGGGCGCGCGGGTTCGCGCCGGCGGGTGGAGCCGGCGAGGATCGAAGAGCTTGCCGGGAACAACGTGGGCCGGGC
>CANHJG010000065.1 GCA_947461205.1 Opitutia bacterium
CGGCTCAATCGCCCCGGGGCACGACGACTGCAACGGCGCCCGCCGCACCCTGACCAGCGCCCTTCGGGGCTCGGGGTGACGCAGGCACGGGCCAACGGCGGTCCGGATCGGCGAGAGCCGCCGGCGCAACAACCCCTCACGGCTTGCCCGCCGCATCGCTCCGCCCCGCGAACTGCGCCAACATCACCGCGATGTCATCGAGGTCGTCGCGTGCCGTGCGCCCCGCGGGCGGCACGCTGCGGTTCAACATCAAACTGAACGCCAGCCGCTCCCCCGCCGCCGTCGTCACGTAGCCCGACAACGCATTCGCGTAGCGCAGCGATCCCGTCTTGGCCCGCACGTTGCCTTCGGCCGGCGTGCCTTTCATGCGCCGCTTCAGCGAACCGTCCACGCCCGCGATCGGCAGCGACTCCTCAAAGCCCTTCGCTTCGCGATGGGTCGCCATAAATTTCAGCAGCGCTACCGTCGCGTTCGCCGTCGTCAGATTGTTCCGCGACAGCCCCGAGCCTTCCTCGAACCGCACCTCGCCCGCCGGCAGCCCGCTCTTTTTCAGAAATTCCTGCAACGCCACCACCGCGTAGTCCTCCGACGTGCGCGCCCCCGGCGCCGCCGCAGCGTCCGCCCCGCGCCGCACTTCGCCCAGATGCGCGAACAACAGATCCGTCTCCAAATTCTGCGACGGCTTCATCAACGCCGTCACGAGCTCGCGCAGCGGCGGCGACTTCACCTCGCCCAGCTTCACGCTCGTCGCCCCCACCGCCGGCGCGTCGGGCCAGCGCAGGCTGCGCGCGCCGCCCTCGACGCGAATCCCTTTTCGCGCCAACGCCTCCTGCAGCGCCGCCGCAAACCAAGCCGCCGGCCGCGGCACCGTCACCTCCAGAATCTCCTCTTTTTCCCCGACCGGCAGCTCGCCAAACACGTGTACCACGTTCTCCCCCGTGAGGCGCACCGCCTCCAAGCGCCGCTTCCCGCCTTGCGCGATCGTCGTCGTGCGATTGTCGAGCACGAGCCCCGTCTTCGGCTGCACCAGCGCAAAGTCACACGGCAGCCCGGCCCGCGCCCCCGGCGTCACGCGCAGCTCCGCGTAGTTGTCCTCCAACGAAATCGCCGAAATCTCGGCGCCATAATAGTCGTTCAAATCGTCCGCCGTCCATCCGGCCCCGTGCGGCAGCGCCTGAAACCACGTCGCATCCGCCACGATATCGCCCGTGATCCGCCGCACGCCCGCCTCCTCTAGCACCGCAACCAGCGGCGCAAACGTGCTCCAAAAATCCCGGCCCGATTCCCGGCCCGCGCCCCGCGCCTTCCAACTCGGATCGCCCCGCCCGCTCACCACCACGTCGCCCACCAGCGTCCCCGCCCGGTCCGGTCTCCCCGATGCAAAGATCGGCGTCACGATGCGATAATCGCCGCCCAATTGATCGAGCACCAACGCCCCCGCATAGAGCTTGCTGTTCGACGCCGGACTCAGCCACCGGTCCGCGTGGTGCTCAAACAGGGTCCGCCCCGCGTCAAGCGAGACAATCTTCACGCCCCAGAGCGCCGCCTGAAACCGCGGCTGGGTGACGTGCGCCTCCAGCCGCGCCCGCAATTCCTCGACCGATCGCACCGCCGGCCGCACGGCCGATGGACCCGCCGGCGCCGGCTGTGCCCCCGCGCCACCCACGCCCCACGCGAGCACGACCATCACCCAAAATCCATGAAACGAAGGAACGGTTGAGGTCATGCCGGGAAGAATTGGCCACCACGCTGATCAACCGTCCCGCCCGGTGCAACCGATTCTCCTGCGCGATCCGTTGGACTTTTTCGACAACGTACCTTTAGTCCCACCCCATCCGCCGGTTCTCCGGCCTCATCCCACCTCCAAAACACCATGAAGAAACTCCTCGTCTCCCTCGCCACCGCCGGCCTGCTCGCCTTCGCCGCCGCGCCCCTCACCGCCGCCGACACGGCCCCGAAATCCGTGATCCACGTGGTCACCGTCTCCTTCAAGGCCGACGCCAAACCCGAACAGATCAAGGCCGCCCTCGACGGCGTCAAAGCCCTCCCGGCCGCCTACAAGGGCATCACCCGCGTCTGGACCCGCGCCATTAAGGTGCAGGGCGGCAAGACCCACGCCATCGTCATGGAGTTCGCCGATGAGGCCGCGCTCAAGGCCTACACCGACAGCCCCGCCCAAAAAGACTGGTACAAAGTTTACCTCCCGGTCCGCGATTCGAGCACGACGTTCGACATCACGAACTAAGTCGGTCCTCAGGCCTCGCTTTCTGCTCGGGCGGCCTCTCCGCAGGCCGCCCTTTTTGCGCCCGCCCCTCCGCTCTCCGAACACATCCCACACCCCTTGGCGCGTCCAGCCCGCGCAGCCCGCGATATCCTGCGTCTCGTCGTTGTCCGCGTAGTGATCGAGGTGCATTTTTCCTGCCACCTCGTCGGCCGCGTTTTCAAGTCCGACAATGGAGGGTGCACCGCCCCCCAAGAAAAACTGCACGTCGTGAAAAATCACCGCTGCCTGATCCGCGTAAAGATCGAGCAGATCGCGGTCGACCCGCGTGTCGCCGGACCCCAAAATCCGCCCGTCGATCATCAGGCCGAACGACCCAAAACTCGACGGCCAGTCGACCGCGCTGTTCGGGACCCGCTTCATGCGAAATAAATCCAGCCGGATCCCCTCGAAATCGATCGTCCCGATTTCCCGCGGCTGCTGCGTCTTCCACGTCGGCCGGACCCCCTTGCGTAGTCGGTGAACGCGAGCAGCTGGCCGCGCCCCGCCTCTTCGTTCCACTCGAGGCCGACGCGCAGCGAACGGTCCCGCAACACTTCCTGGTCGTGCTCGTTGATCATGCACGTGGGCTTCGGCCCGCCTCGCTTCACGCTGCTGTAACGCCACGGGAGAAACAGCTCTTCGACCCCGCCGATGGGGTCGGCAGGCGAGTGCGTCGGCCGGAAATTGCAGATATCCGGCGGCAACAGCCGCGCCGGCGGCAACAGCGCCAGCGGCCCCACCGCCCCGAAGTCCATCCAGCCGTACGCGGCGCCCTTGATGATGAGAAAATTACTCTGGGCATGCTTCTTCGCCGCAGCCCTGCCCACCCCAATCCAAAACAGCTCTAGGTCCCCGACATTCTTCCACGCGAGTTTCTGATCCACCGGCAGCGTTTCAATTTTCATCGTTGGACCGCCGGTCTGCACACGCCCAAAAATACGTCGCCCTCCGAGCGGCCGACGGCTTGCCCCCGGTTCACCGGTCCCCCGCGAAATCTCCTCGCCAGCGCCCGTCCGATTTCCCGTGATAGCTCAGCTGCTTCGCACCTCCCTTGGCCTACGGACCCTGGCCATTCGACCGTCGTCCGGGGGTCCCTCCCGCCCCATCCTTCCCCTATGAATAGTTATTTCAACGCCGGTGACTGGTTCGTGATCCTCGCCTACCTCGGCGGCATCATCGGCCTGGGTGTGTGGTTCGGCAAAGACCAGCGCAATACCCGCGATTACTTTCTCGGCAGCCGCAACATCCCTTGGTGGGGCATCGGCGTCTCCATCGTCGCCGCCGAGACCAGCGCGCTCACCATCATCGGCGTCCCCGCCATCGCCTACGGTTCGAACATCCTCTTCATCCAGATGATCGTCGGCTACGTCATCGCCCGCGTCATCTTGGCCGTCGTCATGGTCCCGCATTACCTGAAGGGCGAAATCTACTCGCCCTACCAGTTGCTCGAACAACACCTCGGCGTCGGCCCCCGCCGCCTCGCCGGCGCATTCTTCCTCTTCCTCGAAACCATGGCCGCCGGCGTCCGCGTCTACGTCGCGTGCATTCCCATCCGCCTCCTCCTCGGCGAATCCGTCTGCAGCCTCGGCGGCCTCGTCGACCCCATCCTCGGCGCCATTCTCCTCTTCGTCGGCCTCTCGCTCCTCTACACCTACATCGGCGGCGTGAAGGCCGTGATCTGGACCGACGCCGTGCAGTTCGGTCTCTTCCTCCTCGGCGGACTCTTCGCGCTCTTCTATCTTCCCACCCTGATCGACGGCGGCTGGGCCTCCGCCCTGCAGATCGCCGGCGACGCCGGAAAACTCGTCTGGCTCAACACCTCGTTCACGTTCTCCGCGCCGTTCAATATCTGGATGGGCGTCATCGGCGGCACCGTCATGGTCCTCTCCACCCACGGGGCCGAACAGCTCATCGTCCAACGCGTACTCGCCTGCCGCAACGTCGCCGACGGCCGCAAGGCCCTCGCGCTCAGCGCCGTCCTCATCTTCCCGCTCTTCCTGATTTTCCTCCTCGTGGGCGTCCTGCTCTGGGTCTTCTACACCGGCACCGGCCACCCGTTCCAGATCGCGCTCCCCGAGGCGCGCCCCGGCATCAAGTCCAACGATTTCATTTTCCCCATCTTCATGATGACGGAGGTGCCGCACATCCTCAAAGGCTTCCTCATCGTCGCGATTCTCTCCGCGGCCATGTCCTCCATCAGCTCCGCCATCACGTCGCTCGCCTCTGTCTCGACGATGGACTTCGTGAAACAAATCGTGAAAGGCCGCGACGAGGACTACTTCCTCAAGTTCAGCAAAGTCTCGACCGTCTTCTGGGCCGCCGTCCTCGTCGGCACCGCGTGGCTCACGCGCGAAGTGACCTTCGTCCTCAACGCCGCCTTCTCCCTCCGCGGTCTCACCGCCGGCGCCCTTCTCGGCTCGCTCATCATCGCCCTTTTTTGGAAACGCCTCGGCGCCCGGGCGACCATGGTCGGCATGACCACCTCCCTCGTCGTCATGAATTTCATCTACTGGCCCGCCAATCTCCCCGCGACCAAAGCCTGGTGGACCACCACCTTCGGCGCCGAGGTCTTCTGGCCCTGGTTCACGTTGATCGGCACCCTCGTCACTCTCGGCGTCGCGTGGACCGTAAAAACCTTTTGGCCGGAACCTGCGCTCCGTCCGTCCACCGCCGACGCCTAGCGTTTCCTCCGGCGACCCCAAACCCAACCTTGCCTTTCCACCTGCCCTCCGCGTGATTCTCGGCGCTTGCTCCTGCGTCGGGCCGCCACCACGCGGACTGCCCCCCACTCTCCGCCTCCCATGCCCCGGCCTTTCCCCGCGCCGCCCCGCCCGCACCTGTTCGCCGCCGCTCTCGTTGCCGCCACCGCCTTCAGCGGGCTCATCGTTTCCTCCGCCCTCTTCGGCGCCAGCGCTCCCGCCAAAAAGGCGCCCAAGCCGGCCGCCCCAGTCGATTCGGCCGCTTCGCTCCTCACCGGCTACTGCGTTGATTGCCACAACCTCGACACGAAAAAAGGCGATCTCTCCCTCGAAGGCCTCGACGCGCGGAACCCCGCCCACCTCGCCCGCGATCCCGCCCTCTGGGAAAAGGTCATTCGCAAACTCGACCACCGCCAGATGCCGCCCCGCGGCGAGGATCGCCCTGCCCCACCCGCTTACGCTTCCGCCGTCGCCGAACTCCAAGCCGCCCTCGACCGCCTCGCCGCCGCCGCGCCCCACCCCGGCCGCACCGACACCTTTCGACGCCTCAACCGCACCGAATACCAAAACGCCGTCCGCGATCTCCTCGGCGTTTCCATCGACGCCACCGCGCTCCTCCCCAACGACGAACCCAGCCACGGTTTCGACAACGTCGCCGTCGGCAATCTCTCCCCCACCCTCCTCGACCGCTACGTTTCCGCCGCGACGAAAATCGCGCGCCTCGCCGTCGGCACGCCCGGCAAATCCCCCGGCGGCGACACCTTTCGCATCCGCCCCGATGTCACCCAAGAGGAACACGTCGCGGGGCTGCCCCTCGGCACCCGCGGCGGCCTGTTGATCCCGTATCTTTTCCCGCAGGACGGCGACTACGAGGTTCAGGTCCGCCTCCAACGCGACCGCAACGAGCAGGTCGAGGGCCTCAAACGCCCGCACGACATCGAGCTCCTGGTCGACCGGGACCGCCTCGCCCTCGCCACCGTCAAGCCACCCGGCGCCGACAAAAATGCCGAAGCCGTCGATCAGCACCTCACGTTTCGTTTCCCCGTCAAGGCCGGCCTGCACGACGTCGGTGTCACGTTTCCCAAAGACCCGTCCGCCGTCCTCGAAAACGAACGCGCGCCGCTCGCCGCGCGCTTCAACATGCACCGCCACCCGCGCACCGCGCCGGCCGTTTTCCAGGTCACGATTACCGGCCCCTTCAACGCCCAGGGCGCCGGCGACACCCCCAGCCGCCGCCTCATCTTCGGCAGCCTCTCCCCCTCCCCCCCTCTCTCCCTCTCTCCGTCTTCCGCCGTCACCCCCTCCGCCTCCGCCGCCACCGAAGATTCCCGCGCACGACCGATTCTCGCCCGCCTGCTCCGCCGCGCCTACCGCCGCCCCGTCACCGACGACGATCTTCGCAAACCCCTCCAGTTTTTCCGCGAGGGCAGCGCCGAGGGCGGCGGCTTCGAAGCCGGCATCGAGAGCGCCCTCGGCGCCATTCTCGTCTCCCCGCAGTTTCTCTTCCGCATCGAAACTGATCCCGCCGGCCTCGCCCCCGGCACCGCCTATCGCGTGAGCGAATTCGAACTCGCCTCCCGCCTCTCGTTTTTCCTCTGGGGCAGCCTCCCCGACGAGGCCCTGCTCGACGCCGCCGAGCGCGGCGAATTGCGCCAGCCCGCCAAACTCGACGCCCAAGTCCGCCGCATGTTGGCCGACGACCGCGCGAAAAACCTCGTCGATAATTTTGCGGCCCAATGGCTCCACCTCCGCGGCCTCGCCGCGATCACGCCCGACGCGCGCCGCTTTATCGACTTCGACGAAAACCTCCGCCAGTCCATGCGCCGCGAGACCGAAGTTTTCTTCGAGCACATCATTCGCGCCGACCGCCCGATCACCGAACTCCTCAGCGCCGACTACACGTTTCTCGACGAACGTCTCGCCCGGCACTACGGCGTGCCGCACGTCTTCGGCAGCCAGTTCCGCCGCGTCTCGTTCGCCGACGACCCCGCCCGCCAGCGCGGCGGCCTCCTCCGCCACGGCAGCATCCTCACCGTCACCTCCTACGCCACGCGCACCTCCCCCGTGATTCGCGGCCATTGGATCCTCGCCAATCTCGCCGGCGCGCCCCCTCCCCCGCCGCCCCCAAACGTGCCCTCCCTCGACGCCAACGTCGTCTCCGCCTCGCTCCCCATCCGTCAGCGCCTCGCCCAACACCGCGAAAATCCCGCCTGCGCCAGCTGTCACGACGTGATGGATCCCGTCGGCTTTGCCCTCGAAAACTTCGACGCCGTCGGTCGCTGGCGCACCGAAGAAGACCATAAAACCGTCGATGCCAGCGGCGGCCTCGCCGACGGCAGCCAGTTCGCCGGCGTCGCCGGCCTCGAGCGCGCCCTCCTCGCCCGCCCCGAACTGTTTGCCGGTACGTTCACCGAAAAACTCCTCACCTTCGCCCTCGGCCGCGGCGTGGAAACCTCCGACGCCCCCGCCATCCGCTCAATCGTGCGCCACGCCCAAGCCGGCGACTACCGCTTCTCCGCCCTCGTCGTCGGCCTGGTGAACAGCGTGCCGTTCCAAATGCGCCGCACCCCCTGACGCCGCCCTCATCGTCCCCTTCGATGCTCGGCCCTCTTTCTCTTAATCTTTTTCCTCTTCCCCCAAACCCCCGACGAAACAGAAAGATAAAGCAGAAAGAGAACGATCGCCCTACCGCCTCCCCTTCCCCGTCTCCCGAGTCTTCCCCGTCTTTCACTCTTCCTCGTCTTCTCCCTTTCCCCATGAGCTCCTTCCTCACCCGCCAGGCCCTCCCCCGTCGCACCTTCCTCCGTGGCATGGGCGCCACGCTCTCGCTCCCGCTCCTCGACGCGATGATTCCCGCCGCGACCGCCGCGCCGCTCACCGCCGCCAAACCCGCGCGCCGCCTCGGCTACGTCTTCATGCCCATGGGCTGCGACCAGTCGCGTTGGACCCCCACCGCCACCGACGGCACCCTCGCCACGCTCTCGCCCATCCTCGAATCCCTCGCGCCCCACCGCGACCAGCTCACCGTTCTCTCCAATATGGAGCTGCGCAACGCCTACCCCGGCTCCCACGCCACCTCCAACTCCTCCTTCCTCAGCGCCGCCAAAGCCAAGCACACCGAGAGCAACGACTATTGCCTCGCCACCACCGCCGACCAACTCGCCGCCCAACAGATCGGCCAGGCCACCCAGCTCCCGTCGCTCGAGCTCGCGATGGACATGCTCCAGACCACCGGCCAGTGCGACAACGGCTACGCCTGCGTTTACCAAAACAACCTCTCCTGGTCCTCGCCCACCACGCCCCTCCCCTACGAGGCTCACCCACGCGTCGTCTTCGAACGCCTCTTCGGCGAAGGCGGCAGCGTCGCCGAACGCCGCGCCGCCCTCCGCAAACGCGCCAGCCTCCTCGACTGGGTCACCGAAGATATCGCCAGCCTCAAACGCCGCCTCGGCCCCGCCGATCAGGCCAAGGTCGGCGAATACCTCGATACCGTCCGCGAGGTCGAGCGCCGTATCCAAAAAGCCGAGGCCGACGTCGCGACCAACCATCTCCCCGCCGACCTCGACCGCCCCCTCGGCGTCCCCGCCGCCTACACCGATCACGCGAAGCTCATGCTCGACCTCCAAGTCCTCGCGTTCCAGGGCGACATCACGCGCGTCATCACCTTCCAACTCGCCCGCGAAACCAGCAACCGCACCTACGCCGCCGAAACCGGCGTCGCCGATCCGCACCACCCGCTCTCCCACCACGGCAATGATCCGGAAAAAATTGCGCGGATGGCGAAGATCAACGCCTTCCACGTCTCGCTCTTCGCCTACTACCTCGACCGCCTCAAAGCCACGCCCGACGGCGACGGCACGCTCCTCGACCACACCATGCTCCTCTTCGGTTCCGGCATCGGCAACCCGAACGTCCACGACCACACCAATCTCCCCACCCTCGTCGCCGGCGGCCGCGCCTTCGGGATCAAAGGCAACCGCCACCTCCGCTACAAGGACCCGGTTCCGCTCGCGAACCTGCACCTCACCCTCCTCGACAAGGCCGGCGTAAACATCGACTCCTTCGCCGACAGCACCGGCAAAGTCACCGACCTCTTCCGCCCGCTGACCGTGTGAAACTGCTGACCGAAAAACAGGAAGTTTCGCAACATCCGGGATTCATTTGAAGACATGAATTGGAGCCTTGAGCTTGATGAAAAGAGCGTCGCGCTAACGGACGCTCGTGAGCTCGAACAATTGCTCGATTCTGACGCCGCTCGATCAGCCGTTAGTATTACTCTGAAGCGAATTCACGCTCGACCGCCTGCAAAGTGGGAAAGAATAATCTATCCTCTCTTGGGATTGGTTGTCCCGCAGGACGAGCCGCGCGGCACAATCGAGGTCTACCTAGCGGGTAGCCGAGCATTGATAGTTTGTATGAAGGATGATCCGGACGATGGTTTCATCGGTCTCGGACGCAAAGAGACAGCACCCGGAGACGTCGAATTTACTACTATTGCAGGCGGAAAATTCTACGAGCCGGCCCGGGAATGCATTGCACGCGTCGAGGCCATTGCAGCGTTGCTTGAGTTTTATTCCGCCGGCAAGCGCCCCCGCGCCATCACTTGGAAGCGTCGTGGGGCAAAAGTCGCTGGAGTAAAATCGGGCCACAAATCCCAACCTTCTCCAATGAACGACCGAGCCACCGTGACCCCGAGAACAACCCCACGCCGCCCTTCCTCCGTGCCTCCGCGTCTCCGTGATTCTGTCCTCCGCTCCCGCCGCCCCCCCCCGTTGACCTTCTCCGCTGACGCGCCACCTTCCCGCCATGTCGAACCAACAGCTGACCACCGCCGCGATGGCGCTTCCTCTCGCCGAGCGCGTATCGCTCGCGCAGTCCCTTTGGCAGAGCATCGACTCCGGCTTGGCCGACACCACCGAGCGCGACGCCGTGCGGACCGCCCTGAAACGCGACGCCGAACTCACTTCCGGCGCCGCGAAGGGACGGACCCACGACGAGATGATGCAGGCGGCACGGCGTGCCATCGGATGCACCTGATCTACCATCCCGAGGCCGAGGCTGAAGTCATCGACGCGGCTCGGTATTACGAGCGAAAGGTGCCCACGCTCGGCGCCCAATTCCTCGACGCCGTCGATCTTGCCGCGTCAATCATTCTCGAGGCGCCCGCGCGCTGGCGGATTGTCGAGACCGATCTTCGCCGCTATCTGATGCCGCGATTTCCGTTTGGCATCTACGACCGGATTCTGCCGGACCACGTCCGCATCCTCACGGTGAAGCACCACAGCCGCCACCCGGACTACTGGCGCTCGCGGCGCTCGGAGTGAGGCGCGGATTTTTCAGATTTTTTCCATGAACTACCGAGCCAACGTGACACTGAGAACAACCCCACGCCGCCCTTCCTCCGCGCCTCCGTGTCTCTGTGGCTCACTCCTCCGCACCCTCGCCGCACGACGCCTCCGCCGCCTGTCTCCGTGGTGTTTTATCGGATGTTGGATGTTGGCGCTTGGAGCTTTCCTCCCCGCGCCCACCTCCGCCGCGCCCAGCACCTCCCCCCTCGCCGACGCCGTCGAACACCGCGACGCCATCGCCCTCCGCACCCTCCTCGCCGACTCCGCCGTCAACGCCCCGCAACCCGACGGCACCACCGCCCTCCACTGGGCCGCGCGCCACGACGACCTCGCCACCGCCCAATCCCTGCTCTCCGCCCAAGCCAATCCCAACGCCCAAAACCGCTACGGCATCACCCCGCTCTCCCTCGCCTGCACCAACGGCTCCGCTCCCCTCGTCTCGCTCCTCCTCGAGGCCGGCGCCGATGCCAACCTCGCCCTCCGCGGCGGCGAGACGCCCCTCCTGACCGCCGCCCGCACCGGCCGGCTCGCCGTCGTGTCCGCCCTCCTCGCGAAGGGCGCCCGCGTCGATGACAAACTCGCCGCCGGCGGCCAGACTGCCCTCATGTGGGCCGCCCACCACGGCCACACCGACGTCGTCGCCGCCCTCCTCGCCGCCGGCGCCGATTTCCGCACACCCGTCGACACCGGTTTCACCCCGCTGCTCTTCGCCGCCCGCACCGGCCGCGCCGACGTCATTCGCGTCCTGCTCAAAGCCGGCGTCGACCTCAACGAAGTCACCAAGCCCGCGAAAAAAGTGACCAACAAACAGCCGCGCACCGGCACCAGCGCGCTCATCATCGCCGTCGAAAACGGCCACTTCGAACTCGCCGCGCAGCTCCTCGACCTCGGCGCCAACCCCAACGACCTCCGCTCCGGCTACGCCCCGCTCCACGTCCTCACCTGGGTCCGCAAGCCCGACAGCGGCGAGGACGACGGCCAACCCATCCCCGACGGCTCCGGCCTCTACACGAGCGAAGACCTCATCCGCAAACTCGTCGCCAAAGGCGCCGACGTAAACCTCCGCCTCACCGGCGGCCCCTCCGGCGGAGGCCGCGTCAACCGCAAAGGCTGCACTCCTTTCCTCCTCGCCGCCGACACCGCCGACACAGGTTACCTCAAACTCCTCCACTCCCTCGGCGCCGATCCCACGCTCACCAACGTCGACGGCGTCACCGCCCTCCTAGCCGCCGCCGGCCTCGGCACGCGCGCCGTCGAAGAGGAAGCCGGCACCGAAGAGGAAGCCGCCGAAGCCGTCACCTACCTCCTCTCGCTCGGGGCGGACCTCAACACCGTGTCGAACCTCGGTGACACCGCCATGCACGGTGCCGCCTTCGCCAATTTCCCGAAGATCATCAAACTCCTCGACGCCCAAGGAGCGAAACTCGAAATCTGGAACCAGAAAAATAAAAAGGGCTGGACTCCGCTTCTCATCGCCGAGGGACACCGCTACGGTAATTTTAAACCCGGCTTTTCCACCATCGTCGCCTTCCACGACGTCCTCCGCGCCCACGGCCTCACCCCGCCGCCGCTGACACCCCCGGTCCCCGTCACGGGCTACGACAGCCCATAGTCGGCGACCGGTTCCGTGGTCGGGCCGGGTGTCTGACCCGCCCGTGTTCGTTTTCGTACCACCCCCACCGGGCTCCCCGCAAAAGGGACCCGGCCCATTCCTGGGCACAGCTCACTTTCCTGACCACACCGCCCGAGGTGGGCCAGCCGCTCGCAGGTCGTCGCGTGACTCGTTGAGCCGCGCGCGGAGCGCACAGCCCACCCCTAGGGAACTGAGCGCGGCAAGAAACTGAACTACACCCGACCGACTCGTGCCCGACCACCCCCGTACTGGCGGTGGCCGCCTCCGCCACCACGCAGCGCCCGGTTTTCCCCGGGGCAACCGATCGCGTGCGGGCATGCATCGCAGGGTCGTCGCCTTGGTCGCTTCCGCCGGACGCCGCGGCCCGTCTGGCAGCGTGGCCGGCGGGCACCTGCCACCAACCTCCCCGGCGACCTTCGCGAGCGGCTGCGCGCCGCTGCCGCTGCGCCCGCCGCGCCGGCCCCCCTCAACCGGCTTTCAGCCCCGCGACCTCTTGCCGCCAGGGATGCGCTTCCCGGAAGCCCAGCACCTCCCGGATCTTCCGGTTCGAGATCGGCGCCTCCTCGCCGACGAGCGGCCGGCGGTGCGGCGTCCGCGGACACCACTGGCGTAAAAAATCTGCCGTCGGCCCGTTCGCCGTCAGGGTGTCGTTCACGGCATTGAAAACCTGATACCCGAGCCCGTTCGTCTGCAGGCAACGGTGCACGATTTGCCCGAGATCGCGCGCGTCGATATAACTCCACGCGTTGCGCTTTCGCGTCAGCGGATCGGCGACAAAGCCCGGGAACCGCGCGTAGTCGTGCGGCTCGATCACGTTGCCGATGCGCAGCGCATAGATGTCCGCCTTGAAGCGTTCCGCAAAGGTGCGCGCCGTCTTTTCGTTCACCACCTTGGACAGCCCGTAGCTGTCCATCGGATCGACATCGTAGTCTTCCTCCAGCGGAAACGCATGGTAGTCCTTGTCCCCCTCGGCAAAACACACGCCATACGTCGTCTCGCTGGACGCGATGACGACCTTGCGAATGCCCAGCTTCATCGCCGCCTCGATGATATTATAGGTACCCATCACGTTCACGCGAAACGTCTCATTGTCCGGCTGCAACAACACGCGCGGAATCGCCGCGAAGTGCACCACCGCATCCACCGGCGCCGGCGGTTGCCCCAGCTCAAATCCGCCGAAACCAAAGTGCGTCGTCATCGCGTTGAACACCTGTCCGGCGTCCGTCATGTCGCCCACGAGCGTCGGGATCTGCGCGTGCTCCGACGGCTTGAGGTCGAAATTGAGCACCGCATAGCCGCGACTCGCGAGCCAAGGCAAAACATGGCGACCGGCCTTGCCGGATCCGCCTGTGAACAGAATGCGTTGGGTCATACGCCCCATCGGTAGACCGGCGAAGCTCCGAACGCAGGCCAAATCATCCGGCATTTTTCCCCAAGTGCGGTCCCGATCGCCCCTGCCGCCGTCGCCCATAAAGTTTGAGGGCACCGTTGCCGCCCGCCGCGGTCTCGCTTGTCCTCCACAGCGTGAGATTTTTCCGCACCTTTCTGCGTGGCCTGATCGTGGCGAGTATCCTCGTCGCTCTTATCGTAGGCCTGGCCTTCGTGCCGGCCGTGCAAACGTGGCTCGTCGAACGCGCTTTGGCCGGCCGACCGGGTCTGCACGTTTCCGTCGCATCCCTCTCCGCGGGATGGTCCGGCGTGCACGTGACGAATCTCCGACTCCGCCACGACACCGGCGAGCTCATCTTGCCCTCGCTGGAGGCCACCTTGCCGATGAAGCGCGCGCTGTGGGATCGGCAGGCGCACGTCGGATCCGTCGTCGCAAAAGGCTGGACCCTCGATCTCAGCGGCGCTTCCGCGCTCCCCGCAAAGACGCCGCACGCCGCCGCCGACCTCGCGCAGCACGTGACGCACGCCTTTCGCGGCCTCCTCCGCCGCTGGGCCTTCCCCGGCGACCTGACGCTGGACGGAGCCGACCTGGAGGGCGACGTCCTGTTACCCCCTCTGGCCGGCCAAGCGGCCGCCCGCGTGCACGTGACACTCAAGGGCGGCGGAATGTCCTCCGGCCGCAGCGGACTTTTCACGCTCAATGTCTCCGGTCCCATGACCGACTCGGCGAAATCAACCGGCTCGGCATCCGCGCACGGCCAACTCACCGTCACCATGGACTCGCCGCGGTCCGTGCAGCGCCTCGCGTTCGTGGGCCGCGTCACTTCCTCCAGCGAGCCGCTCCCCGATGACCTCATGTGGTCGGCCACGATGGACGCGGCCGGCCCCGCGCAGGCCGAAACCTACTCGCTCGATCTGCGGCGCGGCCCCCGCCGCCTCATCGATCTCACCGCGACCCTGGTCGGCGATCAGCGCCTCATCCGGGGAAAATGGACGCTCGACCTCCCCGAGTCCGACGTGGCGCGTTTCTCGCCGGCCCGCGCGCTAGCCGGACTCGCGACGACCGGCGCAGGCGTGTTCGACGCCGACCTTGGCTTCAACCGCCTGCACGTCGTCGGCCACGCGCAAACGGCGCTGAGCCGGCTCGGCCAACTCGCACCTGCACTCGACCGTCTCGGCGCAGTCTCCCTGGAAAGCGATTTCGACCTCGTCCGCTCCGGCCCGTCGCTGCACGTCAACCGCCTGAGCCTGGCCCTGCGCGGAGCGCGCCCGATCGCCACCGCGCAGTCGCACCAACCCTTCGATTGCGATCTCACCACCGGCGAACTCAAGGTCTCCGACTCCACCACCGACTGGCTGCAGGGCTCGCTTCAGGGATTTCCTCTCGCCTGGCTCTCCGGCCTCGTCGAGGACACCGCCTTCGCCGGCGGCGATTTCATCGGCGACTTCGCCGTGACGGCCGCCAACGGCCGCTTCGCGTTGCGTGCAAAAACTCCGCTGATCGCCGCCGGCGTTTCGGTGCAACGCTCCGGCCGCACCCTCGCCCGGAATCTCGACCTCTCCCTCGCCCTACTCGCCGAACGCACACCGGCCGGCTGGCGGCTCGAGGCCTCGCCGTTGCTCGTCACCACCGCGGGCCGGCGCCTCGCCACCCTCGAAGCCAAATGGTCGCCGCTCGCCGAGCCCCGCGTGCACCATGTAATCTCCGGAAAATGGGACGCCGACCACGACGCGTGGGGCGCCCAGCCCGGCTTCGCCGCAATCGGCGCTCCCCCCGGACGCTCGTCCACCGGCGACTTCACGATTCGCACCGGTATCGCCACCGAAATTACCGCCAAGACGAACCTGACCGGCCACACCCCGGAGCGCGCGGTCACCGCCAGCCTACGCGCCACCCTCGACGCCTTCGGCGGCGTTGAATTCAAGGTCCCCCTCACCGTCACCTTCGGGACCACGAAGACGAACCTTTCGGCCAACGGGCAGTGGGCCAAAGCAAAACCCGGACGGTACTTGGACGCCGAACTCACCGGCGTCGAAGTCGAACTCGACCACCTGCGCCTGCTGGCCGGCACGGTGGCCGCCTGGGGCGGCGTCACCCTGCCCGCGCTCGATGATCGCGTCAGCCCCGCCGCTTCACCCTCCCCCGCCGACAGTCGCGACGCTCGTCCGCTTTGGGGCGACTGGATCGGCCGCTTAAAATTCAATCTCTACAGCCTGCGCACCCCGACGCAGGAATGGAACGAAGTGGCCGGAGCCTTCGTCCTCGGGCGCGCCTCCCTCCGCCTTGAAGGCGGCCGCGCCGTGCTCGCCCCGCCGAGCCCTCTGCCCGACCGGATCAACCGTCCGGGCGCGAAGGGCGAACCTCCCCGCAACCGCCTGACTGCCGAGGGCGCCCTCTCGTTCGAGGCCGCCGCCGAGGAACCTTACCGGCTCCAGGCGACCGTGGCCCTCGACGCGGTCGACTCGGCCCGGCTGTTTACCGCGGCCCAGGCTTCGCGCGATCCCGCGATCGAGGGCCGTTTCTCCGTCGTCGACACCCTCACAGGCACCGGCGTCAACGTGCCGCAGCTCCTCGCCCGCCGGCAGGAAACCTTCCAGCTGGCCAGCCAGAGCGGGGTCATCCGCCTGCTCCGCTCCGACGTTGCCCCGGCGATCACCGCCAACGCCACCCCGGTCAAAGACACGTTCACCAAAGCCGGGGCTCTCGTCGGCGCCTTGTTCGGCATCCGCAAGGGCGCCATCGACCCGGGCATGAACCCTCTCAGCCAAGCCACGCAGGCCGTGCTCGATTTCAGCTACCAGACCCCGGAAATCCGCTACGACCATTGCACCCTCACCGCCACCCGCACCGCCGACGGCCCGCTTCGCCTCACCGATATCGCGATCACCACGCCCAACGAACACCTCACCGGCACCGGAGAAATCGGCAACCTCCCGGGCCGACCCCTGCGCGCCCAACCGCTCTCGCTCGATCTGACCCTGGGCTTCAAGGGCCGCTCCGCGCAGTTGCTGACGACGGCCGGCCTGCTTTCCGCCGAGAAAAACGAACAGGGCTACGCAGTTCTCCGGCAGCCCATCCGCTTCGGCGGCTCACTCGAAAAAATCGACCCCTCCGCTTGGCGCGACCTCTTGCTCAAAGCCGCCGCCGAGACCCCGGACCGCCCGAAAAAGGGCGGCTGACCCCACGCCTTCTTTCACGCGGCCTTCGGCCGCCCTCACCCCACCGGCGCGAACGCCACGATCTGGTTCTGCTCGCGGTGGTTCGTCCAAAATTTCGTACCGTCCCACGCCAGCGCCCGCGCCTGAAACGGAATGCGCGCCACGTCCACCCACGTCGGCTCTCCCGACCCCGCCGCCTTCAAATCCACCCGCGTGAGCCAATACTCGTTCGTCTCCTCGGCGTCCGTCGTCACCAGATAAAGCACCCCGTCGACAAACACCTGCCCGCAGATCCCGTGCGGCCCCTGGATCACGCGCTCAATTTTTCCGTCGTCGCCCACGCGCACGACCTTCTTGGGATACCACTGGCTCACGTGCAGGCGCTGCCCGTCGAAACCGAGCTGCGAGCCCGTGTCGTCCGGACAGGGCAATTGCCACGTCGCATCGAAACCCGTTCCCGGCACCAGACGCCGCACGATCCGATGGTCCTCCGCCCCCTCGCTGCACAGCACCCGCAGCTCTTTCCCGACCGCGACCAGGCCATAAGGAGTCCCTGGCGCGGCATACTCCGCCCCCACCGTCCACGTCTGCGGATTGATCGCGTAAACCCGCTTCGTCTCGCGCGACCCCATCCAGAGCGTCGCCCCATCCCACGCCAACGACTGCGGTTTCGGAGCCGGTGACACCCAACGCTGCAATTCGTGGACATTCTTCATGGTGGCACGAGCATCCTCACCGGACCGCCCTTGGAAAGCCCCAAAACGCCACGCGCCCCATTGCAAAACTTAACCGCGCTGTAACCGTTCGGTCCATTAAAGGCGTGCCCGCCGCCCCTTCGGTCCAAAGCTCCTCTCCCCTATGAACCCGTCCGTTCCGCGTTTCCGCTCCCTCTCCCTCGTGCCCTTGCTCGGGTTCCTGTTCCTCGTCCACGCCGGCGCAGCGCAGCCCGCCGCCACCGGCACCATCGAGGGCCGCGTCACCCAGCGCCGCACCGGCGACCCCGTCGAACTCGCCCGCGTCATCGTCGAGGGTACCTCGCTCGAAACGTTCACCGACTCCAGCGGCCAGTTCCGCCTCGCCCAGGTCCCGGCCGGCGATGCCCGCCTCCGCATTTTCTTCACCGGTCAGGATCAACAGACCGCCACGGTCGCCGTCGCCCCCCTCGCGACCGCCCGCCGGGATTTCAGTCTCACTTCCGGCGCCCGCCCACCCACGCCCGGCAGTGACAGCACCGTCGTCGCCCTCGACCAATTCGTCGTCGCCACCTCGAAGACGATGGACGCCGCCGCCATCGCGATCAACGAGCAGCGCTTCGCGTCCTCGATCAAGAGCGTCGTCTCCGCCGATGAATTCGGCAGCGTCCTCGAGAGCAACCCCGGTGATTTCCTGAAATACATCCCGGGCATCACCATCGATTTCATCGGCGGCGCCGCACGTTCGATCTCAATCGGTGGCGTGCCGCCCGAATACGTCCCCATCACCGTCGGCGGCTTCGATGTCTCCAGCGTCGCCGGCGGTGGCACCGCGCGCAGTGTCGATTTTCACACGCTCTCGCTGAACAACATTTCCCGCCTCGAGGTGCTGCACTCGCCGACGCCCGAGTCGCCCGGCTCCGCGCTCGCCGGCTCGGTCAATCTGATTCCGCGCAGCGCCTTCGACCGCTCCCGCCCGATCTTCAACTACAGCGTGTTCCTGATGATGCGCGACAACGACCGCCATCTCTTCAGCAAGACCCCCGGCCCGCGCTGGATTAACACCCGCAAGGTCCACCCCGGTTTCGACTTCTCTTACATCAAACCCGTCAACGACCGCTTCGGTTTCACTCTCTCCGGCGGCATGACCAAGCAATATACCGAGGAGGCCCGCACCGCCAACACGTGGCGCGGCGCCGGCGCGGTGACCAACGGCCTCACCGCCACCACCGCCGCCACGCAGTATCCCGACACCACACCCGACAAACCCTACCTCACCGATTACGTCGTCGAGGACGGCGGCAAACACACCGAGCGCACGTCCGCCGCCGCCACCGTCGACTACAAACTCTCCCGCAACGACCGCCTCTCCTTCTCGGCCGAACTCACCTTCTACGCGTCGCCGCTCAACCAGCGCACCCTCTCCTTCTTCGTGAACCGCGTCAGCCCCGGCGATTTCACCCCGACGTCCACCCACGGGCAGGTCGGCCGCGGCGAGGTGCGCAACGCCTCCGCCTCGCGAAATCACCAGCGCACCAAATATATGCCGACGCTCACCTACCGGCACGACGGCCCCGTCTGGAAAGCCGAAAGCGGCCTCGGTTACTCCAACGAACGCCTCCACTTCCGCAGCTCCGACAAGGGCTTTTTCAACAACGTCACCTCCACGCGCCAGGGCGTCACCGTAAACTTCGACGAGATTTTCTATCTCCGGCCCGGCCGCATCACCGTCACCGACGGCACCACCGGCGCGCCCGTCGACCCTTACAATCTCAGCACCTTCGCCCTCAGCACCGCCAACGCCACTTACCGCCGCACGATCGATGTGCGCGAGAGCGCCTATGCCAACCTCCGCCGCGACTTCGATCTCGGCGGCACGCCCTTCGTCCTCAAGGGCGGCCTCGATGTGCGCCGGGCGCAGCGGGACGACTTCCAGAGCACGCCGCCCTACACCTTCGTCGGCGCCGACGGCCGTTCCAGCACGAGCCCCACCGCGGCCGGCAGCGACGACCGCGCAAGCGTGGTCCTCGACGACGTCTTCTCCCAACGCACCGCGCCCTACGGTTTCCCGCAGGTGCAATACGTCAGCACCGAAAAGGCGTTCACGCTCTACCAAGCCAACCCCGCCTCCTTTACCCTCGATCCCAACAGCCAATATCGCTCCGAGGTCACCAATTCGAAACGCGCCGCAGAGCTCGTCACCTCCGCCTACCTCCGCGGCGACGCCGCGTTTTTCCACCGCCGCCTGAAACTCGTCGGCGGTCTCCGCGCCGAACAGACCAACGTCGACGCCGAAGGCCCGCTCAACGATCCCACGCGGAACTACCAGCGCAACGCCGCCGGTCAGGTCATCCGCAACGCCAACGGCACGCCCGTCCTGATCTTCCCCACCACCAACGCGCTCGCCGTGTCGCAGCTCACCTTTCTCGCCCGGGCCGGCCGCGCCGAAAAAGAGTACCTGCGCCTCTTCCCGAGTCTCAACGCGAGTTTCAACGTCCGCGAAAATCTCGTCGCCCGCGCCGCCTATTACACCTCCGTCGGCCGCCCCAATTTCAACCAATACTCCGGCGGCGTCGCGCTGCCCGACCCCGACCTCGCCCCCTCCAATACCAACCGCATCACGGTCAACAACGCCGCCATCAAGGCCTGGAGCGCGCAGACCGCGAAGGTCCGCGTCGAGTATTATTTCGCCGGGGTCGGCCAACTCTCGGTCGGCGCATTCCAACGCGAATTCAAAAATTTCTTCGGCGCCTCGACCTTCCCCGCCACGCCCGAATTTCTGTCTTTCTACGGCCTCGATGCGGCGACCTACGGACGCTTCGACGTCGCCACGCAAAGCAACGTCACCGGCACCGTCCGCATGAGCGGCCTGGAGTTCGACTACAAACAGGCCCTCACCTTTTTGCCCGCCTGGGCGCGCGGCCTGCAGGTCTTTGCCAATGCCAGCGCCCTCCGCGCCACGGGCGACGACACCGCCGACTTCGCGGGCTTCGTCCCGCGCACCTACAACTGGGGCGTCAGTCTCACGCGCGCGAAATTCAACCTGCGCGCCAATTGGAACTACCGCGGACTCAACCGCCAGGCCCCGCTCACCGGCCGCAGCATCGAAGCCGGCACCTACACGTGGGGCGCAAAGCAGCTCTTCCTCGATCTGCAGGGCGAGATGCTCCTCCGCCCGCGCCTCGCGCTCTTCGCCAATCTCCGCAACGTGGGTGACGCCACCAACGACACCGGCATCTACGGCCCCAGCACCCCGGAGCACGCCCAGTTCCGCCAGCGCACCACCTACGGCTCTCTCTGGTCCTTTGGCGTCAAGGGCTCGTTCTGAGTTTCACGTTCACCGATACAGCAGGAACTCCGCGCGCCGCCGCGCAAACTCCGCCAGCCCGGCGTCCCAGCGCGCGGCGATTGTCGTATACCCTTCGCCGCGTTCCAACGCCTCCCGCACCGTCGACGTGCCCATGACTTTGTCGAAGTAATCCGCATACAGCTCCAGCTTGGCCCCGTAGAGCCGCTTCACCGTCTCCAACACCGCGAGCACCACCGTCACCGAACGAAACGCGCTGCGGTCGGTCACGTGCAGCTGACACCCGCCGCAGCGCTGCCCCGCCCATTTCGAAAACGTCGGCGCAAACCACGCCTCGCGAAACCGCACGCCCGCGAGCCCGAGCACATTCAGCTCCCGCGCCAGCCCGAAGCCGTCGATCCACGGCGCACCGAACAGCTCGAACGGTTTTGTCGTCCCCCGCGCCTCCGAGAGATTCGTGCCTTCGAGCAACACCTGCCCCGGATACACGGCCGCCGTGTCGAGCGTCGGCATGTTCGGCGAGGGCAACACCCACGGCAGCCCCGTCGCATCGAACCAGTCGCCGCGCCGCCAGCACTCCATCGCCACCACCGTCAGGGCGCATGGCCGCGCGAGGAACTTCGCATTGAACAACCGCGCCAACTCGCCGGCCGTCATCCCGTGCCGCAACGGCACCGGATACAGCCCGATGAAGGAACTGTGCGCCGGATACTCCAAAATCGGGCCCTCCATCGCCACGCCGTCGATCGGATTCGGCCGGTCCAGCACGACGAACGGAATGCCCGACTCCGCCGCCGCCTGCATCGCGTACGCCATCGTCGCGACATACGTGTAGACCCGCGTCCCCACGTCCTGCAGGTCAAACACCAGCACGTCCACCCCCCGCAGCATCGCGTGCGCCACCGTCTTCCCCGCAGATTGCGTGTCGAACTCCCGCATCGTCGCGTCGATGTCGACTAGCGGATCGCGCGGCAGTTTCAGCGCCTGCCCATACAAACTGAACACCGGCAGCCCGAGCTGCTCGTCCTGAAAAAAATCCACAAACTCCCCCGCCTGGGCGTTGCCCCGCACCCCGTGCTCCGGCCCGTAAAGCGCCACCAGGTTCACCTCCGGCACCGCCCGCAACCGCTCGATGATGCTCACCCCGGCGCGGTCCACGCCGGTCGGATTCGTGATCAGACCGATCCGCTGACCGCGCAGGAGGTGCAACTGCGATTCGAGGAGGACTTCGACGCCGAGTTTCATGCCCGAGAAGAATTCCCCGCCGCACGTGAACGCGAACTCATTTTCCGCCGCCCGTAGGTAGGAGCCTGCTTGCAGGCGATTCAGGATATCCGTCCTCCTCACGGGTAACCATCGCCTGCAAGCAGGCTCCTACCGCTCCGTGATCCACTCCCCCGACGCCCGCGCCCCGAGATAGCCATACCCCTGCCCCGCCCGTTCCGTACCCGCGACCATCGCGGGAATAAACCCGTTCAGCTCGACCTGCCGCGGATGCAGCACCGCCTTCGTCGGGTTCTCCTTCAGCAAAAACTCCACGCGCCCGCCGAGCGCCGTGGGCCGCTGCAGTCCGTCCGCCTCGCTGCGCGTGAACGCCATTTTCCCCAAAAAATCACGCAGCATCGCTTGGCTCCGCCGCCCCGTGCCGCCCTGCTCGCCCACAAACGTCTGCCCGCCGAGCAGCGCCACGTGGTCCTCATACGCGAGCACGACCAACCGGTGAACGTTCGCCGCCGCGAGCCACGCCGCGAGTTTCGCCGGGTGCCCCAGCGTTGCATCATAGGCATCGTTGCTGTCGAGAAACACGATGCGCTCCACGTCGTCTGGAATCTTCTCCACACCGTCGAGGGAACTGAACGTGAAACTCCCTCCCCCGCTGCGCCCCGTCAGCACCAGCGTTGCGCCGGGAACTTTTTTCCGCAGCGCCCCGACCATCGCCCCCACCCGCGCCGGATGATCCGGATGCACGTGCTTCCACCGCACAAACGATTTCGGTTCCGCCTGCACCTCCGCCACCACCCGATTCACCTCGCGCATACGCGCCCGGAGCCAGCGCGTCTGCGCGCCGATGTGCTGGACGTCGAAAAGCCAGTCCGCCTTCGACTCCACGCGCCGGCCGATGGTCTGCTCGATCGAGCTTCCCGCCGGCGCCGCATACAACACGAGCCGCGTGGGTTTCGCCGGATCGAGCTCGCCGGGCGAATTCACCAAACACCGTACGCCGCCCTCGAACGCAATCTCCTCCATTGTCTCCTCAACGGCCCGGCTCCCATCGCGGGGGTTTGCGATCGGCCCCTCGTCGCTCAGCAGCGCCTACCGCACCGGATCGGCCAACACCGCCTCCACCGGCGTCGCCCGTCCGCCCACCCTCATCGCGCTCCTGACCAGTCGCACGCCATGGCTGTAGCCCGCCCACGTCGCCGCGTGTCCCAAATAAAGCGGTTGAATCGCCGTCCCCTCCAGTCGGTGCCAGCCGTGGATCGCCACGCGATCCGCCGCTGTTTCCAACCGTGGTGTGATCACCCCATCCTTTTTGCGCCCGGCCACCAACGTGCCGAACGGATACACCGCCAACGCCTCCTCGCGTTGCGCCCGCACCGTCGTGTGGTGCGGGGAAAACACCGGCACGGTCGTCATCGCCTTGCCCGGCACAATCGGCGCCGGCGCCAACTTCACCGGCGCCGCCCGCCAGATCGCCTCCACCATTTTTCGCGTCGGCAACACGCAGCCCAGTTCATCCGCGATCGCCTGCGCCGTACCCGGCGTCAGCGGCGCGAGCCAATAGTCGTCATCGGTTGCCATACCCACATAGTCCGGAGAAACGGCGATCACGGCGTCGCCCAGCGTCACATCCACAAACCGTCGCCACCAGCCCGGCACCTTGCCGCTCTTCACTTCGGCGACTACGGCCGCCTCCCGCGCCTCGCGGGTCAGTCCGGCCACCCGCTGTGAAAATTCTGTGCCCGACAACGCCTCCGCCACCCATACCGGCAACGCCAATTCGACCGGCGCGCCCAAACGCATCGCGCCCAACGTCACCCAGGGCAGAAAAAGTCGCACGTCCCGGTCGATGGCGAAACTCCGCCTACGGGCTGTTGAGCCCGGTGTCGCTTGGTCGCAAATCCGGCGGAGCGTGTGCTTCGACTCCCGAACCCGCGCTGCGCCCCTCGTCGGGTAGTTTCCGGTTACTCATGCGCCGGCCCACTGAGTGGATGCCTTATCCTCCTCGATCACAGGGTCCCCAGTGCGAGCGGGTTCGATCCGGTGCCCGGGAATCATCACAGCCTCCGAGGGGAAACCTAACCAACCCCTACGTGTAAATCTTCGGTGCGTTCACCCGAGGGCCCGAACATTAGCACACCGCTGTGATCGATTACACCTGCAGTTCCGTGACTGGACGCCGTGCGCGTCAGACAAAATTGGGTCCTCCGGCCTCCGCGCCAACGCGCACCCCACCCTCTCATCTCTGGGCCAAACTCGAAAACCACGCGCTCCCACCGAGCCCGTTGGTTTCGTCCGTCCCCCCCGCTTACCCGACCGCACTGTCCATTGAGGAGTGCGGGACCCTCTTTACCGACTCCGGCTCTTTCGAAATGTCGAGGACTCCCCTCTCCCCGCAAATCCAAGTTCCGATCGTTCGCGCAACCACCGGCACGAGACCCTTGACGCGATCACAGCGAGCCGCGATGCCCGCGAAAGCAGAACCGGTGATGCTCTCATGCGTCCCATGCAGGCCAACCGAGGACGATGGGCGCTGCAGCGCACCGTCGCCGATCGCGAGGTGGCGGCACTCGTCCTCGGTCGTGAACCGCAGCTCGGTCGGCAATTTAGCCGCACAACGCTCCCGATAGTCGGCGCGTTACTCGTAACGGTAACTCAAAATGCCATCCGATCCTCACGGTTGTGCCCACACCGCATCGCCCTTGCTGTTCGCCGGCATCCAGGGCGGCGAGGACAACTTTGTGGCCACCCTACCGCTGCGCGCATGTGCTCCGGGCGAAGTGGTGATTGCCGAAGGCACGTCCAACGAACGCATCTTTTGGGTCGCCGACGGCGAATTCGCGGTATGGAAAGGCCCCATCAATAATCCCAACGGGCTGCAGGTTGCCGTGCTGAGAAAAGGCGAATGCTTTGGTGAAATGTCCGTCCTGCAAGGCACTCCAGCCTCAGCCTCCCTGGTCGCACGAAGCCCCTCCACCCTGCGCGAACTCGATTTGCCGCAGTTGCCCGAGGTCGGGGGCGTGCGGGCTCAGGTCACTCACAACCTTGCCCGGACACTTGTCAGCCGCCTGAGCCGCACCAACGAACACCTGGAACAAAAGCACAAGTCAGAATTGGCTACCCAGCGTCAGCTGCTGGAATCACTGATGGTGGTGGGACGCATCATCGTGACCGTTTCGATCTATGTGTTTCTGCTGCCCGTGGCTGCCTGGCTCAAGCCGGTGTTGCCGTCCGACAGTCTGATCTCATTCGGCTTCATCATCCTTCTAGCCGGTATGACGCGGACGTTTCAGAAAAAATCCTCGTTGGCGCCGGAAGTGTTCGGTCTCCAAACCGCCCGATCGCGACACCAGATTTGGCAAGGCATGGTCTGGACCCTGCCTTGGTTGGCGCTAACGCTGCTCGCCAAATATGCCTGGGTGGTGTTTCACCCGGATTCTGCGCGACTCTTTGAGCCCGAGCGGGCCCTTAATTCCGCGTTGGGTATGAACTGGGGACAATGGGTCCTGTTTCTCTCCATCTACAGTGCGTTCAGTTTTGCGCAGGAATATGTGCGCGCGGTGGTGCAAGGGGCCTTGAGCTACTTTTACAAAAACGCCGGCCGACCGGATCGATGGCGGGCTCCGCTGATTGCCAATATCGTCTTTGCCATCCTGCATGTGCACCTCAGCCCAATTTTTGCGGCAATGGCTTTCGTGGCGGGCTTGCTCTGGGCGTGGATTTTCCAGAGGGAGCAGTCCTTTTTGGCCGCAGCGACATCGCATGTGTTGGTGGGAGCATGGGTGGTGTTTGTTGTCGGCGTGCCTTATTGATACCCGTGCATGACTTGCAGATCGTTCCGACGGCGTGCCAATGAACAAAAGGCACCGCCTGATCGCCGAGGCGTGTCGTGGCTTGCCGCGCCCGCGCGCAGCCAGTTTGGTCACAGGATGAGTTCACCCACTCCCGCCCCGGCCCGCACCAGCATCCGTTGGGGCATCCTCGGCTGCGGCGATGTCACCGAAGTGAAGAGCGGCCCCGGCTTTCAAAAAGCCCGCGGCTCCTCCCTGGTCGCCGTCATGCGCCGCACCGGCGCGCTCGCCGCCGACTACGCGCAGCGCCACGGCGTCCCCCGCTCCTATGACGACGCCCAGGCCCTCGTGAACGACCCGGAAGTCGACGCCGTCTACGTTGCCACTCCCCCCGGCGCCCACCTCGAAGGGGCCCTCCTCGCCGCCGCCGCCGGCAAACCCTGCTACGTGGAAAAACCCATGGCGCGTCACACCGCCGAGTGCGACGCCATGATCGCCGCCTTCGGCGCCGCGCAACAAAAACTCTTCGTCGCCTACTACCGTCGCGCCCTGCCGCGCTTCGAAAAAGTCCGCGCCCTCCTCGACGGTCGCGCCATCGGCCAACTCACGGGCATCAGCTACCGCTTCGCCGCCCCCACCCCCGCCAACGCCGACCCCGCCCAGCACGCCTGGCGCGTCTCCGCCGCCCACGCCGGCGGCGGCCTCTTCCTCGATCTCGGCTCCCACGTGCTCGACTTCCTCGACCACTGCCTCGGCCCCCTCGAAGCCGTCCACGGCCGCGCCGCCCGCCTCGCCACGGCCGCCGAAGTCGAGGACGCCGTGGCGATGACCTTTCGCACCGCCCGCGGCGCCCTCGGCTCCGCTTCGTGGAATTTCTCCACCCTCGCGAAAGAGGACACCCTGGAGTTTTTCGGCACCGCCGGACGCCTCGCCTTCAACGTCTTCAACGCCGAGCCGATCCGGCTCGAAACCGCCTCCGGCACGGAGTCCTTCGCGATCGCGAATCCGGAGCACGTCGCCCAACCGCTCATCCAGCTGATCGTCGACGACCTCCTCGGCCGCGGCACCTGCCCGAGCACCGGCGAATCCGCCCGCCGCACCAGCGTCGTGATGGACCGCGTCCTCGAAGACTACTATCGCGGCCGGACCGATGCATTTTGGTTGCGTCCCGCGACCTGGCCCGGCCGAAACAGCTCCTATGCCCAACCGTAAACTCGGCGCGCTCGCCGCCTTCATCGCCGTCAGCTTTCTCGCCGCCGGCCTCGGCAGCGCCGCCACCACGCAGGCCATCACCACCTGGTATCCCACGATCGCCAAACCGTCATGGAACCCGCCCAACGGGGTCTTCGCGCCGGTCTGGACCACCCTCTTCGTGCTCATGTCCGTCGCCGCCTGGCGCGCGTGGCGGGTTGCCGCCACTCCGGCCGACGCCACGAAAACGCTCGCACTCTACGGGGCCCAACTCGTGCTCAACGTTCTCTGGTCCGTCCTGTTCTTCACCCTACACCGCCCCGGCCTCGCCCTGGTCGAAATCGTCGTCTTCCTCTCCCTGCTCGTCACGCTTCAGGTGCGCTTCGCCCGCACGGACCGCCTCGCCGCGATTCTTTGGTCGCCCTACGTCGCATGGGTCGGCTTTGCCAGCGTGCTCAACGGCACGATCTGGTGGCTCAACCGTTAGCGGCCGCCCCGCGGAATCACCGCGGTGAACACCGAACAAAAGTGGCAGACGCTGCCGCCCAACACGAAGAGGTGCCAGATCGCGTGGTGATACGGCAGCCGCTTCCAGAGGTAAAACACCGTGCCCAGCGGGTAGGAGAGCCCGCCCGCCACCAGCAGCCACAGCGCCGCGAGCGGCACCGTGCTCCGCAGCGGCCGCACCGCGATCATCACCAGCCAGCCCATCCCGAGCTAGCGCAACGTCGAGCCGACCCGGAAAAGCCCGGCCAACCAACACTTCAGCGCGACCCCCGCCACCGCCAGCGCCCAGCTGACGCTGAACAAACGCCAACCCCAGGCTCCGCTTAAACTCACGAGCAGAAACGGCGTCACCGTGCCAGCGATCAGCAGAAAATCGCCGCATGGTCGAACGTCCGCAACAGCCGCTTCGTCTTCTCGTCCCGAAAACGGTGGTCGAGCATCGACGACGTAGACAACGGCACCAGCGTCACCCCGAAAATCGCCGTCGCCGTCACCCGCCACGCATCGCCGCCCCGAACCGACCGAGTCACCAACACGGCCAGCCCGTCACGCTCAACGCCAACCCCACCCCATGCGTGATCACATTGGCGCGCTCTTCTCCCGGCGGATACGTCGCCGGCGCATTGACCGCAGGATTCATCCCGCCACGCTTCACGCGGGGGTCGCGTCGCACGATGCGAAAGGCCGCCTCGCCCCGCAATTGACGCCGCCTCATCCGTCTTAAACGTCCTGCCTCCATGCATAAACTTCTCGGCAAACGCGCCCTCGTCACCGCCGGCGCCCAGGGCATCGGTCTCGCCATCAGCTCGCACCTGCTCCGCGCGGGTTGCGACGTGTTCGTCCACTATCGCACCAGTAGCGAGGGCGCGCGCGCGCTCGCGGCCGAAGCCGCGGCCCTCGGCGGCCGCTGCGCCAGCGCCCCGGCCGATCTCACCACCACCGAGGAGAGCAACGCCCTCGTCGCCCAGGCCGTCGCCTTCCTCGGCGGCCTCGACATCCTGATCAATAACGCCGGCTCCCTCATCGGCCGCCGCACCTTGCTCGAAGCCGACGACCGATTCTGGTCGGATGTGATCTCCCTCAATGTCGGCAGCGTGCGCCGCGTCACCCGCGCCGCCGCCCCGCATCTCATCGCCGCCGCGCAGACCGGCGGCGGCGCCAGCATCGTGAACCTCTCCTCCCTCGCCGGCCGCAAAGGCGGCCACGGCGGCTCCCTCGCCTACTCCACCGCCAAGGGCGCCGTGCTCACCTTCACCCGCTCCCTCGCCAGCGAACTCGGCCCCCAGGGCGTGCGCGTCAACGCCCTCGCCCCCGGCCTCATCCTCGGCACGAGTTTTCACACCACCCACACCACCGCCGAATCCGCCCGGGCGACGGTCGCCGGCATTCCCCTGGGCCGCGGCGGCAACGCCGACGATGTGGCCCGCGCCGCCGTTTTCCTGGCCGGCGAGTTCGACGGCTTCATCACCGGCGCGACCCTCGAGATCAACGGCGGCGTCTACGGCTGCTGAGGCCATTTCCAGAGGTGCCGCGCGTTGACCTCAAAGCGCTTTCGCGCCGC
>CANHJG010000066.1 GCA_947461205.1 Opitutia bacterium
CAACGCGCTCCACCTCGGAGTCTGAGGTCAGGAAGCGCGTTGGGGTCAACGCGCTCCACCTCGGAGTCTGAGGTCAGGAAGCGCGTTGGGGTCAACGCGCTCCACCTCGGAGCCTGAGGTCAGGAAGCGCGTTGGGGTCAACGCGCTCCACCTCGGAGTTTGAGGTCAGACGCTCGCGAGAATTTTTTCCAGGAACTCGCGGTTGGCGCGGGCGTGGGCGGTGGTCTCGGCGGCGGTCGCGCCGATCTGGCAGCACTCGACCATAATGGGGCCGTTGAAGCCGCCGGATTTTAGCTTCTTGAAGACGGCGGCGAAATCGACCTGGCCCGTGCCAAATTGGATCATGACGTCGGCTTTGCGTTTGCCGTCGGGTCCGGTGGCGACGGAGCAATCCTTGGCGCAGAAACCGGTGACGTGCGGGAGGATGGGCTCGAGTTCGGCGACGGGATCTTTGCCGGTGTAGTAGACGATGTTGCCGGCGTCGTACCAGATTTTGAAATTGGCGTGGCCGACGGTCTTGATCGCGCTGACGATTTCCTGCGAGGAGCCGCTGCCGCCGCCGTGTGGTTTCATGACGAGCTTGATGCCGCGCTCTTGGGCGTAGGCGGCGGCGTCGGCCATGATTTTGAAATAGTGCGCGTAGCGCTCGGGTTTGTCCTCGCCGAAGGTGAGAGCGAATTCGACGCCCATCGTGTGGCCGTGGGCGATTTGCTGGCGGGTATCGGCGATGGCCTCGGCGAGGGGGAGCGCGGTCTTCACGCGGAGGGCGGTCAGGTTGACCCGCAGGCCGCGGGCGGCGATTTTGGCCTTGAGTGCGGCGAGGTATTCCGGCGTGGCGTTGGCGCTGGTGAAGACGTCGTCTTTGGTGGGCGTGAGCAGGCCGGTGAGGGTGTAGCCGGCTGCTTTGGTGCCATCGAGGGCTTCGTCGTAGGACCATTTGGTCCACGGGCGGTTGAAGCAGCCGATCGGCCAGCGCGTGGGGGTGGATGCGGCAGCCAAGGCGGAGCGCGGCAACAGGCCGACGGCGAGGCCGGCGGTGGCGGTGGCGAGGAAATGGCGGCGGGTAACGGTGGGGAGGTTCATGCGGGAGGGGGCGTGGACGGTGGGATTAGGACGAGGGACGCGGGCGGGCAACCTCAGAGTGCGGGTGGGCCGACGGGAAAGGCGGAATCTTTCGGCGGGAAGCTGCGTCCGGGCGGGGGACGGCCCGGCGGTGGCGAGAAATCCGATTGCCCTCGGGGCGGCGGATCTTTTTTCTCTGTCGGCCCTTTCGAAAATCCCTCAAAACAAGAATCATGAAAATCCGCATTCTGCTCCTGACCCTCATTTGCGCCATGGCCACCGTGCCGGGCGTCCGCGCTGCCGATGGCAAAGCCAAAGGTGGCGACAAAGAAGAAGAAACCGAACTCGGCAACCAGATGGACAAAATGGGCGGTGCGTTCCGCAAGCTGAAGCGCCAAGTCGCCGATGCGTCCAAGAATGAAGACTCGCTCAAGCTGGTCGCGACGATCAAGGCCGCGTCCGCCGAGTCCGTCAAACTGACTCCGGCGTGGAAGCCTGAGCAGAAGGAGAAATATCAGGCCAAGATGAAGGAGTTCAATGGCTCGGTGGCGAAGCTCGAGGCCGCGCTCAAGGCCGGCAAGAACGACGAAGCGGCGAAGATCTGCGAAGAGCTCGGTGCGGCGCAGAAAGAGGGCCACAAGGAATTCAAGAAGCCCGACGCGAAGAAGAAGTAAGCGGGCCGACCAGCGTCAACGGTCGTGTCTTTCACGCGCCGCCGGATTTTCCGGCGGCGTTTTTGCGGACGGTGACCGAAGGGCGGGCACGGGCGGCGGGCTGGGCGCGCAGCGTGCGGCCCTCGATCCATTGGCGCTCGACGAGTTCGATGCGCGGGTGGGCGGGCAGGCCGAAGTCGCGGTTCATGATCCGCGAGACGAGCAGTTCGACGGCCCAGGCGCCGATGAGGGGTTGGTTTTCCTGGAGACCGGAGAAGTGGGTGCCCGCGAGGTTTTGGCTGATGACGACGACGCCAAGGTCCTCCGGCAGGCGAAGGCGTTGGCGTTTCAGGAGGGTTTCGAAGCCCGGCAGCGCGTCGTAGTGGTGCACGAAGATCACCACGTCGGGCCGGTGCTGCGCCAGCCACGCGGCGACCGGGGGCTCCTCGACGCGGTCGAGGTGGAGCACGGGAATCGCCGCGGGCGAACCGAGCACCAAATGGGACCAGCCGAGATAACCGCTCAGGTAGGCGTGGGCGCTGCGGATTTCCTCGTAGTCGCCGAGAATCAGACCGGGGCGGCGGTAACCGAGGGCGTGGACGCGATCGAGGGCGCGCCAGAGGTCGTGGTAGTCGTGGCTGACGATGCGGTGCAGGGGAGTCTGGATACTGAGGCCCTGCGTGACGACGGCGCTGCGGTCGAGTTCGGCCGGCCATTCGTCGGAGAATTCACGGCTGCCAAAGCAGAGGAGTCCCTCGATGCCGCGGGCGTCGAGGATGCCGCGCATGCGGCGGGGCGTCATGCCCGGTTCGCGCAGCCAAAACGGTTCGAGGCGGTAGCCGAGCGCCTCGGCGCGTGCGACCATGCCGGCGTAGATGCGGGACAGGTGCAGCGAGCGGGTCCACGGGCGCGCGTCGGGATAAAGGGAGACGACGCCGAAGCAGGCCTCGCGCGGGCGGGTGCGCGTGAGGCGGAGGTGGCTCATCAGTTCGGTGAGTTTGCCGTCGGGGCGGTAGCCGAGGCGCTGCGCGATTTTCCGGATACGCTGCTTGGTGGCCGCGGGAATTTTCGGACTGTTGCGCAACGCGAGGGAGACCGTGGACGGGGAAAGTCCGGCTTCGGCGGCGATGCGGCGGGTGCTCATAGGGGGCACGTGGGGCGGGCGGGGCGGAGCTCCGGCGCTAGGGGGTGCGGCGGAGGTGGCGGTCGGTGAAGGCGAGATACTGCTCCCAGTCGTAGGCGGTGATGTCGTGTTTGCCGGTGCGGAGATGATAACCGATGGAGTCGCCGACGGGATGATCGACGGGCGGTTGGTCGGCGACGCCGAGGCCCGGCTGGCCGTAGAGGGCGTAGACGGGCTCGGCGAATTGGGCGGCGAGAAATTCGCCCTTGGGGTCGGCGTGAAGATCGAGGGAGGCGCTGGCGACGTAGAGGGGGCGCGGGGCGACGAGGGCGAGGAGCTGATGTTGGTCGACGGGGAGCGCGGCTTCGCGGCCGTTGTAGGCGCGGAAATTTAACGCGAACCAGAATGGGAAGGCTTGGTTGAGCATGGCGACGGTCTCGCCGAAGTCGCGTTTGCCGAGGGCGGCGCCGCCGGCGCCGGAGTTGTTGGAAATGACGAGGGCGAAGCGTTCGTCTTGGGCGCCGGCCCAGAGGGCGGCTTTGCCCAGGCGGGAGTGGCCGTGGACGGCGACGCGGCGGGCGTCGATCTCGCGGTCGGCGGAGAGGATGTCGAGGGCGCGGCTGAGGCCCCAGGCCCAGAGGCCGATGGCGCCCCACGCGTCGGGTGCGCGTTGTTCGGTAGTGCCGGTGGCGAAGAGGGTGCCGACGGATTCGGCGAGGCCGCCGGCGTGGTCAGGGCAGAGATCGCCGTAGTAGGCGGTGACGGTGGCGTAGCCGCGGGCGATGATTTTTTCGATTTCCCAGCGGTGGGCGTGGGCGCCGCGGGTTTTTTCGGTGGCACGGTTTTGCACGATGCCGAACTCGGGGTTGGCGCGCATCCAGGCGGTCGAGACGGTGATGCCGGGGTCGGCGTTGACGCATTGGTTGCCGAAGTAGTTCAGACCGAGGAAGGCGGGGTAGGGCGCGGCGCCGGCGTTGGGTTGGTAGATGAGAAGGTGGAGCTTCGGGCCGTCAGCGCGGGCGGTGAAGTGCACCGTGATTTCCTTGCGGGTGGCTTTGCCGCCGAGGGCGGTGCGGTCGGTGGAGGTGGTTTCCCAGCGCAGGCCGGGCGGGCGGGCGGTGGGCGATGCCGTGGGGGTGCGGCCGTAGACCTCGCGGGCGAAGGTTTCGAGGAGGGCGGGGCGGTGGGCCCGCCAGGCGGCGACGTCGCGGATCGACGTGCCGTCGGCGGCGCGGAGGACGGCGGGGAGGGGGAGCGCGCCGACCTTGGTTTCGTCGGTGTTGCTGGCGGCGAAGGCGGGCGGGCGCGGGCTGAGCGTGAAGAGGGTCGAGAGAGCGAGAGCGGCGCGGAGGGGGTGCATCGGGCGAGAGAACTCGGCCGCCGGGCGGGTCGCGAATCAGAAATTTCCCTTGATGCCGAGGGTCCAGCTGACGCCGTAGTTGCCGAAGCGGTAGAGGGCGGCGGGAATGTTGCGGGTGGGGTCGCCTTCGTAGAGGAGGTTGGGATCGTTGAGGATGTTCCGGCCCTGGAAGAAGAGGCTGGTGCGGGGCGAGAGCTTGAAGCCGCCGCTGACGTCGAGCTTTAGATTGTGGCGCTGATAGCGGCCGAAGACGGTGGTGAACGGGGTGTCATCCTGCCACACGGCGCCGGTGCGGAGGCTGAGGCGGGCGTAGCTCCACGCGATCGCGCCGGAGAGTTTGTGGGGCGTCACGCCGGGGAAATACTGGTTGGCGTAGTTGCGGGTGTAGCTGAGGTTGACGTTGGTGGTGCGGAGGAGACCGGGGAGGCAGGAGAGGTTTTGGCTATAGGCGAGTTCGGCGCTGCGGTAGCGGTAGAGGGTGTTATTATTGGTGACGGACTGGTATTCGTAGCCGGCGTAGTCCGGATCGTTTTCGAAACCGAAGTCCTCGGCGCGGCCGCGGACGGTGATGCGTTGGTCGGAGATTTCGGTTTGCTGGACGAGGAAGGTGAAGCTGCCGACGGGCTCAAAATAGTAGGCGAGGCGCGCGACGTAGTTGTCGGATTTTTCGGGTTTCAGATTGGGGTTGGGCGCGGTGATGAGGAGGGCTTGGTCGTTGATGGACCAGACACCGGCGAGGGCGTCGACGGGTGGGCGCGAGATGGCGTAGCTGTAGCCGAGTTGGGCCTGGAGGTTGGGGCGGAGGGAGTATTTGAGCGAGGCGCTGGGGAAGAAGTTGGCGTAGTCGCCCTCGCGGGAGGTGCGCGGCTGGGAGAAGAACTGGTAGTTGATGCCGGGGAGGGTGGTGGCGCGGCGGGTCGTCGGGGAGATCGGGTAACCGGCGGCGAGCACCTGGGCGGCGGTGAGGGGATCGAATTCGCGGGAGGCGGATTCGGTGAGTTCCCAGCGGAGGCCGCCCTGGAGCTGGAGTTGGCCAAGGCGGGTGTTGGCCATGCCGTAGCCGGCGGTGACGTGCTGGCGGAAGTCGCGGTGGTTGGCGACGAAGGCGGTATAGTAGTTTTCGGCCGTGGCGATGTTGGAGAAGTATTCGGGGTGTTCGCGATAGAGGAGGGAGACGGCGGTGCGGTTGGTGAGGGAGGGGAGGTTGGCGATGGTGAGGGCGCGAATGTCGCCCATCTGGGTGTTGAACGCGCGGGGCGAAACGAAGCCGGCGAAGGTGCCGGTGGTGGTGAGGGTGCCGTTGGCGTTGAGGATATTGCCGCCGGGTCCGTTGTAGCTGTAGACGAGATACGGTGTGGTGTTGTCGGTCTTCCGGCTTTCCTCGGCCCACTTGGCGCCGAATTTGAGGAAGGTGGGGAGGCGCCACGGGAGGACGTATTTGGCGTTGGTCTCGGCGGTGTAGATTTCGGTGAAGGCGAAGCGACCCTCCTCGTTGGAGCGGGGGTTGGTGTAGTTGGCGAGGTTGGACCAATCTGCGCCGCCGGTCTGAACGATGGTCCACTCGGCGGAGTTGGCGTGGGGGCGGGTGGCGCGGAAATCGGCGGTGAGGGGGTTGAGGGTTTCGGTGCGGATGCTGCCGCGGCTCGAGGTCTCGTAGTCGTTTTTCGAGCGCGAGAAATTGGCGGTGCCGTCGAGGGTGAGGCCGCCGAGCTTGTATTCGAACTTGGGGGTGAGGGTGAAGGAGTTGGTGAGCTTGATGGCGGTGCCGCCGCCGTAGGTCATGGTGCGCGAGGTGTTCGCGGCGAGACCGTTGGTGCGGATGTCGGTGAGGCCGTCGCCGAGGACGTTTTGGCGGCCGGTGGCGGCGGCGACGCCGTTGGCGGCGGCCGAGAAAGTGAGGGCCTTGGTGTGGGCGTTGTTTTCGAAGGCGTTGAACATCGCGGTGAGCGAGAGGACGAGGCGGTTGGAGGCCTTGAAGTCGGCGGTGGCGGTGATGTTCGCCCGGCTGGAGAGGCGCGGGCCGTCGGTGAACGCGATGCCGGTGAGCACCATGGGGCGGAGGTCGCCGGCGACCGTGGCGGAGGGGGCGACGGTGGTCTTGTTGTAGGTGTGGGTGACGTATTGTTGCTCGGAGCGGATGCTGCTGTTGCTCAGGCTGAGGCGGAGGCCGAGACGCTGGTTCAAGAAGACATCGGAGTAATCGAGCTGATAGTTCGGGCGCCACTGGCGGTGGAGTTTGTCGTCCCAGCCGTAGGTCTGGCCGAAATTGGCGGCATCGGGGGTATTGAAGCCGGCGCTGAACTGCCAGTCGACGCGGCGGCCTTTGCGGTCGAAGGCCCGGCGGGTTTTCATGTTGATGGAGCCGGCGGGAGAATTCGCGTCCATGTCCGGGCTGAGGGTGCGGTTGATCTCGATGGATTCGACGGCGGTGATGGACATCTGTTCGAAGCCGACGGAGCGGGACTGGCTGCCGGCGGCGCCGTTGAGGGTGCTGCCGTAGGCGACGAAGGCATCGGCGCTGGCGACGGCGGCGCCGTCCATGGTGACGCCGACGTATTGTTGGTCGAGGCCGCCGACGCGGGGGCCGCGGCTGATCCCGTCGACGTATTCGACATCGACGCCGGGGAGGAATTTGAGGAATTCGCCGACGTTGCCCTCGGTGACATCGCCGAAGGTATCGGCGGCGACGGAGGTGGAGATGTTCATGTTGCGGCGCTGTTCCATGATGGCCTTGGCGTTACCCTCGCGGTCGGTGGAGACAACGAACTGGCCCAGCTTGACGACCTCGCCGCTGCCGGGGGCGCGGCTGAGCGCGCTGACGAGTTCGAAGTCGCGGGTCGCGGCGGCGCCGGCGGTCACGGCGATCGTGGCGGTGGCGGTCTGGTAGCCGGAGAACGTGACCTGCAGAGTGGCGGGGCCGGCGGGGATGCGGTCGAGTTGGTAAACGCCGCCCTCTTCGGAGAACGTGCTTTGGGCGGTGCCCTGCACGCGGATCTCGGCGTTGCGGACGTATTCGCCGGTGGCGGGGTTGAAGATGCGGCCAGTGACGGTGCCGGTGGCGGGCTGGGCCACGGCGATGGCCTGGGTGACGAGGGCGGTGCTGGCGAGGAGGATGACGCGCGGAGCGGTGAAGGCGCGAAGCAGGCAGCACGTGAGCAAATGGAGGGAGGTCATGGTGGGCGGTGGAGACGGCTTGAGGGACAGGACGGGCGCGCTGGGTCAGTTCGCGTCATCGGCCTTGGACGGGACTGAAAGGGGGTGAGCGACGGGAGAGTGACAACGGTAGGTTTGGTGGACGTTGACTGCGGGTCGCGGCGGGCGCAAGGGGCGGGAGGCGATGGCGGAGCCGGGCGCGTGTTTCGGCTGCCCTGGGGGAATCTCAATGCGGGGTGGCCGGTGAGGCTCGATCCGGGGAGTTATTCCGTGTCGGTTTCGGGCGTGGGGGGGACGACGGGCGAGGCGCCGTGGAGATTTGCGAGGTGCCGGGAGCGGGGAAAAACGCGGCGCGGAGAAACCGCCCTACTTCGAGCCGAGGAAGTGTTCGAGGAAACGGTAGAGGATGGCGTTGGATTCGGGGGTGGGGTCGTGGAGCGGACGGTTGGTCATCGCGACGCGGTGGTCGGAGCCGAGGAGGCGGTTGACGGCGAGCGCGTGGGTGAGCGCGGGCCAACGGGCGGGGGTGTCCTCCGCGCCGCCGCTGACGAGGAACGGACGCGGGGCCATGAGGGCGTGCAGTTCGTGCAGATCGTGGCCCTGAGCGATGAGTGGCGCGTAGGCGCCGGTGCGCGGGGCGGCGGCGGAGACGAGGCCGCGGGGGCGCGTGAGCGCCGGGTCGAGGCCGAGATACCAGGGCTCCTGATAGTTGATGCTGGTACGCGTCTCGTCGAAGACGACGCCGGGGTCGGACCAGACGGCGCAAGCGAATTTGTCGGAGAGGCACGAGGCGAACAGCGCCCATTTGCCGCCGTAGGAGTGGCCGACGATTCCGATGCGCGCGGGGTCGACGTTCGGCAGGCGGGCGAGGGCGGTGTGGGCGTTCGCGGCGAGGTAGGCGAGGAAGGCGAGCGGTTGGCACTTCGCGCCGGCTTGATCGGGATGGTAGGCATCGCCGCCCGGCGTGCCGAGACAGAGGGCGACGAAGCCGCGCTTGGCGAGTTGGTAGCCAAAGTCGCGCAGGGGTTTCGTCGGCGTACCCGTGGGGGTGAGGGCGAGGCCGGCGCTGGTGTTGGGTTCGTAGAACGGGACGACGACGGCGGGGAAGGGGCCGGCGCCGGACGGGACGAGGAGGATGGCGTTTTGGAAATAACCGGGGGCGAGTTCGAGGCGGATGAAGCGTTGTTCGAAATCTTCGCGGGACTCGGCGCGAACGATTTCGAGTTGCGGGGCGGCGAGGAGTTCGGGCCACGGGCCGAGGAGGGCGAACCAGCGGGCGCGGATCGTGGCGCGCTCGCGGGCCCACTCGGCGGCGGTGGTGATGCGAGAGCCGTCGGCGCGGACGAGGGGCGAGCGGCGGGAGTCGGGCGCCGCGGTGGCGGCGGCGGGGGGTTGAAAAAAGGGCGCGAGGTCGGCCGGGAGGGGCGCGGCCGAAATGGCGAGGGGCAGCGCCGGCCAGGCGGCGAGGAAGCGGAAGAGGCGGAGGAAGATCATGGGGCGGGAGCGGGGCTTTGCCGGTCGGAAATGTCAGGAGCCGTAATTCGTGAGTTGGGTTGGGCAGTGCGAGGGTGGGGGCATGAGACGGTGCGTTCCAGTCCTGTTTGTCCTGCTGCTGCTGAGCGGCGCGACAGGCCTGCGGGCGCAGACTTGGGATGGCGGGGGGACGGACAGCTTTTGGGGCACGAAGAAGAATTGGACCCCGAACACGACCCCAGGATTTACGACCACGACCGATCTGACGTTTGCCGGCAGCGTGCGGACGACGCCGGACATGAACGGCAGCCGCACGGTGAACTCGGTTACGTTTGCGGCGGGTGCCGCGGCGTTCTCCCTGCTGGGATCCCACGCCGCCACGACCGCGACGCTGAGCGTCGAGGGGACGGGAGAGGGGATCACGGAAGCGTCGGTGAACGACCAGACGCTGACGATGAACCGGATCAGTTGGGGTGCGGCGGCGCTGAGCGGACAATTTTTTGTCACGGGAAATGTGACGAAGACGGGCCACGGCGGGGCGCTGGGGTTGAACGGCCCCCACGCGAACTGGACCGGTGCGCTCACGATGAACCAGGGCATCGTGGAGGCGCGCACCAGCGGCAGTGCGTCGGGCGGCGGGGCGGGCACGACCACGGTGGCGGGCGGGGCGGCATGGTCCCTGGGCCCGGGCGGGCTCGTGAAGGAAGGGGCGGCCGAGAGGGCCGCCCGGTCCGGGGCTGCGGGCACGCCGCCGCTCGGAGAGGGCGAAGCAGACAGAACCGACTGGCGGGTTCGCGCTGCAGGGCGACGCGGTTGAGCCGGTGCCGGGGACAGGATGGTTGGGATCACACGGCGGACGATCGTGGCTGGGAGGACGAGGAAAAGCGCCGTGATGCCGACAAGGAGGCCTCCGGTGGTGCCGCTCACGGGAGCGTGATGCAGGATGGCGATGGGCATGACGGTCACCGGCGGGAAACGAGCGGACCCGGGTGCCGGAGGGTTTCGCGCCGGCGGAGGACGAACCACGCTGCGCGCCTTATATTTCGGTCAGGGGACCGCGGAGACCGGTGCCGCGGGCGCGGACCCCGCGAACGGCCCCCTCCCGGTGAGCGCGCGAAAAAGGAACGGAGCTGCCTAGCGCCGTGCGAGCGGGGCCACCGGATAGTCCTGTCCGGTTGCGCTCCGGGCCCGACAGCGGCGCGTTTGGCGTCGCGGGGTGGAGAGGTGCGGGCGCAAAAAAGCCGCGCCGATAACCGGCGCGGCGGAGCGGCCTGCAGCCGAAACTTACTTCAGCTCGCGGAGCTTGATGTTCCGATACCAGCAGTCGTCCTGATGGTAGGTGAGCATGAGGTGGCCGTCGATCTTGGTGCCGAAGTCCGCATGTTTCGCGAATTTGCTTTTCGCGAGGCCGGCTTTCACGACGTCGCTGCCGAGTTCATACGCGAGGACCTTCTTGCCGTTGAGCCAGTGCTCCACGCGGTTGCCTTGGACGACGATGCGGGAGGCATTCCATTCGCCGGGCTTGCGCGACGGTTTGTCGGCGGCGGGCGGGAGGACGTCGTAGAAGGCGGCGGTCTGGCGGTGCGGTCCGATCTTGCCGTCGGGGTGGCCGTTGTCGTCGAGCATTTGGTATTCGGGGCCGGGCGCCCCGGTGCGGGCCTCGGTGACGAAATACTTGACGCCGTTGTTGCCGGCGACGGGGACTTTCCACTCCCAAGAGAACTCGAAGTCGTGAAATTTCTTCTCGGTGATGAGTTCGGTCCCCTTGACCTTGGCGATGGCGTGGAGGGTGCCGTCGACGACCTCCCAGCCGCCGGCGGGTTTGTTGGCGTAGGGGCGCCAGCCGTTGAGGGTTTTGCCGTCGAAGAGGAGGGTCCAGCCGGCCTTTTTCTCGGCGGCGGTGAGTTCGTTTTCGGCGGCGTGCGCGGTGAACGCGCAGGCGGCGAGGGAGAGGCAGGCGGTGAGGGGGCGGAGGTTCATGGGAAGCAAAGCGAGGAGGGGAAAATGCGGAACGGGCCGGCGCTTTCAACTCCACAGTCGTGGTGACGTGGCGCCGGGGTGTGCACGGAAGACGTGCGACCGGGCCCGGGGTTGCGGGTGACGTGAACCGACAAGTCGGGTCCGGAGGGCGCGCGAGGACAGCCGGAAGCCGCCGGCGACGCAAAAGGGCCGACGGAAAACTCCGGGGCGCGGGATTCGGCGGCGGCGAGGAGGTGACCGGTGTGGAGGCCGAGCAGCTGGTGGCCCCGGGGCAGCGGGAGCGGACTGTGACCGCGTCGGCGGGGCGGGTGGAACCTTCCCGCCGGATGGCCGGGCGCGCGACGTTGCGTTTGCCGCGGGTGCAGAAAACGCGGGCGGAAGGGCGTGGGCAGCAGTGGGGACCGTCAGGAGAAGCGGGCGCCTGCCGGACCTGGGTAAGGCAGGGAGTGAGCCACCCGCAGGGCTGTTTTTCTGGGTGGTGGGTGCGGGGGCGGAGGCGGGCGACGAAACGGCTTGTTCCCGTCCGGCTTAGTCCGTTCTCTCGCAAGCCATGCCCGCCAAAGTCATCGTCCGCGACCTTTCGAAACGCTATGGCGGGGTCGAGGCGGTGCGTGGGGTGAGTTTCGCGATCGAGGCGGGGGAAATTTTCGGACTGCTCGGGCCGAACGGGGCGGGCAAGACGACGACGCTTGAGTGTCTGGTGGGATTGCGGGAGGCGGACGCAGGGGAGTTGGAGGTGTGCGGGCTCGATGCGCGGAAACAGCCGGGCGAGGTGAAGCAGCGCATCGGCGTGGCGCTGCAGAGCACGGCTTTGCCGGACAAGATCACGCCGCGCGAGGCGTTGAAATTATTCGGGGCCTTTTACCGGAAGCGGGCGGAGCCGGCGGCGCTGCTGGCGCGGTTTGCCCTGACGGAAAAAGCGGATGCGCGCTTCGACACGCTGTCGGGCGGTCAGCGGCAACGGCTCGCGCTGGCGCTGGCGTTTGTGAACCAACCGGAACTCGTGCTGCTCGACGAGCCGACGACGGGGCTCGATCCGGCGGCGCGGCGCGAGCTGCATGCGGAGATTTTGCAGATGAAGCGGGACGGGCACACGGTGCTGCTCACGACGCATTATCTGGACGAGGCGGAGCAGTTGTGCGACCGCATTGCGATCATCGACCGGGGGCGGGTAATCGCGACGGGCGCGCCGCGGGAGCTGATCGCGCAATCGAGCGGTTCGCAGAGCGTGACGTTGGTGACGAAGCCGGGGATCGGCGGGGCGGCGGTGGCGGGCCTGCCGGGGGCGAGTGACGTGCGGAGCGAGGGCGGCGCCGTGAAATTTCGGACGGCCCGGCCGACGGAGACGCTCGCGGCGCTTGCGGCCTTGCTCGCGGCGCAGCGTGTGGAGCTGGTGGAGCTGCAGGTGAAAAAGGCATCGTTGGAGGAGGTGTTTGTCGGTCTGACGAAGTCGGAAGCGGCGGGAGGGAAATCATGAAGGCGTTTACCGAGCACGTGGGGATTTCGCTGCGGCTGCATTTTCGGAACAAGATGGCGCTGCTGTACGGCTATCTGTTTCCGTTGATTTTCCTGGCGGCGTTTTGGGTTTTGTATCGCTACGACAAGGTGCCGCTGCTGCGGCAGATGGGCGAGCTCCTCACGGTGAGTGTGCTCGGCGGGGCATGTTTTGGGCTGCCGTCGACGCTCGTGAGCGAGCGGGAGCGCGGGGTGTGGCGGCGTTACCGGCTCGCGCCGGTGCCGACGTGGAGCGTGGTGCTGAGCACAATCGTGGCGCGCTATGTGATCTTATTGACGGCGGGATTGCTGCAACTCGGGGTGGCGCTCGCCGTGGGGATGACGATTCCGGCGCACCCGGCGGATTTGTTCGTGGCGTTCACGGCGGTGTCGTTCGCGTTCATCGGGCTCGGCCTGGTGATCGCGATGATGGCGGACAGCGTGCCGGCGGTGCAGGCGCTGGGGCAGTGCATTTTTCTGCCGATGCTGATCATCGGCGGCGTGGCGGTGCGACTGGCGAGTTTGCCGGAATGGGCGCAGCACGTGTCGGCCTTTTTTCCGGGGCGGTATGCGGTGGAGGCGCTGCAGGCGAGTGTGACGGGCGGGGGGTTGGGCGCGTCGCGGTTCAGTTTGCTGGCGCTGCTGCTCACGGGTGCAGCTGGCTGTGTGGCGGGGGCGAAGCTTTTCCGGTGGGACGCGCAGCAGCGCTTTTTGTCGAGCACCGGCAAGGCGTGGATCGGGCCGGTCCTCGCGGCGTGGCTCGCGGTGGGCGGGCTCGCGGAGTGGCGGGGGCGGATCGCGGTCGCGGCGGATGCCGCGGAACCGGTGAGCAAGGTGACCGTGCCTCCGGGGCCGGTCGCGGCGGCCGTCGAGGTGCGCGTGGAGCCAGCCAAACCGCTCGCGCCTCCTCCACCCCCTCCGCCACCGGCACCGTGGGAAAAAATTACACCACAGGAGATCGCGGGCTTGGACTACCGTGTGCCTCCGGATGGCGGCGTCGTTTCGCCGATTGCGCCGGAGGACGATTTGCCGGAGGACCTGACGAAGGACGAAGTGGAGGCGGTGCGAAACGGCCTGGGCGACTGGCCGATGGCGAAGACGGCGGACGACATCCAGAACGTGCGCTACCTGCTGTGCGTCGCCGCCGTGCCGGATGCGATCCAAATGCCGGTCGAGCGCTACCTGCCGCGCGTGGTCTACAACCACCTCATCGACCGTTACCCGAAGGACCAGCTGACCAAGATTCTCACGTGGATCGTGCTGCACCCGGAGGACGGTGCGGCGGTGGACAACATTTCCGATCTGGGGATCAACGGCGCGGCGGGCGATCCGTCGATCGTGCGCGAGCGTTCGTATCTCTATGCGATCAAGTTCATCGGCCGGCTGACAGGGCGGTTCGAGCCCTAGCCCGCATCAATCACACTTTTCTGAAGAAATCCTTTTGTCACAGAGCGCACCGAGGTCCGAACCGAGGTCACGGAGCCAAGTACCTTGTCCGCTCTGTGGCCTCTGTGGGCTGGGCTCCGTGCCCTTGTGAAATGCAATTGGTCAGTTTGGGTGTGAAACATACGGGCTAGGAAGCGTGGGGCCGGCCGGAAGCGGCTTGCGCTCCGGGTCGCGCAGCCGTGGCGGTGGCCGCCTGAAAACAACGGTCGAGCTCGACGAGGCCAAGTTGGTGCGGGTGATGAAGCTTACCGGACTGGCGACGCAAAGAGAGGCGATCGATTTTGCCCTGACGCTGGCGGAGCGCGCGGCGAGCGTGAAGTCGCTCCTGAGTAGACCGTTTTTTGCAGGTATCGCCGACCGGGTGGTGGTTGATCCCGCCTACGATGTGCTCGCCGTGCGTCGGAAGGAGAAACCCGCGCGCGCATGATGCTGCTCGATTCCGGCCTCTCCATCCGCTGGCGGCGTGAGTCAGTGGATCTGTAACGGGTGCTTGTCGCTTGAGCTTTTGATGACGGTGCTTTGTCGCGCGGGGCGGTTTTTTCCGGGGGAGCGGAGGGGGCCTTGCGGAAGTTCAGGAACATCTTCGAACCGACTGACGGTTTCTCGGATGGCGCCTCGACGGAGTGCAGGTAAGAACATTGGGTGGGTAAGAAATTTTTCCAAACCCCGGAAGCAATTCCGCTGGGCTGTTTGGCCTCCGCGTAGGATCCAGCCTCGGATCGGTTCGCCGCGAATGAAGCGGAACGACCGGCGCCACGTCTGGCGCAGGGATTTCCCGCCGGGAAAATTCCTGCCATTAAAATCTTCTTACCTGATTTCCGTCGTTGGGTTCGCGTCATCCCACCGCACCGATGGGATCAATTTCGACGCACGATTCAGCCGCTTGATCGAGCGGTGGAATCGCCTGAACCTGCCGGTAGGAGACCATGGGGTGCGCTCAGGCGGAATGGGCGGCACTGAAATTTGCGCGGGTGCTTCTCTTGATTGGCTCCGTGCGGGTGCGAGCGGATCGCGTGCAGGTCGTGGACGGGGTTGTTGCAGTCCCCGCTATTACGGACGCTGGTGCCGTCCCCCGACTTGCCGGGCGCGATCGTGTCTCCACGGAGTGCCCCATGATCCCCGGGTTCGAAATCGAAGCGGCGCTCGGCTATCAGAGCGATCAGCCGCGGCGTGGCCGCGGCTGAGAGCAATTGCAAAGCGGGACGACCAGCGCGTTGGGTCAACGCGCTCCACCTCGGATTGCGTGACGATCAGCGCGTTGGGTCAACGCGCTCCACCTCGGATGGCGGGACGATCAGCGCGTTGGGTCAACGCGCTCCACCTCGGATGGCGTGACGATCAGCGCGTTGGGTCAACGCGCTCCACCTCGGATGGCGGTACGATCAGCGCGTTGGGTCAACGCGCTCCACCTCGGATTGCGTGACGATCAGCGCGTTGAGTCAACGCGCTCCACCTCGGATGGCGGGACGACCAGCGCGTTGGGTCAACGCGCTCCACCTCGGATGGCGGGACGATCAGCGCGTTGGGTCAACGCGCTCCACCTCGGATGGCGTGACGATCAGCGCGTTGGTTCAACGCGCTCCACCTCGGATGGCGGGACGATCAGCGCGTTGGGTCAACGCGCTCCACCTTGGATGGCGGGACGACCAGCGCGTTGGGTCAACGCGCTCCACCTCGGATGGCGGATCAGGCGAGGATGTCTTTGACCACGTGACCGTGGACGTCGGTCAGGCGGAATTGGCGGCCTTGGAATTTGTAGGTCAGCTTTTCGTGGTTGAGGCCGAGCTGGTGCAGGATCGTCGCTTGCAGGTCGTGCACATGGACGCGGTTTTCCACGGCGTTAAAACCGAACTCGTCGGTGGCGCCGTAACTGATGCCGGGCTTCACGCCGCCGCCGGCCATGAATTGCGTGAACGCATAGGGGTGGTGGTCGCGTCCCCAGCCTTTCGTCTCTTCGATTTTTCCCTGCAGGAACGGCGTACGGCCGAACTCGCCGCCCCAGATCACGAGGGTGTCGTCGAGGAGACCGCGCTGTTTGAGGTCGCGGATCAGGGCGGCGGAGGGCGCGTCGGTATCCTCGCACTGAATTTTGAGCTGGGTGTTGAGGTTGCGGTGTTGGTCCCAACCGGCGTGCATGACCTGGATGAAACGCACGCCGCGCTCGGCGAGGCGGCGCGCCATGAGGCAGTTGTAGGCGTAGCTGCCCTGGCGGCGGACCTCCGGGCCGTAGGCGGCGAGCGTCGCTTCCGATTCTTGGGAGAAATCGGTGAGTTCGGGGACGCTGGCCTGCATCTTGTAGGCCATCTCGTACTGCGCGATGCGCGTGGTGATCTCGGGGTCGCCGAAGTCTTCGCGTTTGATTTCGTTGAGGTGGGCGAGGTCGTCGAGGAGGCCGCGGCGGACGGCGCGGCTCATGCCGGCGGGATTCGAGAGGTAGAGCACGGGATCGCCGGCGCCGCGGAAGGCGACGCCCTGATATTTCGTGGGGAGAAAACCGCTGCCCCAGTAGAAATCGTAGAAAATTTGGCCGCAGCTGGCCTCCTTGTCGCGGGAGGTCATTACGACGAACGCAGGGAGTTCTTCGGTCTCGTTGCCGAGGCCGTAGCTGAGCCAGGCGCCCATCGACGGTCGGCCGGCCATTTCGGAGCCGGTGAGAAAATACGTGATCGCAGGCGCGTGGTTCACGGCTTCGGTGTGCAGCGATTTGACGTAGCAGAGGTCGTCGGAGATCGACGCGATCTGCGGGAGTAAATTGGAGACCCAGGCGCCGGATTGGCCGTGCTGGGAGAATTGGGTGATCTCGCCGAGCACGGGACGCGCGGTCTGGTTGCCCGTCATCGTGGAAAAGCGTTTCCCGCCGGCGACTTCATCGGGGATCTGCCGCCCGTGCCACTCGCGGAGTTTCGGTTTGTAGTCGAAGAGATCGACGTGGGAGGGGGCGCCGTTTTGGAAAAGGTAAATGACGCGTTTGGCCTTCGGCGCGAAGTGGGGGAGGTCGGGCAGGCCGGGGACGGCGCGACGGGCCGGAAGCGCGGGGGGCGCGGCGAGGGCGTCGCGGCCGAGGAGGGAGGCGAGGGCGGCGGTGCCGACGCCCAGCGCACTGCGGCCGAAAAACTGGCGGCGCGTGTAGAGGGCTTCGGCGGCGAGGAGAGGGTTCATGGAGCGGAGAGCGGAGGGAAGGGTCTGGAGTAGGGCGGGGTCTCTGACCCACCCTTGGGTGCGGTCAGTGTTCGGAGGACGGGGCAAAGACCCCGCCATCCGTTACTCTTTCGAGAGCGTTTCATCGAGGTTGAGGACGAGGAGGCAGAGGGCGGTCCACGCGGCGTGTTCGGCGGGGGCGAGGGTCGCGGGGCGGGCGAACTCGCCGATGGCGGAGAGTTCGCGGGCGGCGGTGGGATCGGCGGCGAAATGGGCGCGGAGGGTCGCAAGGCGGGCGGTGAGAATTTTTTGCTCGGCGGGGGTGGGGGTGCGGGCGGTGGTCAGGCGGAAAGCGGCGCTGAGCCGGGCGGGGTCTTCGGGGGAGGAGGCGAGGACGCGCTGGGCGAGGACGCGGGCGGCTTCGACGTAGGCGGGGTCGTTGAGGGTGACGAGAGCGTGGAGGGGCGTGTTGGTGCGCGCGACTTTCACGGTGCAGACTTGGCGGGCGCCGGCGTCAAAAAACGAGGTGGGGCCGACGATCCGGCGCCAGAAGACATAAAGGCTGCGGCGGTAGAGCGCGTCGCCGTGGTCCTGCGTGTAGGTTTTTTTGCCGAAGGTGGCCTCCTCCCAGATGCCGGGCGGTTGATAGGGTTTGAGGGAGGGGCCGCCGCGTTGGTCGACGAGGAGGCCGGCGGCGGCGAGGGCCTGGTCGCGGAGCATCCACGACGGGAGGCGGAAGCGCGGGCCGCGGGCGAGGAGGCGGTTTTCGGGGTCGCGCTCGTAGGCGGCGGGGGTGACGCGCGAGGATTGGCGGTAGGTGGCACTCGTCACGATGAGGCGGTGGAGCGCCTTGGTGTCCCAGCCGCTGGCGACATAGCTGGTGGCGAGCCAGTCGAGCAAGGCGGGGTGGGAGGGGCGTTCGCCCTGCACGCCGAAATCTTCGGCGGTCTTGACGAAACCGGTGCCGAAGAAGGCCTGCCAGGCGCGGTTGACGGCCGTGCGGGCGGCGAGGGGATTGGCGGGGGAAACGAGCCAGCGGGCGAGGTCGAGGCGAGACAGCCGTGCCGGGGGTAGGGCGGTGTCGCCCGTGGACGGTGCAGGGGCGGCGGAGGTTGACGGGGAGGTGGCGCGGAAGATTTCGGGGATGGCGCCGAGGACGCGGAGGTCGGTCTTGGCTTCGTAGTTGCCCTTGGCGAGGACGAAGGTGTCGCGGGGTTTGGCGAGCTGGTCCATGATCATCACTTTGGTGATGCTGGCGGTGGCGGCATCGCGGATACGGATGGCGGCGATTTGTTTTTCGAGGAGCGCGGCGTAGACGGGATCGGGCGCGGTGGCGCGGAAGTGGGGCAGGGCTTCGAGCAGGCCGTTGAGGTCGCGGCGGGCGGGGGCGACCTTGGCGTGGGTGGCGAAGAGATTGCCCGGAAGTTGGATGGCCGCGGGTGACTCGGTGACGGGCTGGCCCTCGGGGCGGGGGAATTTGGTGAGCTCGAAGGTTTCGATTTCCTTGCCGATGGCATCGATGGCGGCCTGCGCCGTCTTGACGGCGGCGCGCTCGGCTTCGGTGGAGAGATCGAGAAACGGGGCCATCTGTCCGCCGCGCCCGCCGCCGCCGTTCGCGCTGCCGGTTTCGGACATCTGGTTGAAGACATCGTAGAGGGCGTAGTAGTCGGTTTGTTTGAGCGGGTCGAATTTGTGGTCGTGGCACCGGTTGCAGGTGAAGGTGAGGCCGAGCCAGACGGTCGCGGTGGTCTCGACGCGGTCGAAGACGTTTTCGACGCGGGTCTCTTCGGCGATGCGGCCGCCCTCGCCGTTGAACATGGCGTTGCGGTGAAAACCGCTGGCGATTTTTTGGTCGCGGGTGGCGTCGGGCAGGAGGTCGCCGGCGAGTTGTTCGATGGTGAACTGGTCGAACGGCATGTTCGCGTTGAGGGCGTTGACGACCCAGTCGCGCCAGGGCCACATCGTGCGCTCGGGGTCGCCCTGGAAACCGTTGGTGTCGGCGTAGCGCGCGAGATCGAGCCAGTCCCAGGCCCAGCGTTCGCCGTAGCGCGGGGAGGCGAGGAGGCGGTCGACGAGGTTTTCATAGGCGTCGGGTGAGCGGTCGGCGAGGAAGGCGTCGACCTCGGCGGGCGTAGGCGGGAGCCCGTGGAGATCGAGGGTCACGCGGCGGAGGAGGGCGGCGCGACCGGCCGCGGGGGCGGGCGGGATCTTTTCCTGGGCGAGGCGGTCGCGGATGAAGGCGTCGACGGGATGAACCGGAAGCGGAGCGCTGAGCGTTGAGGGTGGAGCGTCCGGAGTAGGGACGGGAGCGCGTTGTGGGGGCGAGAAGGCCCAGTGTTCGTTCCACGTCGCGCCCTCGGCAATCCAGCGCTTCAGGAGGTTTTTCTGCGCGAGGGTGAGGGTGCGGTGGGACTCGGGCGAGGGCATGACCTCCTCGGGGTCGACGCTGAAAATCCGGGCGACCAGTTCGCTCTCGTCGGGCTTGCCGGGGACGATGGCGGTGGCGCCGGACTTGGCGGGGGCGAGGGCGCTGTCGCGCTGGTCGAAGCGGAGCCGGGCTTTGCGGGCTTCGGCGTCGGGGCCGTGGCAGTGGTAACAATTCTCCGCCAGGATCGGCTGGATATCGCGCTCGAAACTGAGCGGCGCGGCGGCGCCAAGACCGTGGGCGGCGACGGCGGAAAATGCGGAGAAACGCAGGAGGGCGGTGAGGCTTGGGGGGAAGCGCACGGGTGAAGTGCTCTTGATTACGGAAACTTTTCCGGCGTGGGCGAGCTAACAAAATGCCGGGTGGCTGCGGGCGATTTTCCGGTGGGGCGAGGGATCGTGGCGCCGGAAACCTGCGCGATGCCGGCCAGGCGGATGGCAGCGAGCGCGCCGACGGTGGCACCGCAGCGGGCGCGGCGGTACGGGGTGGGGCAGGCAAAGCAATTCCGAAGGCAATTTGGTCTGCCGCGAAGTTTTGGGTTGCGGCGAACGCCCGCTGACCAAAATACTTAACCACGTTACCCGACTCCCCTGTCCCGTTCGTCGTGACGCACCCGGTATTGCGACGAGCATCGCCTGTCTGTGGCTTTCCTTTGGATGGCCAATCCCTGTGAAGTTCTACCTTGATTCCCCCATGAAGACCCACGCTTGTTTTGCATCGTTGTTCACGCTGAGCCGCGCCGCGGCGTCAGTTTTTTCCCTCGTGTGCGTGCTTTCGTTCGCGCTGGCCGGCAGCTCGGTCCGGGCGGCCGAGGCGGGGGTGATTTCCGGTGCGGTCAGCAACGCGGCGACGCGCAACCAGCTCGGAGGGGCGGTCGTGGCCGTGCCGGTACTGGGCGTCACCACGCTCACCGACAACACCGGTCGCTACACCTTTTCGAACGTGCCGGCGGGCACCTACGAAGTGGTGGTCACCTACATCGGTCTCGATACGGTCCGGCAGGTCGTCAACGTGAGCGCCGGGCAGCGGGCGGTGCGCGACTTCGATCTGACGGCCAGTATCTATAAACTTGAGTCGTTCAAGGTCACCGGCGAGCGCGAGGGCAACGCGGCCATGATTACGGAAAAACGCAATGCCGACAACGTGAAGGACGTGATTGCGATGGACGCCTTTGGCTACCTGCCGAACATGAGCGCGGGTGAAGTGGTCATGCGATTGCCCGGGGTCGCCGGCAGTCCGACGGATGAAGGCCTGGCCTATCGCTTCAACATCCGCGGCATGGATCCGGCGCTCAACAACGTCACCGTCGACGGTGGCTCGCTCACGACGCTCGGCACCAACCGCAGTTTCGAGCTGCAATCGATCACAGGTGCGATGTTCGAGGGCATGGAGCTGATCAAAGGCCAGACCCCGGACAAAGGGGCGGACTCGCTCGGCGGCACGATCAATTTCAAGACGCGGTCCACCTTCAGCATGAAGGAGGACAGCCGCACGACCTACAATTTCAGCATGCGGATGGCGCCGGGTTTATTTGAGCAGACGCCGTGGCGTTCGGCCCACCGTTCTCACCCGATTCTCAATATCACGCACCAACAGGTGTTCAGCGTTTTCGGCGGTTCGCGTAATCTGGGTACGTCGGTCAACCTGTTCTATTCGGAAAATGCCGTGGGCGGCTTTGAGACGATTTTTGATCGCACCAGCCAGCTCAATGGTCCCGCGCCCGTTTTCAACTACCAGACCTGGGACAATATCAACAACCGCAAGCAGCAGAGCATCGCGCTCAAGACCGACTACAAGTGGTCCCCGACGACGAAGTATTCGCTTACCGTGACGGAGAACGACAACTTTGAGCGGATGCGCCGGCGCGTGCGCGTGTCGGCGGCGGCCTCCGGGAACAGCAACACGCAGGTGCCGAGTGCGACGACGGGCATCGTCCCCGGATTGTTTACGAATACCGTCACCGTGCTGAAAGCGATTCCGAGCACGTCCGCCGCCGGCACGAATACGAACAACATCGATGTGCAGATGGACGGCCCGCTGAACTATTATGTGCGGATGGGGCGGGTGGACTTCAACGGCGAGCACACCTACTCGAACCTGAATATTGAATACACGGCCAGCATTGCCCGCACGACGCTCAACAGCGGCAACGGGCGCGGCGGTACGCTCAACATGCGCCTCTTCGACCCGGCCGTGCAGGTGCCCGGCCGCGCGGTGTTCTTCGGGGGCGCCGGGTGGATCATCGACCAGAGCCAAAACGAGCTGTATCCGAAATTCACCCAGAACGGCGGACCCGATTTCACGAATCCCAACAACTATCTGCCGCGCGCGACGGACGGGCTCACGCAGGCGCGCAACGAGTCGGACCAGCTGCAGAAACAGTTCCGCTTCGACGCGAAATACAAATTGTCGTTCGCCGCGCCCACGGCGCTGAAGGCCGGCTTCCATTGGCGTTCCCTGCAGATGGATCAATGGGGCAAGGATCGGCACCGCTGGGTGCCCAAGGCCGCGGAAGCCTACGATCCCAGGGTCCGCTTCGCCCCGGACACGAGCTACGTGAGCTATGACCAGATCAAGACGGGTCGGGCGATTCCGGTGTGGCAGTCCCACGCGTTTACCGTCGACGGGCGGCCCGCCGATCCGGCGCTGTGGAGCGAGGATCTGTATTTCAACGAGAGCCAGAAATTTATCGGCACGAACGGGGTCACGGAATGGATTCCCGCGACCTACGTCATGGCGCAAGGCCGGCTCGGCCGTGACGGGTGGCTCGGCCGGACGGGCTACCTCGCCGGGGTGCGCTTCGAGCAGGTGCGTACGAAAAGCTGGGGGTGGGTCCGGGCCCGCGTTTTGAGCACCGGGGCGCAACAACTCGCGGACCCCGTGGGTTCCGCCAAGCGCGATTACGAAGTGAACGACCGGACGCTCTACGGCAACTTCACCCAGAAATTTCCGAGCGCCCATGTCTTCCACGACCTGACGCCGAACCTGAAGGCGCGGGCCAGCTGGTCCACCGGGTATGGCCGTGCGCCGCTGGGCAGCCTGCTCCCGGGCGAGACGCCGAACGACACCACGCAGATTCTCACGATCAACAACGTCGGCCTTAAACCCCAGCAGGCGTCGAATTGGGACGGCACGCTCGAATACTACTTCGAACCCGTCGGTAGCCTGACGTTTGGGTGGTTTCACAAGACGATCACCGACTATATTGTCGCGGGTTTGGACCGGGGGATTATCCCGACCGGGCCGAACAACGGCTACGACGGCCAATACGAAGGTTACATTGAACGCACGTCGATGAACGCGGGCACGGTCTACGTGCAGGGCTGGGAGTTTGCCTACAACCAGCAGTTCACGTTTTTACCCGGAGCGCTCAAGGGGCTCTCCGCCTCGTTCAACTACACGTGGATCAACCAGCACGGCGTGGGCAGTGCGGCCACGCCGGGCGGGACGCCGATTCTGGGCCGGGAGCCGACGGCGACGACACCGGCGGTGTATTTCTCGCGCCGCGACATCGCGAACTTCATCCCGGCCGCGATGAACGCGTCGTTGAGCTGGCGCTACCGCAAGTTCAACACGAGCCTGCTCTACAATTTTACCGGTGAGAATCCGACCGCGATCAGCATTTTGACGCCGGCGCTGAACCAATATCGCTACTCGATGAAAACCCTGAACGTGAGTGCGGGCTACCAGTATCGGCCCAACCTCGGGTTTTCGATCAACGCCTCGAACATTCTCAACGAGCCGCAGCGCTGGTATGTGGGCTACAAGGACCGGATGCGCCGTACGACGATCAACTTTGTGACGGTCACCGCGGGGGTGAACGGTCGGTTTTGACACGACGGTTGTTTACTTTGCGCGGGCGTTCGGGGATGAACACGAACGCCCTCGGGGAAACAAACATTCCGAAGGTGAGACAACCCTCATTGAAAGGATACCCCACCATGGGCGATAGATCTCCGAAATCGGTTCAAAAAACGGCCGGCCAAAAGCAGTCCAAGAACAACGCAGTCGCCGGCAAGAAGGCCGCGCTGGTCACGTCGCAGCAGGCGACGAAGGCCAAGGTCGCCGCGAGCAAGAAGAAGTAAGCAGGCACCCGTTTTGATCGGCACCGGAGGGCATGGGCCCGCCGGTGCCTTTTTTTTGGCCGGGTGGGGCGCGGCGAATGCCCAGGTTGGTGGGGTTCCGGACGGTGGCGGGAGCCGGTCCGGCGGGCGGGGTTTCGCCCGCTGGCGGATTGCCTTGCGCGCGGCCGCCCGCCACGGTGGTGCCATGAACCGTCGTGATTTTGTGCAAACCTCCTCGGTATTGGCGGCGTGGTCGGTCGTGCCGGGCGTGATCCAGGCCGCGGCGGCGCCGGGGCGGAGCGTGCGGATCGCGCTCACGCCTGGGAGCATCGGGGTCAATGTGACGAGCCAGCGGGAGCTCAATGCGCTTGCGCAGCGGCACGGATTTGAGGCGGTCGAGCCGCGGGCGGAGGAACTCGCGGCGATGCCGCGGGCGCAGGTGGCGGAGGTGGCCGCGGACGTGACGGCGAAGGGGTTGACGTGGGCGGCCGCGGGGCTGACGGTGGATTTTCGCAAGGATGACGCGGCGTTTCGCGACGGGATGGGGAAGCTGCCGAAGATCGCGGCCGGATTGCAGGCGGCGGGTGTGACGCGCGTCGGCACGTGGTTGGCGCCGTGTCATGGGGAGCTGACGTATCGGGCGAACTACCGGCAGCACGTGGCGCGGCTGACGGAGGTGGCGCGCGTGTTGCAAGACCATGGCCTGCGCTTCGGGCTGGAGTATGTGGGCACGCAGCTCTCGCTGGTGGGCCGTAAATTTCCGTTCGTGCACACGATGGCGGAGGCGCGCGAGCTGATCGCCGACCTCGGCACGGGCAACGTGGGGCTCGTGCTCGACACGTGGCATTGGTGGACGGCCGGCGATACCGTGGCCGATTTGCGCGCGCTGACGAAGGCCGACGTGGTGAGCGTCGATTTGAACGATGCGCCGAAGGACCTCGCGAAGGCCCAGCAAAAGGACAACGAACGCGAGTTGCCGGCGGCCACGGGCGTGATCGATGTGGCCGCGTTTTTGAAAGCCCTTGTCGCGATCGGCTACGACGGCCCGGCGCGGCCCGAGCCGTTCAACCGGGCGCTCAACGCCCTCGACAACGATCCCGCGTGTGCGGCGTCCGTTGCGGCGATGCAGCGGGCGATGGCGCTGATCCGGGGGTAGGGGCGCGGCGCGGCACCCTCAGGTCGGTTCGGTCGGGCCCTCGATGATCAGGCGGAGCGAATCGAGGCGGAGGCGGGCCGCGGTGATCGCGGTCGTGGTGTGCTGGAGGTGCTCCTGCGCGAGCGCGATTTCGGCGGGGCGGATGTGGTCGTTGATTTTCTGGAGATCCACGAGGCGCTGGAGGTCGGCGGCGAGCGCGGCGGTGGCCCGGGCGTGGGCGGCGGCGACCAGGGTGCGGCTGTGTTCGTCGGCCCGCCCGGTGGCGGACTCGATCATTTTCTTGACGAAGCTAACGTTGAAGCCGGGGCGTTCGAGGAAGCGGTGGAGCGTGCCGTCTTTGAAATCGTCCGCGAGGGCGGCGGCGGGGTAGGCGTCGGTGAGATCGGTGCCGCGCAGGTCGACGACGACGCGCACGGGCGTGGGGGCGAGAAACTGGTCCACGTGCCAGCGCGAATCGGCGACGGTTTCGAGGACGAAGACGGTTTCGAGGAGGAGGTTGGGTTTGGGGGAGCGGAGGGAGCCAAACGCGGTGGTGCCGGACTTGGAGTCGATGAGGAGGTCGATGGCGTCCTGCACGAGTGCGTGGTCGGGCGAGAGGAAGCGGATGTCCTCGCGGACGATGGCGCGGGCGCGGTCGAAGGTGGCGAGCATGCCGTCGCGCGGGATCGAGGGAAACGCTTCCACGTAGGCGTGGCTCGGGTCGAGGAAGACGTCGCCGGCCTCGTGGTCCTTGATGCGGACGCCGAAGTGGTCGAGGAGGTCGTTGAGGAAGTTTCTCAGGAACGGGTCGGCGTCGACTTCGCGGATCCGGTCGATGAGGCGGGTGGCGACGTCGCGGTTGAAGGAGTTGAGCTCGAGGAGGCGGTCGCGGCCCTGTTTCATTTTCAAGGAGAGTTCGCGGCGGAACTCGAGGGTCTCGGCGACGAAGGCGTCGAGCTGGGGCCGGGCGACCTGGGCGCCGCCGGAGCCGTAGGCGTGGGCGAGGGCGAGGAGGCGGGCCTTGAATTGGTCCTGGTAGTCGTGGCCGCCGTGGAGGGAGGTCTCGAAGGCGTCGAGGCCGCGGTGATACCATTCGACGACGCACTCCTCGGCGCTGCCCGTGACGTAGGGGACGTGAATGCGGATCGGCTGGGTCTGGCCGATCCGGTCGAGGCGGCCGATGCGCTGCTCGAGCAGACCGGGGTTGAGGGGGAGATCGAAGAGGACGAGGTGGTGGGCGAACTGGAAGTTGCGGCCCTCGCTGCCGATTTCGGAGCAGAGAAGGAGCTGGGCGCCGTCGGGTTCGGCGAACCACGCGGCCTGGCGGTCGCGTTGGACGAGCGGGAGGCCCTCGTGAAAGAGGCCGACCTTGAGGTTGATTTTTTCCTGCAGGGCGGCCTCGAGGGCGATGACCTTGCGCTGGGATTTGCAGATGAGGAGGACTTTGGCCGGACGCTGCGCGAGGAGGAAGGCGACGAGCCAGTCGAGGCGCGGGTCTTCGCGGAAGGCGTAGCGCAGCGCGGCGTCCTCGCCGGTTTCTTCGGCGGCGAGCTCGCGGGCGATGCGGGCGAGGTGCGTGAGATTCTGGCCGGCGTCGAGCGGGGCGGGGCAGAACTGGCGCGTGGGGAACCCCGTCATCGCGGCGCGGGTGTTGCGGAAGACGACGCGGCCGGTGCCGTGCTGGTCGAGGAGGGTTTTGAGGAGGGCTTCGCGGGCGCCGGGCCGGGCCTGGGTGAGGGCGCCGAGGTGTTCGGCCAGCCGCGCGGGGTCGCGGTTGAAGATTTTTTTCAGCGCGGTGCGGTCCTTGGGGAGGAGGGGTTTTTGTTCGATGATTTTCTCCGCGATGCCGGCGATGGTGCCGAAGCGCTCGGATTCGGCGACGAACTGGTCGAAGTCGGCGTAGCGCGCGGGATCGAGGAGCCGGAGACGCGCGAAGTGGCCGGCGAGGCCGAGTTGCGTGGGCGTGGCGGTGAGGAGCAGGAGGCCGGGGCTGCGTTGGGCGAGCTGTTCGACGAGCGCGTAGTCGGGGCTGACGGCGGTGGGTGACCACGCGAGGTGGTGGGCCTCGTCGACGACGACGATGTCCCAGCCGGCGGCGAGGGCCTGGTCGCGGCGGAGTTCGCCGGAGGGGTTTGGCGCCGAGAGAAAGGGGACCGCGCAGAGGGCGAGCTGGGTGGCGAGGAACGGATTTTGCGCGGGGTCGCTCGCCTCGCACGCGAGGCAGCGGGCTTCGTCGTAGATGCTGAACCAGAGATTGAACCGGCGGAGGAGTTCGACGAACCACTGGTGCGTGAGCGACTCGGGGACGAGAATGAGGACGCGTTGGGCCCGGCCGACGGCGAGGAGGCGCTGGAGGATGAGACAGGCCTCGATGGTTTTGCCGAGGCCCACCTCGTCGGCGAGGAGGACGCGCGGGATCTGGCGCGAAGCGACTTCCTGCAAAATGTAGAACTGGTGTGGGATGAGGTCGAGGCGGCCGCCGAGAAAGCCGCGGACGTCGGACTGGCGAAACTTGGCCTGGGCTTGCAGCGCGCGGTAGCGCAGGTCGAAGACCTCGCCGGGATCGGTCTGGCCGGCCATGAGGCGCTCCTGCGGGAGGTCGACGCTGGTGACGTCGGAGAGGGCGTCTTCGCGGACGCGGCGTCCGGCGCAGAGGTAGGTGAGGAGCCCCCCGTGGTCCTCGAGGGATTCGACGGTGAGCGCGGCGCCGTCGCGGGTGGTGACGGTTTCGCCGACGCGGAACTGGACGCGTTTGAGCACGGGGGTGCCGAGGGCGTAGAGGCGGTTTTCGCGGGTGGCGGGGAATTCGATGCCGATGCGTTTGGCCGCGGGATCGACGCGCGCAACGACGCCGAGACCCAGTTCGGGTTCCCGTTCACTCATACAACGCTGGCCAACGACGCTTAACGACATGCCGGCATGAGGGCGGAGAAGCCGGGGAACTCAAAGCGAATTTCTGTCGCAGAAAAAATTGGGCCGACGGGTGTGGGGGGACTCGCGGGATCGGCTGGGGGACGCCGGCGGCGGCCGTCCTAGGTTTTTGCGGACGGTCGGTTTTTGGCCGCGAGGGTCGCGCGAAGGTCGCGGCCGCGGCGGCGGGAATCGGCGGCGAGGTTTTGCTTGAATGCGCTGAGCTTCGCCTGGCGCGCCGGATCGGCGGAGGCCAGTGATGCTGCACGGTCTCGACCCCGGGAGCGGTGGTGGGGGGGCCGGCTCGACCGCGGATGACGATGGCCGCGAGTTCCTAGGTAAAAGACCAGAAGGCTTCGGCGAACAGTTCGTTGAGATCGCGGCGCAGGGCGTGCGACGCCGCGGGAAGATCGGCGGGCGAGCGCAGAGGACAGTTGCCCTTGCCCTCGTAGTCGTTGCGCCGGGTTTTCAGCGCGAGCGGCCACCCGAGTTTTTCGCCGGCGGCGAGCGTTGCCGGCGAAGCGACCGCGCAGAATTCGGGCACCAGCAGGCCGGCGCGCACGCGGGCTTCCTTCTGCCGCAATTTATTTTGGGTGAGCGCGATGCTGGCGGAGTTGGGAAACACGGGGGGCCCGGCGTCCTCCAGTTGGCGAAGGATGCCGGCGTCGACGAATTCGTTTTCCAGCGTGATGACGTCGCCGTGCGCGGCGAATGGTGAGAGTGTCTTGGCGTCGGACCAATCGCCGGGGACGGTCAGCGGGTGAGCTGGGCGGCCGGGCTGAGCGGGTTTTGTTCGAGGATGCTGACTTCGCAGCCGAGCGGGAGGTCGGCGAGCGCCGTCATGCGGGCCAACGGGCCGCCGCCGATCAGGCCAGGCGGGCGCTGGCGAAGCTGCGGTCGGCGCGCTGGAGGATTTTGCGGTTGTCGGCTTCGGGCCTGCTCAGAATTTTTCCCGGCGGAGCACGCGGATGTCGGTTTCGGAGGCGATCATGGCGAATTTGGGAAAGAACTCCTGTTCGAGACGCGCGAGGAGTTGC
>CANHJG010000067.1 GCA_947461205.1 Opitutia bacterium
ACGGACGATTCGATGCCGCAGCTCAACGGACGGGAGTTCATCCGGCAGGCGACGCTCTTGGTGCCGGACGCGGCGTTTGTGATGATCACCGGGAACAACCTTTCGGCGGAGGAGGACCCCTTGGCGCGCCTCACCGTGCTGAAGGGCGTTCTGGCGAAACCGTTTAGCTGGCGAACGCTCGCCGACGAGATCCTGCGCGTCTGGCCGGGCCACCTCACGCCACCGGGCCGGCCAGCCGGAGCGGCTTCTCGCTAGGCCCCCCGGCGTCCTGCCGGACTCACTACACACGTCCGCGCCCCTGCTCCACCTGCAGGCCAGTGTTGTCGGCCGCGAGCACGCGCACCACCGAGGCGACCTCCACCCGACGGAACGCCGCCTGCATCGCCGCCGCCGTCGCCGCCGCCGCCGCCGGTCGCGCCACGCAGAGCACGCTGGAGCCGCTGCCACTCAGCCAGCCCGTCAACGCCCCCGCGGCCACCCCGGCTTCGATCGCATCGCGCGCCCCCGGGATTTTTGGCAACCGGTAAGGCTCGTGCATGAAATCGCCGACGGCGTGACGAAGTTTTCCATAATCGCCCGTCGCCAACGCCGCTGTCAGGTAGGCCGCGCTGTTCACGCTTCGCGCCGCATCACGATACGGCAGCACCTGCGGCAGGGCACCCCGTGACGCCTTGGTGAGCAACTCCACCGCCGGCGACACCACGACAAACGCCACGTCCCCGGGCACGTCGAATCGAATCGTGTCAACATAGGCTCCGGTCGTCGGATCGCAGCGCGAGACCGTAAATCCGCCCAACAGACTTGGGCTCACGTTGTCCGGATTGCCCTCGATCGCCGTGGCCAGTGCCGCCATGGCCGCCCGGGAAAGTCCGGCGCCCGTCAGCGCATTGAGCCCCGCCAGCACGCCCGCGATGATGGTGGCGCTCGAACCGAGCCCCCGCGCTACCGGAACCTCGCCTGCGATGTGATAACAGAAGCACCCGGCGCCGCCCCCACCCCCCATCGCCCGAAAAAACGCCTCGGCCGAATCCGCCACCAGAGTCTGCGCGCGCCGGTCGCCCTCGGTCTGCGCCTGCATTCTTGCGCCGTCGGCCCCGCTGCCGCCCCGCGTGAGCGTGATGCGGTTGTAGACGGTCAGCGCGAGTCCGAGCGTGTCGAAACCCGCGCCGCAATTTGAAGTGCTGCCCGGTACCCGCACGGTGACGGTGTCACACAGGGGGTTCATCCGCGACGGGACTTCAGCTCCTTGTTCAATTCCATCATCTCGGCCCGCTGCTTGAGATCGTCGCGCTTATCGAAGTTTTTTTTGCCCGTGCAGAGGCCGACCTCGACCTTCACCAGCGCCTCTTTGAAATACATCCGCAGCGGTACGAGCGCCCGCCCGCCCGCCTCCAGCGCGTGCTGGATCTTGTCGATGTGCCGGCGGTGCAACAGCAACTTGCGGATGCGCTTCGAGTCGTGGTTGAAGATGTTGCCCCACGCATACTGCTCGATGTGCGCGCCGTACATCCAGAGTTCGCCCTTCTCCACCCGGCCATACGCGTCGCTGATCTGGGCCTTGCCCGCGCGGACTGACTTCACCTCGGTGCCGCGCAACTGGATGCCCGCCTCGAACCGCTCGTCCACAAAATAGTCACGCAAAGCCTTCGAGTTGCGGATCTCGGTGTGGCGCAGGGCGTCTTTTTTCTTGGCGGCCATGGTTAGCGTTAGGTTCGAACGGAAAATCGTTGCACAAAAAAGGCGGCCCCGACAGTCGCCGGGCCGCCCAAAGTTGCAATGGTGCTGTGCAATCAGGCCAACTCGTGGCTGATCTTGCCTTCGATGACTTCGCGCAGCGCGGTGTCTTCGGGCGTCAGCTTCTCCAACGACTCCACGAGCGGGCGGTTGCCGCGCCTGAGCTGCTTGACGCGACGGGAAATCACGTTGATCAGGATATTGGGATCAGGAATCGTCTTGAGGGCGTCTTTGATGTAATCGTCTCTCATGGCAGAAGGGATGGCTGAGTTGAAAACCCGTGAAGACACACCCCCGCCTCACCTCCGTCAAGGCGAATTCCCGGTCCGAAAATCGCCGCTTGCGCCGTCCCCCAACCCGCGGAAACGCTCCAGATCAAGGGGATTGCCTGGACGACCGTGGCCACCCGCGCCGATGCCGAACGCCTTGCCGCCGACGCCATTGCCCGCGGCTGGGCCCTGTGCGTCCAGATCGACGGCCCCGTCGTGTCCCACTATCGCTGGGAAAGCCGGCTCGAACGGGCCGAAAAATTTCGCCGCTGTCTCAAGTGCTGGACGGCCCAGCTCGACCTGCTCGAAAAACACTTCCGGGCGGGCCACCCCTACGCCACCCCCGAGTGGCTCGTCACCCGGGCGGACCGCGTGGGAGAAAAATACTTGTCATGGGCGACGGCAAACTCCACGTTCCCACCCTTTCAACCGTCCCAACCACCACTTTCACCACCATGTCTCAGCACAAAAGCCTCCAAGGCTCCTCCGGCCTCGTCATCAAACGCAACGTCCTGAAGCGCTTTGAGCGCGTGGATATCCTCAAGAAGCGTGGCCAATGGAAGGCCGGCGATCGCGTCCAAGGTCTCCGTAAGACCAAGCCCGACGTCTGAGCCGTCGCGTCCTTTTCCCCGGCAGGCAGTTTTCCGCTGCCTGCCTTTTTTGTACCCCGCCGCCGCGTCCCCGTTCCACGCCGTCCGCCCCATGATCGACCTCGCGAAGAAACTCATCGACTTTATTTTGCACATCGACGTTCACCTCGCGGAAATCATCCGCGACTACGGCACGTGGACGTATGCGTTGCTGTTCCTGATCATCTTCGCCGAAACCGGTCTGGTCGTCGCTCCGTTCTTGCCCGGCGATTCACTGCTGTTCGCCACGGGAGCGTTCTGCGCCAGGCCGGAGACCGGGCTCAACGTCCACCTCATGGCCTTGCTGCTGTTCGTCGCGGCCGTCATCGGTGACACGCTGAATTACTGGGTCGGCGCCAAGCTCGGTCCCGCCGTGTTCAAGCGCGAAGATTCCTTTTTCTTCCGCAAGAAACATCTCGAACGCGCCCACACGTTTTTCGAGAAATATGGTGGCCGCGCCATTATTCTCGCCCGCTTCGTGCCTTTCGTGCGCACCTTCGTCCCGTTCGTCGCCGGCGTCGGGCAGATGACCTACAAGCGGTTTTTCGCCTACAACCTCATCGGCGGCTTCGTCTGGATCTATTTCTTCATCTACGCCGGCTTCGCCTTCGGCAACCAACCGTTCGTCCAGAAGAACTTCAAACTCGTCATCCTCATGATCATCTTTCTCTCGGTCCTGCCGATGATCGTTGAGACCTGGCGGGCTTGGCGCGAAAATAAAAAAACGGCTTGAGCGGCGACCGTCGACGTCGGGTTCTGCCTGACGTTCCGTCTTTGCGCTCGACACCCCGCCGAGACGCCGTGAATTTTTCAGTCAGTTTGCGAGTGTAGCACAATGGATAGTGTAGTGGCCTCCGAAGCCATTGATCCGGGTTCGACTCCCGGCACTCGCACCACCTCTTTTCAGAGGTAAAATCGGGGAAAAAGCGGCGGCGGGCCAACTCCCGCCGAATTGAAAAATGGACCCGAACGTGGCGACACCGGAGCACGAGCGCCGCCGCGCTCATCCGCATTTACACCACCCGTCGCCCCGAACGCCCCTTCATGGCCGCCCACGCCGACCTTGGGCCGCGCAACCCGGGCGGCCGCGCTAAACGCATCGTGCGATGGTTCGCCTGCCGCGACGCCGCCGAAACCTACCAGCCCGAAAAAACCAACGAGATTCTCCCCATCGGCACCGCCAGCATCCCCTTCGACGCCGTCCTCAAAACCGACGCCCTCGACGCCCGCCAGATGCTCGCCTCGCCGCCCATCAGGAAATGCTCGACGAGCGTCCCCGCAGGATTCTTGGCTGGAAATCTCCGGCTCAATGCTTCCACGACCTTCGATCAAAAAATATTACCGTTCAGACTTGTCTGTACCCGCCGAGGCTTGATGTGCTGCTTGTGATTAAAAATACTTATTCGCTCACCAATCATGGAACTCACCCTCTCCCAGCTTCAGTCCTACGAACGAGAGGGACTCCTGTTTTTTCCGGGGGTCTTCGATGATGCGGAAATCGCGTTGTTGCAGCAGGCTACCGCCGAGATCGCCGCCGTCGACCACCCGAGTCGCGTGATGGAACGCGATGGCGCCACGGTTCGCGCGCTGCACGGCTGCCACCTCAGCCATGCCGTCATGGCCCGTCTCACGCGCCTGTCTCGCCTGCTCCGGCCGGCCGAGCAGATCATCGGCGGGCCGGCCTACGTCTATCAGTTCAAAATCAACTTCAAGGCGGCCTTTGGCGGCGATGTGTGGAAGTGGCACCAGGATTATATTTTTTGGGCCAAGGGCGACGGCATGGTCGCACCACGTTGCGTCAATCTCATGGTTTACCTTGACGAGGTCACAGAATTCAACGGTCCGCTCATGTGCATCCCGCGCTCGCACCATCACGGGATGATCGACGTCGAGGCCGCGCGCGGCAAAGGCGGTTGGCAGGATAACGTCAGTGCCGATCTCAAATACTCGCTCGACCGCGAGACGATCGCGCGCCTGGTCGGCGAGGGCGGGATCGTCGCGCCGAAGGGTCCGCGCGGCAGCGTGATGGTTTTCCATCCCAATCTCGCGCACGGCTCCGCCCCGAATCTCTCGCCGTGGGACCGCACGATGATGATCGTGACCTACAACAGCGTTTCCAATGTCCCCGTGCCGCCGGGTGAACCCCGCCCGGAATTTCTCGTCAGCCGTGACACCCGACCGCTGGCGATGGCCGAAGGGGCGCTCGCAGGCTGAGCGCACAGACCGGGCCGCAGCGCCCGGCTTCGCGTTTCCTGTCGGCCCGCCGGCATGACTTCCGATCAACAAGCCCTCCTCCGTCAACGGCTCGCGAAAAAAGGCGTGGTCATCGCGCCCGCGAACGACGACAGCCCGCGCGCGCGGCCCCCGGGCGAGACTGCGCCGCTGTCGTTTGCGCAGGAGCGCCTCTGGTTTGTGCAGCAACTGCAGCCCGGCAACACCGCCTATCTGCTCGGGCAGGCGTTTGCGCTCTTCGGTCCGCTCGACGCCGCCGCGCTCGGCGCCGCCTGGACGGACGTGGTGCGGCGGCACGAGGAACTGCGCACGGGGTTTACCGAGCGGGACGGCCGCGCAACCCGGATCACGGTCGTCGCCGAAACGGTCCCGCTGGCGATCGAGGACCTGTCGGCCTTGGCCCCGGCCGAGCGCACGGCACGGCTCGCGAGCCGCACGCACGCCGTGCTCGAAACCCCGTTTGACCTCGCCCGGGCGCCGCTGGTGCGGCTGCACCTCGTCACGCTTGGGTCCGGAGAGCACCGCCTGCTCTTCTGTGTGCACCATGTGGTGTTCGACGGCTGGTCGATCGGAGTTCTGCTGCGCGATCTCGCGACGGCCTACAGGGCGCGGATCGCGGGCAGCGCAGACGCGCTCGCGCCACTCCCACTGAGTTATGCGGACTATGCGTCCTGGCAGCGGGTGCGGGCGGCGAGTCAGGAGTGGGCGGAGGCGTTGCGGGCGTGGGAGCGGCGCCTCGCGGGCGTGCCGGTCTTGGCCCTGCCCACCGATCACCGCCGGCCCGAGGTGCTGTCCGGGCGCGGCGCCGGCCACCGCTTCACACTGTCGTCGACGCTTGTCACGGCGTTGCGCGCCCTGAGTCAAACCCAGCAGGCCACGCTGTTCATGACCCTGCTCGCCGGCTGGCAGACCCTGCTGGCGCGCTACTCCGGGCAGGCCGATTTCGGCGTGGGTGCATCGGTCGCGAACCGCGGGCACCCGGCGCTTGAAGGCCTGGTCGGATTCTTCGTCAACCTGATCGTGCTGCGCGCAGACCTCGCGGACGATCCGGAATTCCGTACCCTGCTGCGCCGGACAGCCACCGAAGTCCAGGCGGCGCTGGCGCGCCAGGAGATCCCGTTCGACCAGGTGGTGGAGCGGCTCAAGGTGCCGCGCGACCCGAGCCATCACCCGGTCTTTCAGGTGGGGTTCACGCTGCAGAACATGCCGGCGGGCAGGGCGGAGCTGGCGGGCATTGAGCTCGCCCCGATCGAACCGGAACTCACCGCGTCGAAGTTCGACCTCCTGCTCTCGTTTGAGGAAACGCTGGGGGGCGGACTGAAGGGGTTGATTGAATACAGCACCGATCTCTTCGCCGCCGACACGATTGCGCGCGTCGCGGCCAATCTGGAAACCGTGTTGGGCTCCGTGGCAGCGGACCCGGCGCAACGGCTCAGCGCGTTGGAGATCGTGGCGCCGGCTGAGCGCGCCTGCCTGCAGGCGTGGAATCAGACTGCGCGGACGTATCCGGTCGACCGCTGGATCCACCAGTTCGCCGATCTGCGGCCGGCGGCGGACCCCGCCGTGATTTTTGGCGGCGAAACGCTGAGCTATGCCGGGTTTGCGGCCCGCACGCAGGCGCTCGCGGCGGACCTGCAGGCGGCGGGTGTGGGACCGGAGGTACGCGTGGGGGTTTACCTGGAGCGCTCGGTGGAACTCGTGGTGGCCCTGCACGCGGTGATGAAAGCGGGTGGAGCGTATGTGCCACTGGATCCGGGCTATCCCGGGGATCGGGTGGCGCACATGCTGGCGGATGCGGCAGCGCCGGTGGTGATCACGACCCCGGCCCTGGCGGCACGGCTGCCGGCGGGCGGGGCGCAGCTTATCCTCACCGATGAGCCTCGCGCGGCGGCCGCCTGGCGGGCCCCTGAGCTGCAGGCTGAAAGTGCGGCGTACATGATTTACACGTCGGGATCGACCGGACGGCCGAAAGGCGCAGTGAACACGCACGCGGGGATCCTGAACCGGTTGCAATGGATGCAGGAGGCGCTGCCGCTAACGCCGGCGGATCGTGTGCTGCAGAAGACGCCGTTCAGCTTCGATGTGTCGGTGTGGGAGTTTTTCTGGCCTTTCATGGCCGGCGCGACCCTGGTCGTCGCGGAGCCCGAGGCGCACAAGGATCCGGCGCGGTTGATCGAACTCATCCGGACGGAAAAAATCACGACGCTGCACTTCGTGCCCTCGATGCTGCGCGTGTTCCTGCAGAGTCCGGGCGTGGAGCTCTGTGTCTCGCTGCGGCAGGTGATCTGCTCGGGTGAGGAGCTGCCGCGCGAGCTGGTGAACCGTTTCTTCGGCAAGCTGCCGGGCGTGGCACTGCACAATCTTTACGGGCCGACGGAGGCGGCGGTCGACGTGACCTGGCATGTATGCCGGCGCGAGGACGATGAACCGGTCCCGATCGGACACCCCATCGCGAACATCGAGATCCATGTGCTCGATGGGGCGATGCATCCGCTGCCGGTCGGGGTGGCCGGCGAACTGTACCTGGGTGGCATTGGTCTGGGGCGCGGCTATCACGGCCGGGCCGACCTGACGGCTGAGCGCTGGGTGCCGCATCCGACCGACCCGGGCGCGCGCCTGTACCGCACGGGCGATCTCGGACGCTGGCGTGCAAACGGCGAGGTCGAGTACCTCGGTCGGATCGATTTCCAAGTGAAGTTGCGCGGGTTTCGCATTGAGCTGGGCGAGATCGAGTCGGCCTTGCGCGAGCATCCGGCGGTGTGCGATGCCGCGGTCGCGCTGCGCCGGGACCAGGGCGAACCGCGGCTGGTGGGCTACGTCGTCCGACAGATCGAGGTCTCGGAGGCGGCGTTGCGCTCGGCGCTGCAGACGCGGCTACCGGATCACATGGTGCCATCGGCCTGGGTCTGGCTCGACGCGCTGCCCCTCACGCCTTCCGGCAAGACCGACCGCAAGGCGCTGCCGGCTCCGGCCGCACCGGTGGCGGGCGCGGGCACGACGCGGGTCGAACCCGCGGGTCCGGCCGAAACGCTGCTCGCTGGGGTCTGGGCCCGGGTCTTGGGCTTGCCCGCGGTGGGTGCGACGGACAATTTCTTCGCACTCGGCGGCGATTCGATTCGCAGCATCGAGGTGCGCGCCAAGGTGCGGGCGGCGGGCTGGGATTTTCCGCTGCAGGATCTCTTCCGACATCAGACGGTGCGTGACCTCGCGCGCGGACTCGTCCCGGCGGCGGCGACGCTGGCGGGTCCGGATGCGTTTGCACTGGTGTCGCCGACTGACCGCGCGCGGCTGCCGGCCGATGTGGTCGACGCCTATCCGCTGAGCGCGCTGCAGGCCGTGATGGTGTTCCATTCGGAGCTGCACCCGGACGCGCCGGTGTTTCACGACCTGTTCTCGTATCACCTGCGCGTGGCGTGGGACGAGGCAGCCCTGCGCGCGGTGCTCGCCGAAGTCATCCAGCGGCATCCGATCCTGCGCACCGCGGTGCACAAGGGCGGATTTGCGGAGCCGCTGCAGTGCGTCCATGCGACGATACCGCCGCCTTTGAGCGTCCATGACGTCACAGCGCTCGATGCGGCCGCGCAGGAGGCGGCGATTGCGGCTTGGTGGAAAGCGGAAGCGGCCCGCGGCTTCACCTGGACGGAGCCCGGGTTCTTCCGGCTCGGCGTCCACCGGCGCTCGCGGTCGACCCTGCAGTTCTCGCTCAGCATGCACCACGCGATCCTTGACGGGTGGAGTGTGGCGACGCTGCTGACCGAAATCTTTTCGCGCTACCTCGGTCGCCTCGCTGGTTCGACCGATGCACCGGCGACACCGGCCCCGGCGTTTCGTGACTATGTGAGCCTGGAAAAGGCGGCGCTCGCGTCCGGCCCGACCCGCGCATTCTGGCGCGCCTACCTCGACGATCCGCAGGTGATCCGCCTGCCGCGCCGGCCCGGTCGTGCAGCGGAGACGACTGCGCGGCAGGATGCCGTGTTCCTGACTTGGCGCGACGACCGCTACGCTGCACTCAAGGCGCTCGCGGCGCGGACCGGTGTTTCGCTCAAGCACGTCCTGCTGGCCGCACACGCACGCGTCGTGGCCTTTCTCGGCAACCAGCCCGACGTGATCACCAGCGTGATCAGCAACGGCCGGCTGGAGGAGAGTGGGGCGGCCGAGGGGCTCGGCCTGTTCCTCAATACCGTGCCGTATCGGATTCGCACCGACGAAGGCACGTGGCTCGACCTGATCCAGGCGGCGCTGCGCGCGGATGGAGCCGTGCAGCCGCACCGGCGGTTTCCGCTGGCTGAACTGCAGAAGGACTGGGGGCGCCAGGCGTTGTTCGAGACGACATTCAACTTCGCCCACTTCCACGTGTTCGACGCGCTGCGCGACCGGCCGGATCTGGCCGTGCTCGACACCCGCTGTTTTGATCAGAACACCTTTGCCTACTTCGCGCAGTTCAATGCCGACGGCGTGGCCCGTTCGGTGCAGCTTGAGCTGCGCTATGATCCGGCGGAATTCACGCGCGAGCAGGTGACGGAGTTTGTCGATGCCTATGACCGGGTGCTGACGGCGATGATCACGGCGCCGGAACAGCGGGTGACGGAAACCCGGCTGCTAGCCCCGGACGCGTGGCGGATCCTCGACGGATTCAACGCGAATGCGCTTTCGCACGACCGCAGCCTGCGCCTGCACGACGGCTTTGAGCGGTGTGCGCGGGAGAGACCGGCGGCCGTGGCGCTGGTTGATGGTGAGCGTTGCTTTACTTATGGCGAACTTGAGGCGCGCGCCAACGCCTGGGCGGAATCGTTGCGGACGCAGGGGGCCGGACCGGAGCGCCTGGTCGGCGTCTGCCTCGGGCGCGGAGTGGATCTGGTCACGGCCCTGCTGGCGGTGCTGAAGACCGGGGCCGCCTATGTCCCGCTCGATCCGCTCTACCCGGCTGATCGCCTCGGCTTCATGTGCGAGGACGCCGCGGTCGGCCTGCTGGTGAGCCGGCCGCCGCTGGCGGCGAAGCTGCCGGCGGGCGGCTGGACGCTCGTCGATGCCGCGGAACTCGCCGCGCTTCCGCCGCGTCCGGCAGCCAGGCCTTGCCCGGCGCATCCGGAGTCGCTTGCGTACCTCATCTACACCTCGGGTTCGACCGGCCGGCCCAAGGCGACCGCCATCGAGCACCGGAGCGCGGCCGCACTGATTGCATGGGCGCGGGCGGTGTATCCGGCCGACGAATTCGCCGGTGTGCTCGCGGCGACGTCGGTGTGCTTTGATCTTTCGGTGTTCGAGCTCTTCGTGACGCTGGCGCTCGGCGGCAAGGTCATCCTCGCCGAGAATGCGCTCGCGCTGCCGGAACTGCCGGCGCGCGCCGAAGTGACGCTGGTCAACACGGTGCCATCCGCCATGAACGAGCTGGTGCGCAGCGGTGCGCTGCCCGCGGGTGTCCGGGTGGTGAACCTCGCAGGCGAGCCGCTCCGCGCGAGCCTCGCCGACCGGATCTATGCGACCGGCACGGTGGCCAAAGTCTACGATCTTTACGGCCCGTCCGAGGACACGACCTACTCGACCTGGGCCCTGCGCAGTCCCGGCGGCCCCGAGACGATCGGGCGCCCGCTGGCCAACACGCAGCTCTACCTGCTCGACGCGCAGCTTCAACCCGTGCCGCTGGGCGCGGTGGGCGAACTTTTTCTCGGCGGCGAGGGGCTGGCACGTGGTTATCTCGGCCGGCCGGATCTGACCGCGGACCGCTTTGTTCCGGATCCCTTCGCGTCCGCCCCGGGCGGACGGCTCTACCGTACGGGCGACCTCGGACGCTTCCGGCCGGACGGGCAGGTCGAGTTCCTCGGGCGCTCCGACCATCAGATCAAGATCCGCGGTTTCCGCATCGAACTGGGCGAGATCGAGGCTGTGCTGCGCCGGCATCCGCAGGTGGCCGAGGCCGCCGTCGTGGCTTACGAGGACGAGCCTGGCCGCAAACGGCTCGCAGCCTACGTGGTGGGCCCGGCGCTGCCCGCGGGGCGCGGCCTCGATGCCGAGTTGAGGCCGTGGCTCTCCGCCCGGCTGCCGGAGTATTTTGTGCCGTCGGCGTTCGTCGCCCTAGCGGCGCTCCCGCAGACCCCCAACGGCAAGCTCGATCGCAAGGCGCTGCCGGCGCCGGCCGCGGTGGGGGAAGCAATCAAGGAGGACGACGGCTTGACCGCACCGCGCACGCCGGCCGAGGAGAGGCTGGCGCAGATCTGGCGCGACGTGCTCAAGGTTCCGCGCGTGGGGATTCACGACAATTATTTCGCGCTAGGCGGTGATTCGATTCTCGTCCTGCAGGTCGTCGCGCGGGCGCGGGAGGCCGGGCTGGCGCTGAGCCCACGGCTCGTGTTTGAACGGCCGACCGTGGCGGAGCTGGCAGACGCGGCGGGAACCGCGGACACGTCGGTCGGTCCGGCCGACGCAGGTGACGGGATCTGGCCGCTGCTGCCGATGCAGCGCTGGTTTTTTGCGCGGGACTTCGCCGAGGCGGGCCACTGGAACCAGTCCGTGCTGCTGGCGACGCGGGAGAAGCTGGAGCCCGGGCCGCTGGGGGCTGCCTTCGCCGCCACCGTGGCGCATCATCCGGCGCTTGCACTGCGGTTTACCCGGGGGGCGGCCTCAGCCGAAGGCTGGCAGGCTCGCGCGGTGCCGGACACGACTCCGGTCCTGCGCACGGTGACCTTTGCCTCGTCGGCGGAACTCACCGCGGTGTGCGCGGCCGAACAGGCGTCGCTCGATTTCGAACGCGGACCCCTCCTGCGCGCCGTGCTGTTCTCCGCGGCGGACGGCGGGCCGGGCCGGCTGTTTGTGGTCATTCATCACCTCGTGATCGACGGCGTTTCCTGGCGTGTGCTGCTCGACGACCTGCTGGCGGCCTATCGGGCGCTCCGCGCGGGCACCGTGGTGCGGCTTGCACCCGCGACGGCGAGTGCGGCTGCGTGGGCGCGCTGGCTGCAGTCGCTGGCGGCGGGCGCCGCGCTAGCGGACGAGACGGCCCACTGGTCGGCCGTGGCGACGGCCGCGCAGACGGCGGTGGCGTTGCCGCGCGACCTGCCAGGGGATGACAATCACGTGGCCGACGCCGGCGTCGTGGCGGTGTCGCTGAGCCCGACCGAGACCGAGACCCTGTTGCGCCAGACGCTGGCCGGCTACGGTTGCCAGATCAATGACCTGCTCCTCGCGGCGCTCGCCATGGTGCTGCGGGACTGGACCGGGCGCGCGCGCACGGTGATCCATCTCGAAGGCCATGGACGAGAAAGCGGTGATGCTGCGATCGATCTGTCGCGCTCGGTGGGCTGGTTCACGAGTCTCTTTCCCGTAGTGCTGGACCTGACGGACCGGGCCGGGCCGATCGCGACCGTTGACGCGGTGCGCGGCCAACTTGCGGCGATCCCGCGGCGCGGCCTCGGCTATGGCGTCGGTCGCTGGCTCGCGTCACCTCCGCGCTGGGATGTTCCGGCGGCCGAGGTGTGCTTCAACTACCTGGGGCAGTTCGATGGGCTGGTCGGCGAGGGCAGTGCCTTCGGCGCAGCGCCGGAGCCCGTCGGGGCGCACTGCAGTCCGCGGGGCGGGCGCACGCACCTGATCGACGTCAACGCGCTCATTGTGGACGGAACGCTGCGCTGCGAATGGCACCACGGCACGAAGATCCACCGGGCAGATACGCTTCGCCGGCTGGCGGAGGAGCTGCTGACCCAACTGCGCGCACTGATGGCGGCAACCCCGGCCCCGGGAACGGGAAATCGCTACGACCTCGCGGGCGCGAGCACCGCGGACGTCGATCAGGCAATCGAGGAAATTGAGTTTCAATCCTCCGTGGCATGAACAAGAAGGCCGTGGAGGATGTTTATCCGCTGACTCCGCTCCAGGAGGGATTGCTGTTTCACACCCTGCTGTCGCCGGACGGCGGGGCATATCACGACCAGTTCAGCGCGATCCTGCGCGGACCGCTTGAACCGGACACGCTGATGCGAGCCTGGCGCTCAATCGCGGCGAACCATGCGATTTTTCGGACCGCCTTCGCTTGGCAGACGGGCAAAGCCCCGCTGCAGGTGGTGGGCCGGCGGGCGGAGACCCCGTTCATGCTTCATGACTGGCGGGACGCGGATGCGACGGTGCAGGCGGAGCGCCAGGCCCGATTGACCGCGGACGACGTCCAGCAGCGCTTTGATCCGTCGAAGGCGCCGCTGACGCGCATCACGCTCGCCCGGCTGGCGGACGATGTGTGGTTCCTGCTTTGGAGCCGGCACCACCTGCTGCTCGATGGCTGGAGCGTGAGTCTGGTGTTGCGGGAATGGCTCACGACCTACCAGGCCTTGCGCGCCGGCCAGGCGGCACCGCTGGCGTCCGCGCCGCCGTTCCGCACTTATCTCGCCTGGCTGCAGCGGCAGGAGGGCACGAAGGCCGAGGCATTCTGGCGCCGGGAGTTTGGCGACCTGAGCCAGCCGACGCCGCTCGGCCTGGCGCTGACCATGGAGGGCACGATGACGGACGACCGTCATGGCGAGCGCGATCTCGTGCTGCCGCCCGAGGCGAGCGAGGCGGTGCGGGCGCTGGCCCGCGCGGCGCGCGTGACGCCGGCCACGGTGTTTCAGGGCGCATGGGCGCTGCTGCTCGCGCGGCTCGGCGGCGAGCGCGACATTGTCTTCGGCCACACCGTCTCCGGCCGGCCGGCCGATCTGCCGGGCGCGGACGCGATGATCGGACTGTTCATCAACACGCTGCCCCTGCGCGCGCGGATCGAGCCGGCGCGTCCCCTGGGTGAGTGGCTCCGCGCACTCCAGGTGACCACGGCGGAGGCGCGCCAGTTCGAATCCACCCCGCTGGTGAGGATCCAGGGCTGGACCGATGTGCCCCGGGACCGGCCGCTCTTCGAGACGCTGCTGGTGTATGAGAACTATCCGGCGGGCGAAGCACTCGAGGGCCAGCTCGGATCGCTGCGGGTCGAGCAGGTCAGGAGCCACGAGCGCACGCACTACGCGGCGACGTTGATTGTCGAGCCGGGCGAGCGGTTCAAGCTGCTGCTGCTGCATGATCGCCAGCGGCTGCCCGCGGATCTGGCGGAGCGTTGGCTGACCTATCTTCAAGTCCTGCTCGCGGGCATGGCGGCGGGGGTCGGCCGTCCGCTCGCGACCCTCGCGATTCTGCCGCCGTCCGAAAGGGCCCTGCTGGTGGATGCGTGGAACGCAACCGACCGGCCGCATGACCGCACGGCCACGCTGCCCGGGCTTTTATCCGACCAAGTCGTACGAACGCCTTCGGCGGTCGCGCTGGTCGATGGCACCCGTCGCCTGACTTATGCGGAACTCGATGGGGCGGCCGCGCGCCTCGCGGCGCATCTGCGGAGCCTCGGCGCAGGCCCGGAACAGTGCGTGGGCGTCTGTCTGGAGCGGGGGGCGGACCTGGTCATTGCGCTGCTGGCCGTGCTCAAGGCCGGGGCGGCCTACGTCCCGCTCGATCCGGCGTATCCGGCGGGCCGGCTCGCCTTCATGGCGGGAGATGCGCGCTTTGTGGCGCTGGTCACACAGCGTCGGGTGGCGGACCGCCTGCCTCCGCTGGCGATTCCCACCGTCTGGCTGGACGAGCCCCTGCCGGCGCCCGGTTCCTCCGCCAGCGATGTCCGGATCGACCCGGTCAATCTCGCCTATCTCATCTACACGTCGGGCTCGACCGGGAAGCCGAAGGGGACGGCGATCGAGCACCGGCAGGCGGTGGCATTCGTACACTGGGCGCAGACCGCGTTTACGCCGCGTGAGCTGTCGGGCGTGCTGTTTTCGACGTCGGTGTGCTTCGACCTTTCGGTTTTCGAATTGTTTGTGACGCTCGCGACGGGCGGCAAGGTGATCGTGGCCGAAAACGCGCTCGCACTCCCGACCCTTCCGGCGCGCGCCGAGGTCACCCTGATCAACACCGTGCCTTCGGCGGCGGCGGAGCTGGTGCGCTCGGCGGCGATCCCTGATTCGGTCATGACGGTGAATCTGGCCGGCGAGCCGCTGACGGCGGCATTGGCGGATAAGCTTTATGCCCAGTCGGCGCTGGAACGCGTCTACGATCTCTACGGTCCGTCCGAGGACACGACGTACTCGACCTGCGCGCTGCGCGCGCGGGGCGGTCCGGCGACCATCGGACGCGTGATCGCGAACTCACGGCTTTACCTGCTCGACCCGGACCTGCAGCCCGTGCCGCGCGGGGCGATCGGCGAGCTGTGGCTGGCGGGCGAGGGATTGGCCCGCGGTTATCTCGGCCGGCCGGACCTGACGGCGGAGCGTTTCATGCCGGATCCGTTTGCGCGCGATCCGGGTGGCCGCCTGTACCGCACGGGAGACCTAGCGCGTTTTCGAGCCGACGGGCAGATCGAGTTCCTCGGTCGCGGCGATCATCAGGTGAAGATTCGCGGCTTTCGCATTGAACTTGGCGAGATCCAGGCACGGATCGAGGCGCATCCGGCGGTGGCGGAGGCGGCGGTGCTCGCGCGCGACCATCCCCAGCGCGGACCGTACATCGTGGCCTTCGTAGCGCCGGCCGCGGGTGGCGCGGTGACGGCGACGGCACTGACCGACTGGGTGCGCGGGACGCTGCCCCACTACATGGTGCCCTCGGCCTGGCATGCGCTCGACGTGCTGCCGAGAACCCCCAATGGAAAACTCGACCGCAAGGCGCTGCCGGCCGACCGGGACGGCCCGGCTGAGCCCGCGGCACCGCCGTCGTACCGCAGGATCGTAGCGGATCCGCTGAGCGAACTGGTGACCGGCATCTGGGCGGAAGTGCTCGGCGTTACGGCTCCCTCTGCCGAGGCGAATTTTTTCGAACTCGGCGGCCACTCCCTGCTCGCCACCCAGGTCGTGGCGCGGGTTCGCGCGGCACTCGGCCGCGACGTGCCGCTGCGCGTGCTGTTTGATCATCCGGATCTCGATGGCTTTGTTGCCGCGCTGCGCGCCGCCGGTGCGCCGGGTTCAGGCGAGCCGGGTCCCGATGAGGTCGGGCCGGTGCGGCCGGGACCGGGTTTGGAGGCGCCAGCCGTACTGTCCTCGGCGCAGGAGCGGATGTGGGTGCTTGCGCAACTCGCGCCGGGAAGTCCGGCCTACAATCTGCCCGCGGCCCTAGAATTGCACGGTCCGCTCGATGTCGCGGCGCTGGCGCGCGCGCTCCAGGCGGTGGTGGCCCGGCACGAGCCGTTGCGCGCGGTCTTCCCCGCAGTCGGCGGGCGCGCGACGCTGCACGTGCACCCCGCGTTGACGCTGGCGCTGCCGGTGATCGATTTGAGCGACTGCCCGGAGGCGGCGCGCGAGACGGAGGCCCGGCGGCGGGTGGAAGCGGAGGCGCACACGCCGTTCAATCTGGCGGCGGGGCCGCTGATCCGGGCCACGCTGCTGCGGCTGGGGCCCGACCGGCATTGGGCGCTGTTCACCCTGCACCACATCGTTTTCGACGGCTGGTCGGAGGGCGTGTTGGTTGACGAGGTGATGAAGGCCTACGCGGGCGAGAGCCTCGGCGGCCTCGCCGTCACCTATGGTGATTTCGCCCGCTGGCAGCGGCAACGCGCGCAGGGACCGGCGTGGTTGCGCCAGGTTGACTACTGGCGCAACCAGCTCGCGGGCGTGGAGGCCTTGGAACTGCCGACCGATCGCGAACGTCCGGCGGAGCCGTCGTATCGGGGCGGTCAGTTCGAACGGGTCCTCGATCCGGCGCTGACCGAGGCGGTCAAGGGCCTCGGTCGGAAGGAAGGAGCGACGCTGTTCATGACGCTGCTGGCCGCGTGGGAGGCGGTGCTGGCGAAGCAGAGCGGTCAGGAGAGCTTTGCGATCGGAACGCCGGTGGCTGGACGCGTCCGGTCTGAACTGGAGGGATTGATCGGCCTGTTTGTGAACACCCTCGCGCTGCGCGCGGATGTGGCGGGCGATCCGAGTTTTCGCGATCTGCTGCGGCGGGTGCGCAAAACCACGCTGGAGGCGTATGCTCATCAGGAGCTGCCGTTCGAGCGCGTGATCGAGGCGGTGAATCCGGAACGTGATGCGAGCCGTCCGGCGCTGTTTCAGGTGATGTTCAGTCTGCAGAATCATCCGGCGGCGGCGCTCTCGCTCGCGGGTCTGACGCTCGCCCCCGTACCGGTCGAGGCGGGGCAGGCGAAATTCGATCTGACCTTCTCCGCGCGGGAAACGGCGGCCGGTCTGACGCTGTCCGCCGAGTACGCACGGGACCTCTTCAATCGGACGACGGTCGAGCGTCTGGTGGAGCGCTATCTCGCCCTGTTGGCCGAGGCGGTGAAGGATCCGACGCGCCGGTTGTCGGCGCTCGGTGGTCTGGCTCCGGTGGAGCGCGCGCAGGTGATGGGCTGGAGTGACGGCGGGACGCCACCGTCAGGCGGGGTCGTGCCGGCCGAAGTCGTGGCGCAGATCCTTCGCTCGCCGGATGCGGTGGCGGTTTCACAAGGCGTGGTGACGCTCACCTACCGCGAGCTCGGCCTGGCCGCGGATCGCGTGGCGGCGGGCTTGCGCGCGCAGGGTGTCCGGGCGGACCAGCCAGTGGGAATCCTTCTCGACCGGACGCCGTCGCAGGTGAGTGCGCTGCTCGGCACATGGCGGGCAGGTGGAGCCTATGTGCCGGTCGACCCGGACTATCCCGCTGAGCGAATCCGCGCGGTGCTTTCCGAAACCGTGGCGGTGCTGACGACCCGTGCGCTCGCGCCCCGCGTCCCCGCCGGAACCGTACCCGTGGTATGCCTGGAGGACCTGCCGGCGGCGGCGGACGAGGCGGTCGCTGTGCCTGTGGGCGGACAACTCGCGTACCTGTTGTTCACGTCCGGCTCGACCGGAAAACCGAAAGGGGTGGCGATCACGCACGCGGGGCTCGCGAAGCACATGGCGTGGTTCAACCGCACGTACGGCTTTGGTCCGGAGGATGTGGTGCTGCAGAAGACGCCCTACACCTTCGATGCCTCGGTGTGGGAATACTGGGCGCCGCTGATGACCGGCGGGCGGCTGGAGCTGGCCGAGCCCGGCAGTCATCGGGACCCCGCGGCGCTGGCGGAGATCATTCGTCGAGCCGGTGTGACACGCCTGCAGGGCGTGCCGAGTCTGCTGGAAGCAATGGTGGCCGACGGCTCCCTCGGACGCTGCCGGTCGCTCACGACGGTATTTGCCGGCGGCGAGGCGCTCACCGGTGTGTTGAGGGATCGCATACGGCAGACGCTGCCGGTGGCGGTGGTCAATCTCTACGGTCCCACCGAGACCACGATCGAGTGCGTCGAGTGGACCTCCCCGGCGGACGAGCAGGGGCGCGTGCCGATCGGCCGGCCGGTGCCGGGGATGCGGGCCTACGTGCTGGACCGCGCCCTGCAGCCCGTCGCGGCGGGCGTGCGCGGTGAACTGTTCATCAGTGGCGTGCAATTGGCGCGCGGATACTGGAAGGACCCGATGCAGACGGCGGAGCGTTTTCTTCCGGATCCCCATGCGGGCGGGTCCGGCGCGCGCATGTACCGCACCGGCGACGAGGTGCTCTGGCGTGCCGACGGGGTGTTGGAGTTTATCGGCCGCAAGGATGACCAGGTGAAGGTGCGCGGCTTCCGCATCGAGCTCGGCGAAGTGGAGGCGGTGCTGGCGGCGGAGCCGGGCGTGACCAAGGCGGTGGTTGCGGTACGTGACAGCCAGCTTGCCGGCTATGTCGAGTGGCCGGCCGCGCCCGCCGCTTGGAAGAGCGCGTTGCGCACCCGGGTCGAGTCAACCCTTCCGGCCTACATGGTGCCCTCGCGCTGGGCGCAGGTCGAACGCTGGCCGCTGCTGCCGAGCGGCAAGGTCGATCGCCGCGCGTTGCCGGCGCCGGCCGCCGAGGCGACCGACGCCACCGCGCCGCAGGGGCCGGTCGAGAGGCTGCTCGCGAAGCTGTGGTCGGAACTGCTCGGCGCGCCGACGGTGGGCCGAAAGGATAATTTTTTTGCGCTGGGTGGGGATTCCATTCTGAGCCTGCAGGTGGTTGCCCGCGCGGCGACGGCGGGCGTGAAGCTGTCTGCCCAGGCGGTGTTCCGCCACCAGACCCTGATGCAACTGGCGGCCGTGGCCGAGACGGTGGCACCGGTACAGCCCGCGGCGGCGGACGAGACTGACGGCGACGCGCGGCTCACGCCGATCCAGCGCTGGTTCTTTGCGCAGGATCTGCCGGTGCCGGCGCACTGGAATCAGTCGGCGCTGTTCGTCACGCCGCCGGAGTTCGATTCCGTGCGCTTCGAGTCGGCACTGCGGCGCGTGACCGCGCGTCATGATGCGCTGCAGATGCGCTACCGGCGCGATGAGAACGGGTGGAGGGCTGACGCCGGGAACGCGGTGGATAGCGTGGCGGTGGAGCGGGCGCCGTTGAGCGAGCTGGCAGTCGGCCCGGCGCGAGCGCAGGCCGGCCTCGATCTGTGCGCAGGCCCGCTCTTGCGGGCGGTGGTGTTCACCCCGGCCGCGTCCGGCGGGGAAGGCCGTCTCCTGCTTGTGGTTCACCATCTGGCTATCGACGGCGTGTCGTGGCGGTGGCTGGTGGAGGAGCTGGCGCAGGCTTATGCCGATCCGCTGGCGCCGCTCCTGGCTGTACCCGGATCGTGGACGGCCTGGACGCGCCGGCTGGCGCGCGAAGCGGGGTCGGATCTGACCCGATCGGAACTTGCCTGGTGGGAGGCGGTCACGTCCACGCCGCTGCCGCGGGACAGGGCGAACCCCGGACGCGGACAGACGGGGGGGGAAGCGGTGGTGACCTTCGCGCTCTCTGCGGCGGACACCCGGCGCCTGCTGCAGGACAGTGCAGCGGCCTACCGCACCCACGTGAATGATTTGTTGCTGACGGCGCTCGCGCAGGTGCTGGCGCGCTGGACCGGGGCCGACCGCGTGACGATCGCGCTGGAAGGCCACGGGCGCGAGGAACTCGGGGATGCGCCCGACATCGCCCGGACCGTGGGCTGGTTCACCACCCTTTATCCGGTTGCCCTGAGTCTTGAGGGCGCGGTCGGTGACGGCGATGCGATCAAGCAGATCAAGGAACAACTGCGCGCTGTGCCGCGGCGCGGACTTGGCTACGGATTGCTGCGCTATCTGGGCGAGGAGGCGACCCAGGCGCGCCTCGCTGCGCGGAGGGAACCGGAGCTGTGCTTCAATTACCTGGGTCAGGTCGACGCCGGTGCCGCCGAGGGCCGGAAGGAGGGCTTTGCGCCTGCGGGGGAAAGCCGCGGAGCGGACCACGGCGCGACGAATCCACGGGCCTTCCTGATCGAGGTGAACGCGGTGGTGGCGGGCGGCGAATTGCGCTGCGCCTGGAACTACAGCCCGGCCCATCACGAGGCGGCGACGATCAACCGCGTGGCGGCCGACTTCAGGCAGGCCCTGCTCCGGCTGGTGGCGCATTGCACCCAGGTGGACACCGGCGGACTGACGCCGTCGGACTTTCCCCAAGCCCAGGTCAGTCAGGACGATCTCGACAAGCTGCTGGATCGCCTAGAATGACGACTACGATGTCCACTCCCGCCCGCGCCAACATTGAGGACCTGTACGAACTCTCGCCGTTGCAGCAGGGGATGCTTTTCCACCACCTGCACGAGCCGGCCGGTGGAGCGTATGTCGAGCAGACGCGCTTTCGAATCGAGGGTGGACTCGACGTCGAGGCCTTTGGGCGGGCGTGGCAGACGGCGGTCGACCGTCACGCGGCCCTGCGCAGCGGCTTTCAATGGGAGGGCCTGGCCCAGCCGATGCAGATCGTGCTGCGCAAGGCCGTGCTGCCGGTCGAGCGCCTCGACTGGAGCGACCGTTCGCCCGTCGCGCAAGCCACCGCGCGGGCTGCGCTGCTGGCGGAGGATCGCGCCCGCGGATTCGATCTGGCGAAGGCGCCGCTCATGCGGCTGACCGTGATCGCGCTCGGCGGCGGGGTCTGGGAAGCGGTCTGGTCCCACAGCCATCTGCTGCTCGACGGCTGGAGTCTGCCGCAGATCTTTCGCGAAGTGGCGTCAACCTACGAGGTGCTGTTGTCGGGCCGCACGCCCGCACTTCCGCCGGCGCCAGCCTACAAGGCCTTCATCCTCTGGATTCGTCGGCGCGATCCGCAGGCGGCGACGGCGTTCTGGCGGACCGAGCTGGGCGGATACGCCGAGCCCACGCCGCTGCCCGTCCGGCTGCGCGCGGAGGCGGCTCGCACGCAGCCGGCAGGCCGGAGCGAACCGGAGCCGGTCGAGACCCGCGCCACCTTTTCCGTGGAGGAGACCACGCAGGTCCAGCAGTGGTGTCGGGCGCATGCGCTCACGCTCAACACGCTGTGCCAGGGCGCCTGGGCGCTCCTGCTGGGACGGATGAGCGGGCGGGGCGACGTCGTGTTTGGTTCGACGGTGGCCGGCCGTCCAGCGGATCTGCCCGGGGCAGAGTCCACCGTGGGCCTGTTCATCAACACCCTGCCGGTGCGCGTCCCGCTGCCCGAGGCGACGCCGGTGGCGGCCTGGCTGACCGAGCTGCAGGCGCGCACGGCGGCGGCGCGGCAGCACGAGCACACGCCCCTGGTGGAGATTCAGGGTTGCAGCGAGGTGCCGCGTAGCCAGCCGCTGTTCGAAACGCTGTTCGTGTTTGAGAACTACCCCCTCGGCGAGGCGGTGTCGGCCCTGCCTGCCGGGCTGCGGGTGACCGAGGTCGCAGCCTACGAGCGCACGCATTATCCCCTAACGGTGGTCGCAGCGCCGGGGGCGACCCTGACCGTGCGTTTTCTTGCCGATGGCGTGCGTGTGACGACCGCAGACGCGGCGGCGGTTGCGCAACGGTTTGAAGCCGCGGTGCGCGCGCTCGTGGCGGCGGGCGAAAAGGCGCTCGGCGCGATCGACCTGGTGTTGCCGGAAGAGCAGGTCGCGCTGGCCTCGGCCATGGCGGCACCGGCCGCGACGACGGACTGGTTGGCCCACTTTCAACGTCTTGCCTCCGAGCGTCCGGAGACGCCGGCGCTGCGCTTTGAGGGCAGGGAAGTCAGCTACGGCGATCTTGCGGCGCTTTCCGCGCGGGTGGCGACGCGCCTGCGCGAAGCCGGGGCGGGGCCGGAGACGATCGTGGCGCTGAGTCTCGCCCGCTCGCTCGACCTGCCGACGGCCATGATCGCGGTGCTGCGAAGCGGGGCGGCCTATCTGCCGCTCGACCCAGCGTACCCGCGGGCCCGGTTGACCTTCATGCTGGAGGACAGTGGTGCGGCGCTGCTCGTCGTTCACCGTGCGCAGGCTGCGATCTTCGCCGGGACGCCGGTGCGCGTGCTCATTTGGGAGGATCTGCTCGCCTCGGCGGACGAAGCCGAGCCGATCGGACTGCGGCCGGGCCTCCCGGCCAATCTGGCCTACGTGATCTACACCTCCGGTTCCACCGGACGGCCGAAGGGTGTGATGACGAGCCGGTCCGCGTGGGCGGCGCTGGCGGGGTTTCAGCAGATCGCGTGCGGTCTTGGGGCCGGGGATCGCGTGCTGCAGTTTGCCGCGGCGAGTTTCGATGCATCGGTGTGGGAGCTAAGTCTGGCCCTGGGCGCGGGGGCGCAGCTCGTGCTCGCATCGCGCGACGCGCTGCTGCCCGGCGATCCGCTCGCAGCGACCCTGCGCGACGAGCGCATCTCCTGCGTGCTGCTGCCGCCCAGCGCGGCGGCGCATCTGCCTCCGGGTGACTTTGCGGATCTGCGTCTGTTGATCGTGGGAGGCGAGGCCTGCCGTCCGGAACTGGTTGAGCGCTGGGCGCGGGGTCGCGTGCTGGTGAACGCCTACGGCCCGACCGAAAACGCGGTCGTTTCAACCTGGGCGGTGCTATCGTCCGAGGACACCGCGGCTCCGATCGGGCGCGCCGTGACCGGGACCCACGCCTATGTGCTGGATCACGCCGGCCGGCGGGTGCCGCCCGGCGTTCCGGGCGAACTCTGGGTGGCGGGGGCGAGTCTGGCCCGCGGGTATCTGGCGCGCCCAGATCTGACGGCGGAGCGTTTCCTGCCGGATCCGTTCTCGGGGGAGCCGGGCGCGCGGCTGTATCGCACGGGTGACCGGGTGTGGCAGGATGCAGCGGGGCGTTTTCATTATCTCGGTCGCATCGACACGCAGGTCAAGGTAAGGGGCTTTCGCATCGAACTCGGCGAGATCGAGGCCGCGCTCGCGTCGCACCCCGCGGTTCGCGAGGCGGCGGTGGGGGTGCGAGCGGTCGACGGCGGCGAGGGCGAACTCACGGCCTGGGTTGTGTGGCGCGACGGCACCGAGACCACGGTGCGCGACCTGCGCGCCTGGCTGGGGGAACGACTGCCCGAACATTTTTTGCCCGGCGCGTGGGCATTGGTGCCTGCGCTGCCACTCACGCCCGGCGGGAAGGTGGACAAGGGGGCGCTGCCGGCGCCCGGCCGGTTGGACCGCGGAACCGATGACGCCGGGGTGCGTCCCGCGGCGTCGCAGCTGGTGGAAATGGTGCGGACGACCTTCGCCGAGGTGCTGGGCGTGGAGGCGGTGGCGACGACGGACAGCTTTTTTGAACTTGGCGGACACTCGCTGCTCGCGACCAAGCTGGTTTCGCGGTTGCGCGAGCGCGCGATCGTCGCGCTGCCACTCCGCGCGGTCTTCGAGGCCCCGACTCCGTTGGCGCTCGCCGCGCGACTGGCGGAGGAGCGCGGGGCGCCGCCGTCGCCACCGATTGCTTCGCTGAAGCAAGGCGAGCCGGCTCCGGCGTCACTCGGTCAGCAACGCTTCTGGCTCCTGGAGCGTTTGAACCCAGGAGCCTCCGGCAATGTGATTCAATCAGCCGTTCGCCTCCACGGCGCGTTGGACCGGAGCCGACTGGAGCGAGCCCTGCGCGCGCTCGTCGAGCGGCATGCCTCGCTGCGCATGCGGCTGATCGAGCGCGACGGACAAGTGTGGCAGGACGCGGTGGAGCCACCGGATCCGCTCTTGCTCGAAGGTGCGGTCGGTGACGCGGCGGCGCGTCAGGCTGACTCGCTGGCCGTGTCGGATCTCGGCCGCGGGCCGCTCTGGCGGGTGCGTCTGGCGGCGGTGGGGCCCGAGGTGCACGAGCTGGCGTACACCTTTCATCACGCCATCTTCGACGGCTGGTCGGAGTGGGTCTTGGTGACCGAGCTCGGGGCGTTGTACGCCGGCCGCGCCGGTCCGGCGCCGACGCTCGGCTATGGCGACTACGCGGCGTGGCAGCGGCGGCACCTCGCGGGCGAACTGGCCGCGCAGGTGGCGGCCGTGGCGGACGAAGTGCGGGACGTGCCTGCGCTGGAGCTCCCGTTCGATCGGGCGCGTCCGCCGGTGCAGACCTACCGGGGCGCGCTCGCGCTGCGGGACGTGGCGGCGACCACGGCGGAGCCGCTGCGCGCGCTGGGCCGGCGGGAAGGCGCGACGCTGTTCATGACGCTGCTGGCGGCGTGGGAAGTGTGGCTGTGGCGGCACACGGGGCAGACGGATTTTGCCGTGGGCTCGCCGGTCGCAGGCCGGACGCACCCGGAGCTGGAAACCCTGATCGGCCTGTTTGTGAACACGCTGGTGCTGCGGTCGGATGTCGCACCGACGCTGACCTTTGCGGAACTCGTGCGGCGGGTGCGGGCCCGCACGCTGCGGGCCTACGACCGGCAGGAGGCACCGTTCGAGCAGGTGGTCGAGGCCGCGAACCCGGAGCGTACGATGAGCCGCTCACCATTGTTCCAGGTAATGTTCAGCGTACAGAACATGCCACGGGCGACCTTCGCGGCGGAGGGTCTGCGGGTGGAACCGGTCGCGGTCGAGGTGACGCAGGCGAAGTTCGACCTGACCCTGTTCGTCGTCGAACGCGACGGCGGAGGACTCGGGTTGAGCCTTGAGTACAACACGGACCTTTTCGACGCGGAGACGGCCGAGCTCTTCCTGGCCCGATACGAGGCCCTGCTCGCGGCGATCAGTGCGGCGCCGAAGAGTCGGGTGGACGCGCTGGGCTGGCTCGCGCGAGCGGACCAGGCGGAGCTGGCACGAGCCAACGCCACCGATCGCACGTATCCCCCGGCGCCCTGGGTGGCGGCTCACGCCGATGGTCAGGCAGGCGCGGCACCGGCGGTGGTCTTTGCGGGCACGACGGTGAGCTACGCGGACTTTGTGTCGCGGGCCGACGCGCTCGCCGGTGCGTTGCAGGCGGCGGGCGTCGGCCCCGAGGTCCTGGTTGGCGTCTATCTGGAGCGTTCAGTCGAACTCGTGATCGCGCTGCACGCGGTGATGCGGGCTGGCGGCGCGTACGTGCCGCTGGATCCGGGGTACCCGTATGATCGCCTGACGCACATGCTGGCGGATGCGGCGGCGCCGGTGGTGATCACGACGAGCGCGCTGGCGGCCAAGCTGCCGCCGACGATGGCGACGCTCGTCCGGGTGGATCTGCCGATCGCGAGCACCCCGCTGAAGGTCCCCGAGCTACAGGCCGAAAGTGCGGCGTACATGATTTACACGTCGGGGTCGACGGGACGGCCGAAAGGCGCGGTGAACACGCACGCGGGCATCCTGAACCGGCTGCAATGGATGCAGGAGGCGCTGCCGCTGACGCCGGCGGATCGTGTGCTGCAGAAGACGCCGTTCAGCTTCGATGTGTCGGTGTGGGAGTTTTTCTGGCCTTTCATGGCCGGCGCGACCCTGGTCGTCGCGGAGCCCGAGGCGCACAAGGATCCGGCGCGTCTGGTGGCGCTGATCGTGCGTGAAGGGATCACGACGCTGCACTTCGTGCCCTCGATGCTGCGGGTCTTCCTGGAAACGCCCGGGGTCGAGCGCTGCACGTCGATCCGGCAGGTGGTGTGCTCGGGCGAGGAGCTGCCGCGTGAGCTGGTGAAGCGCTGCCTCGAGAAACTGGCGGGTGCGGCGGTGCACAATCTCTACGGCCCGACCGAGGCGGCGGTGGACGTGACCTGGCAGATATGCCGGCGCGAGGACGAGGGTCCGGTGCCAATCGGGCGTCCCATTGCCAATCTTGAGGTTCACGTCTTGGACGATGGACTACAGTCCTTGCCGCCGGGCGTGGCGGGAGAACTCCACCTTGGCGGGATCGGGCTGGGACGCGGGTACCATGCACGGCCTGAGCTGACGGCGGAGCGTTGGGTGCCGCACCCGCAAAAATCAGGCGAACGGCTGTATCGGACGGGAGACCTCGCGCGGTGGAATCGCCGCGGCGAGATCGAGTATCTCGGGCGCACGGATTTTCAGGTAAAGCTGCGCGGCTTCCGGATCGAACTCGGCGAGATCGAGGCGGCGCTGCGCGAGCATCCGACGGTGCGCGATGCGGCGGTGGCGTTGCGCCGGGACCGCGGCGACGCGCGTCTGGTGGGCTACGTCGTCCGACGGATCGAAGTCTCGGAGGCGACGTTGCGCGCGGCGCTGCAGACGCGGCTGCCGGACCACATGGTGCCGTCGGCCTGGATGTTCCTGGAAGCCCTGCCGTTGACGCCCTCGGGCAAGACCGATCGCAAGGCGCTGCCCGAGCCGGCCGCGCCCGCGGCCCCGGCGGGCGGCGAACCGCCGGAAGGTCCCGTCGAGACATTGGTGGCCGGTCTGTTTGCCGAGCTGACGGGTGCCGCCGCGCCGGGACGGAGCGACAATTTCTTTGTGCTCGGCGGTCACTCGCTGCTGGCAACGCAGCTCGTATCCCGCCTGCGGGAGCAACTCCAGGTCGAGGTTCCGCTCATGCACTTCTTCGAGGATCCCACGCCGGCCGGGTGCGCGCGGGCGCTGGTGGCGGTGGAGACGGTGCCGGGGCGGGTCGAGCAGATGGCGCGGGCGCGTCTGCGGTTGAAGGCCATGTCGCCCGAGGAAAAGGCCCGGCTGGCAGCGACCCTGCGCGCATGAGCTCGGAAGTCGACGACCTCTTGCTGGCGCAGTTGCTTGCGGCCGAGGGCGGAGCCGCGGGGGCGCCGGCGGGAATCCCGCGTCGGCCGGAGCCGGCGGTGGCCCCGTTGTCGTTTGCGCAGCAACGCCTGTGGTTCCTCGACCGCCTGTTGCCGGGAAACCCGGCCTACAATGTGTCGGCGGCATTTGTGCTTTCGGGATCGCTCAATGTCGAGGTGCTGACGCGAAGCGTGCGCGCCGTCGCTGCGCGCCATGAGAGTCTCCGCACCGTCTTTGGTGAAGACGCAGGCGGGAAACCCCTCCAGCGCATTCTGCCCGTGGCGGCGGACCACCCGCCGGTTGAATGGGTCGACCTGCAGACCGCGCCCGATGCGGAAGGCGAGGCAAGGCGGACGGCGGAGGCGGCGGCGGGGCAGCCCTTTGACCTCGGCCGCGGCCCCCTTCTGCGGGTCAAGATCCTGCGACTGGCGGCGACTCGTCATGCGGTGGTGTGCACCCTGCATCACATCATCTCGGACGGCTGGTCGACCACGGTGTTGATTCGCGAGATCGGTGCGCACTATGCGGCCTTTTCGGCGGGTCGTGCGCCGGGACTGCTCCCGTTGGCGCTTCAGTACGGGGATTTTTCGGCCTGGCAGCGCTCACCGGCCCGCGAGGGCGAGATCGGGCGGCAGCTGGCCTTTTGGCGGACGCGTCTGGCGGGGCTGCCGGTCCTGGAGCTGCCGGTGGACCGACTGCGGCCGGCGGTGCAGGGCTTCACCGGCGTCCGCGTGCCGCTCGTGACCAACGCCGCGGTGCGGTCTGCGCTTGCCGCGCTCGCCCGGGCGGAGGGTACGACGCTCTTTGTGGTGACGCTCGCGGCCTATCAGGTCGCGCTCGCGGCCTGGAGTGGCCAACGTGACTTTGCGGTGGGCTCGCCCGTGGCCGGGCGCACGCGCGGCGAGGTGGAGCCTTTGATCGGATTCTTTGTGAACACGCTGGTGCTACGGGCCGACCTGTCGGGTAACCCCCGGTTCAGCAGCGTGCTGGCGGCGGCGCGGCGGACCGTGCAGGAGGCGCTTTCGCATCAGGACGTGCCCTTCGAGCGGCTGGTTGAAGCGTTGAATCCGGAGCGCGAACTCGCTCACACGCCGTTGGTGCAGGCGGTGTTCACCCTCGAGGCGGCGGCCGATGGAGGCCTGGCGTTGCCCGGGCTTGCGCTGACGCCGATCGAGCCGGAGGCGGCGACCGTGAAATTCGATGTGACGCTCGGGCTGACGGATACGCCGGACGGGTTGCGCGGCTCGGTCGACTTTAGCGCGGATCTCTTCGCCGCCGAGACTGCGGTGCGATTCACGCGCCGATTTGAGTCCCTGCTGGCGGCGATTGCCCGCGATCCCGACGTCCGCCTGTCGCACTTGCTCGCGCCGCAGCCGGACGAGCAGGTGCTGCTTCGAGCCATGGGGGCCGGTGAAGTGCGCGCGGGGGTGGCTGCGCTGGTGCCGGGGCGAATCGCCGCGCATGCGGCGCTTCACCCGGACGCCGCAGCGGTGATCGAAGCGGGGGCGGTGACCTCTTTTGGCGAAATGGTGAAGACGGCGGGAGCGCTGGCGGCAGAGCTCCGCCGCCATGGCGCGGGTCCGGAGTCGGTGGTGGCGGTCTGCATGGAGCGATCGGCGGCGCTGATCATGGCGCAACTGGCGACC
>CANHJG010000068.1 GCA_947461205.1 Opitutia bacterium
GCCAAGCAGGAGCAGGTCACCGAGGAGTGGAAGAAGTCCCGCGACGAAAAGCGCGTGGCCATCGACGAAGACCTCATGATGCAGGTCGTCGCCGATTGGACGGGCATTCCGCTTTCGCGTTTGGAAAAGAAGGAGAACGAAAAACTCCTCTCGATGGAGTTGGAGCTCCAGAAGGCCGTCATCGGACAGGACATTGCGTCGACGTCGGTCGCCCGCGCCCTGCGCCGTTCGCGCGCCGACCTCAAGGACCCGCGCCGTCCGATCGGCTCGTTCCTCTTCGTCGGCCCGACCGGCGTCGGCAAGACGATGCTCGCGAAGCAGCTCGCCGCGCAGATGTTCGGCAATCAGGACGCGCTCATCCAGATCGACATGAGCGAATACATGGAGAAGTTCGCCGTCTCGCGTCTCGTCGGCTCGCCTCCCGGTTATGTCGGCTACGAGGAGGGCGGCCAGCTCACCGAGGCCGTGCGACGCAAGCCCTATGCCGTGATCCTGTTCGACGAAATCGAGAAGGCGCATCCGGACGCGCTGCAGCTGTTGTTGCAGATCATGGAGGACGGGCGCCTGACCGACTCGCTCGGCCGCACCGTGGATTTCCGCAATACGATTATCATCATGACGTCGAACGTCGGGGCGCAGCTCCTGCAGCGCCAGACCTCGATGGGCTTCGCTGCCGCGGCCTCGAGTTTTAACGACGCGGAGAAGATGCGCGAGAAGGTGCTCGAGGAGGCGAAACGCGTCTTCAAGCCCGAGTTCCTGAACCGGATTTCGGACATCATCTTTTTCCGTCCGCTCGACAAGAACGACCTGATCAAGATCGTCGAACTCGAGACGGCGCAGTTTGCGAAGCGGCTCAGCGAGCGGAAAATTGCGCTCGAGTTCACGCAGGGCGCGAAGGACCTCCTGATCGAAAAGGGTTACGACGAGAAATACGGCGCGCGTCCGCTGCGCCGGGCCGTCGAGCACTTCCTCGAGGATCCTCTGGCCGAGGCGTTGCTGCGCGGCGAGGTGAAGGATGGGGAGCCGTGCGTCGTCGATCGCGAAGGCGACAAACTGGTCTTTAAACAGAAGACGCCCACCGCCGATACCGGCGTGGCGCCCTAACACAGCGGCCAACCGCCGCCCAATGAAAACCCCGGCCCCGAATAAAACGGGCCGGGGTTTTTCATGGGGACGCGGCGCGCGCCGCCCAAAGTGGGGCCTGACGGTCGCGGCCCGACCGGCTCCCCAGTAATCCGATTCCGCGATGACGTTTCTGCCCCAAACTCTCGTCGTCTGTCTGGCCCTCGTGCTCCGAGTCGCAGCGCAACCGGCGTCGATTCCGGAGGCCGAGGCGCTCGAGGCGCCGACCGCGACCCGCCTGGCGGGGCTGCAAAAGGCCGCCGCGTTGAGCGGTTGGGCGCCGCAGGTCGCCGCGCTGCGCGCCGCCGCGTTGCGGGCGTATCAACGCGACCAGCTCGCTCCGGCGGAGGCGTGGTACCACGTCTACCGTTGGGCGGCCTTGTTCGGGGAGTCCGAGGCGAGTTTCGTGCCGCGGTGGATCCGGGCGGTCGAGGACGCGAAGGTGGCGCACCCCAACATGCCGCCAAGCTTCACCCCGCCCGACCGGCCGCTGGGACGCGCGCTCGCGCCGGAACTGCAGGCATGGCTCCTCGGCAACCCGGCGTTTTCGAGCGAGTTTTTCGAGCAGCTGTCCCCCGTGGATTATGTGCCGGCGGTGTTTCAGATCCTCGACGGACTTTACCGCGCCGATCCGGTGCGCTTCCGGACGTACGCGAATCTGGCGCTGGCCATCGCGATGGTCTTCGATGTGCCGCCGCCGCCGGACTGGCCGCACGGGCAGGTGTCGGCGGCGGCGCTGCCGCGGAAACTCCCGGCGCCCGGCGCGGCGTTTGCGTGGTGGACAAAGCAGGACCAACTCGGCCACGGCTACCACCGGCTGACGCGGTTGCGCGCCGGCGAGCTGAAGTTCGTCGTCGATGCGGCCGCGCCGTTCAACGAACTGGAGTGGGTGGCGCAGGTTTCCGACTATCCGCTCAACCAACTCGCGCGGGCCTATACGATGGTGCGCTACCGCACGGACCGCGTCGCGAACAACCAGCCGAACTGGACAGGCAAGACCTACAAGCTCTCGGATATTCTGGCGGCGGGCGGCATCTGCTGCGACCAGGCCTATTTTGCGACGCAGGTGGGCAAATCCCGGGGCGTGCCGACGCTGCTGTTCCATGGTGCGGGCAACGACGGGCGCCACGCCTGGTTTGGTTTTCTCGACGGCAACCAGCAGTGGCAGCTCGACGCGGGCCGGTATGCGGAGCAGCGGTTCGTGACGGGCTACGCCCGCGATCCGCAGACGTGGCGCGAGCTGTCGGATCATGAACTAGGGTTTCTCTCCGAACGTTTTCGCGACCTGCCGTCGTTTCACCAATCCCGGGTGCACGCGGATTTTGCGGCGGACTATCTCGCGGCCGGCGATGCGGCGGCCGCGGCGGCGGCCGCGCGCAAGGCGGTGAACTTCGAGCGGCGCAACCAGCCCGCCTGGGACACGCTGATCGCTGCCGGGCAGAAATCGGGCCGCGACGCAAAGACCGTGGAAGCGGTGATGCGGGAGGCGGCGATCGCGTTTCAGCGTCATCCGGATTTGGAGGCGCGCTATGTCAACCGCACGGCGGACAGTCTGCGGGCGCGCGGCGAAACCAGTCTGGCGGCCGCCGAGGTGAGCCGTATCGCCAAAAACAACCGGAGCAAGCGGGGCGATCTCAGCGTGCAACAGGCGCGCGACACGCTGCTGCGCTCCTTCGCCACGCAGACACTCCCGGAGCAGGTGAAGGCCTACAACACCTTGTTGGATACCTCGGGCCGCGGCGCGGGCATCGGTTTCTTTGACCAGGTGGTGATCGTATTCGCGGAGCACATGCTGCAATTGCAGCAACCCGCCGAGGCGGTGCGCGCCGTGGAGCGCGCGCGGCGGACGCTGAGGGTCGAACCCGACAGCCAGCTGGAGAAGGAACTCGCGAAGCTTTTGAAGGAGCTGAAGAGCGTGAAGTAGGCCCGGCGCGGCGGCCGCGGGGCGCCTCGCCGTATGGCCGGTCGCGCGCCGGAAATCCACCAGAGCCCTGAGTAAACTTCGACGAGGGCGACGCCGGTGCGTACCGTTGCGCGGGCGGCGGGGCCCGGGCCGACGACGCGAATGAGCACCGGGGTGGGTGTGGTGCTGCCGAGGACGAAGCCGGCGGTGAGGCCGGGTGGACGGCGGGAAACGGATGGCGGCCGAGGAGGGGCACGCGTCGTCGACGAATTCGTCGAGGCCCTCGCCGTGACGAGGGAGAATGAGGCGGTCGCCGCCGGCGGCGCGGCGGCGCCGGCGATCACGCCAGCGGCGAACCGGAGGGCGAAGACGGGCACGGCCGTGGGGGCAGAAGCGGCAAGGCCCGGGGCCGAGTCAAGGCCGGGGCGGGCGGCTCCGTCCGTTTAGGGCGGGGTGGGCGCCGCGGGGCCAAGGTCGGGAGCAGCGGCGCCGGCGACTGCGAGGAACGCCGCGAGGGCCGGGTCGGGGGCCACGGACTGGCGCCAGCCGAAAACGAGGCGGCTCTCGGGAGCGGGACCTTTGAGCGGGAGAAACGTGACCTCGGGCGGGAGATGCTGCGCCTCGGACGGAGTCATGAAGGTTACGCCGAGGCCGGCGCGGACGAGGCCGATGCCGTTGGCGCGGGGCCAAACTTCCTCGGCGATGCGTGGGGCGATGCCGGCGCTGGAAAAGGCGGCGAGGATGCGGTCGTAGAACCCGGGATTGTGGGTGCGCGGGAAGAGCACGAACGGCGTGTCCGCCAGGTCGCGCAGGCGAATGGCGCCAGGCGCGCGGCGCGCCAGTTTAAGTGGAGACGTTGAAGGGGAAGTTCGGCGGGGTGCGGCGCGGTGGATTGGGGTGGGTTGGGCGAGGGGGTGCGTCGAGGGAAGGAGGACGCCGTTGAACTCACGAAGGAGGACGCGCGTGCGGACGCCGGGGGTCGGTGCATCGGGGTGAAAGAAACCGCAGGCGATGTCGCCGGACTGGAGCGCGGCGAGTTGCGCGGACGTGGGCGACTCGGTGAGCTCGAGGCGGATGCGGGGATGGAGGCGGTGAAACTCGCGGATAATGGGCGGCAGCACGGTGGCCATGGCGAGGCCGGTGAACGCGACGCGCACGTGACCGACCTCGCCGCCGGCGAGGGCCTGGAGGTCGGCGGGGATGGTCGCGACCGAGCGGAGGATGGGTTCGAGGCGTTCGAGGAGAAGCCGGCCGGCCGGGGTGAGCTCGACGCCGCGGCGCGTGCGGTGGAGGAGGTCCGCAGCGAGGGCGGTCTCCAGTTGGGCGATGGCGCGGCTCAGGGCGGGCTGGGCGACGGCGAGGGTCTCGGCGGCCTTGCGGAAATGGAGCTGGCGGGCGACCTCGCGGAAGTAAACGAGGTGGCGCAACTCGAAGGGAAACTGATACTCGCGCGGCATCACAGAGGCCTAAATAAGTATTTACTGGTTATGGCAAGAATCTGGTAGATTTTGGAGATCTTGTTGGGGTTAAAGCCCGATTCTATCCGTTTGTCCGACCACTCTCTCCATGACACCTAAATCACTCTTCGAAAAAGTCTGGGACGCCCACGCGGTCCGCACGCTGGCCAACGGCCAGACCCAGCTCCTCATCGGCACGCACCTCATCCACGAGGTGACGAGTCCGCAGGCCTTCGGGATGTTGCGCGATCTCGGGCTGAAGGTGCTCATGCCGCACCGCACGTTTGCGACGGTGGACCACATCGTGCCGACCAACGAGCTGGTCGAACCCTACAAGGACCCGCTCGCGCAGGCCATGATGGACGAATTGCGCAAGAACTGCGCGCAGTTTGGCGTCACGTTTTTTGACCGCGCGAGCGGCAAGCAGGGGATCGTGCATATTGTCGGGCCCGAGCAGGGCATCACCCAGCCCGGCACGACGATCGCGTGCGGCGATTCGCATACGAGCACGCACGGGGCGTTTGGCGCGATCGCGTTTGGCATTGGCACGAGCCAGGTGCGCGACGTGCTCGCGACGCAGACGATGGCGCTGGGCGCGCTGAAGGTCCGCCGCATCGAGGTGAACGGTAAGCTGCGCGCGGGCGTCTACGCCAAGGACGTCATTCTGCACATCATCCGCCTGCTCGGGGTGAACGGCGGCACGGGCTTCGCCTACGAGTATGCCGGGTCGGTGTTCGACGGCTTCTCGATGGAAGAGCGCATGACGGTGTGTAACATGTCCATCGAGGGCGGGGCGCGCGCCGGCTACGTCAATCCCGACGAGACGACCTTTTCCTATCTGAAGGGCCGTCCCTATTCGCCGAAGGGCGCGCAATGGGAGGCCGAGGTGGCGAACTGGAAGAGCTTCGCGAGCGACCCGGGCTGTCGTTACGACGACGTCGTCAAGATCGACGCCGCGGACATCGCGCCGACCGTAACGTGGGGCATCAATCCGGGCCAGGGCGTCGCGATCACTGAGAACATTCCCGATCCGGCGAAAGCCACTTCGGACGACGAACGGGCCGGCATCATCGAGGCCCTCGCCTATATGAAGCTGCCCGCCGGGGCGCCGATCAAGGGCACGAAAATCAACGTGGCGTTCCTCGGTTCCTGCACCAACGGCCGCCTCTCGGACTTTCAGGAAGTCGCCAAATACATCAAGGGCCGCAAAGTCGCGCCGGGTGTGCGGGCCATCGCCGTGCCCGGTTCGCAGATCGTCGCGCTCCAGTGCGAAAAGCTCGGTCTCGACAAGATTCTGGCCGAAGCGGGCTTTGAATGGCGCGCGGCGGGTTGCTCCATGTGCCTTGCGATGAATCCCGACAAGCTCATCGGCGACGAGCTGTGCGCATCCTCTTCGAACCGCAATTTCAAGGGCCGCCAAGGTTCCATCACGGGTCGCACCGTGTTGATGAGTCCGGTCATGGTCGCCGCGGCGGCCGTCACCGGCGCAGTCGCGGATGCCCGCGAGGTCTTCGCCGTCAACTCGAACTGAGCGGCCTTTCAACTCTCAAACCTCAACTTTCAACTGCTGCCAAGCAGCCCATCATGGCTCTCGCAAAAATCACCTCAGTCTCCGGTCGCGGCGTTTACGTCCCCGGCAACGACATCGACACCGACCGCATCATTCCTGCGCGCTTCATGAAGTGCGTGGTGTTCGACGGTCTCGGCGAATTTCTCTTCTACGACGTGCGCCACACGCCGGAGGGGGTGCCGACGGGCCACCCGCTCGACAAGCCGGAGCACAAGGGCGCGCGGATTTTGTTCTCCGGCGCAAATTTTGGTTGCGGTTCTTCCCGGGAACACGCGCCGCAGGCGATCCACAAGGCGGGGTTCCGCGCTGTCGTGGCCGAGAATTTCGCGGAGATTTTCTTCGGCAATTCGACCACGCTGGGAATTCCCTGCGTGAACGCCACCCGGGAAGACATCGCCAAGGTGGCGGCCGCCATCGAGCGGAATCCGGCGATCGAGGTGACGGTGGACGTCGCGGCGCTCGAAGTGCGTTTCGGGGCCGAAAAGATCCAAATCACCCAGCGCCAGTCGGCCCGCGATGCGTTGGTCAACGGCCGGTGGGACGCGATCGGCGAGCTGATCGACGGTCTGCCGGCGGTGAAAACGACGGCGGCGAAGCTCCCGTATTTGGCGGCCTGAGCGGGGCGAAGGGGCGGTGACCCGGCCGCGTGGTGGGAGCGGGGGCGCTTGAGAAAGCGCCCCTCCGGGCGGGTCCAGCGCCCTGAAACACGAGCCCAGGCCACTATTTTCGAACTTTTGCTCGGCGCGGGCGTCGGACCGGTTCACATTTCATCAACATGTTTTTCGCCATGATCGAAGTCTTCAAGGGAGCCGGTATCCTGATCTATCCGCTGGGCATTTGCTCGGCGGGAGCGGTTTTCATTATTTGCGAGCGGGCCTACGCGTTGCGCAAGGCGGCGGTGATGCCGGAGGACCTCGTCGATGCGGTGGTGGCCGGGAAGCCGTTGGTCGGCGGGCGACACACGGTGCTCGCGCGGATTGTGGAGTTTGCGGAGCAGCACAAAAACGACGAGGGGGCGGTGAAGGCGTTCGCCCGGCTGGAGATCAACCGGATGGAGCGCGGGGTGCCGTATTTGGACGTCATCTACGCGGCGGCGCCGCTGATCGGACTCACCGGCACGGTGACGGGTCTGTTGGAGGTATTTTCGCAGATTTCACCCGACACGGGATTGCCGGACCCGGTGAAGTTCACGAGCGGGGTTGCGCTGGCGTTGTCGGCGACGGTGCTGGGTCTCACCATCGCGATCCCGTCGCTCGTCGGCAGCGGTTACCTGCAGCGGAAGATTGAGAATTACGCGGCCCAGCTCGACGTGCTGTTGGAGCGGATTCTGCAACGCACGCGCTGATGAGCAGTCTCTATCGCAAGCGCCGCAAGCGGCCGGAGCTGAATCTCGTGGCGTTGATCGACGTACTCGTGATGCTGATTTTTTTCGCGTTCGTGACGATGCAGTTCAAGTCGGCGGCGACGCTGAACATCACGTTGCCGAAGGTGGAGACGGCGGGGAAGAACGAGTTCAAAGGCACGGTGACGATCAGCATCGACAAGGACGGATCTATTTCCTTCTCCACGACGCCGGCGAACAACCGCACGGTGACCGATGCCGAGCTGATCACGCTGCTGGAGCAGGTCAAAAAAGTGGACCGGGACATTCCGGTGCTGATCAAGGCGGACGAGACGACGCAGTTGAAGAAACTGGCGTTCGTGATGGATGCGTGCCGGAGGACGGGGCTGAACAAGTTCTCGCTGCAGTCGCGGTAGGCGTGCCCGGGTGCGCGATTGCATCGCCCGCGAGCAGGCGCCTACAGTCGGAGCATGAAAATCGTTTTAACGGGAGTGACGCGCGGGCTCGGGCGAGCTTTGGCGGAGGAGTTTATCAAGGGCGGGCACACGGTGATCGGGTGCGGGCGCTCGGGGGACGCGATTTTCGATCTGCGGATGACGCACGGGGCGCCGCACGATTTTTCGGTGCTCGATGTGGGGCTCGACAGCAAGGTCGCGATCTGGGCGGCCAAGGTGCTCGAGAATGACAGCCCGCCGGATCTGTTGATCAACAACGCGGCGGTGATGAACCGCCTCGCGCCGCTGTGGGAGCAGGACGACCGCGAGTTCACGAAGCTGGTCGATGCGAACATCCGCGGCGTGCAGAATGTGATCCGGCATTTCGTGCCGGCGATGGTGGCGAAGCAAAAAGGCGTGATCGTGAATTTCAGCTCGGGGTGGGGGCGCAGCGTGGCTCCGGACGTCGCGAGTTATTGCATGTCGAAATGGGCGATCGAGGGGATGACGAAGGCGCTGGCGGAGGAATTGCCGAAGGGCATGGCGGCGGTGCCGTTGAATCCCGGCGTGATCGATACCGCGATGCTGCGGTCGTGTTGGGCGGCCGGGGCATCGAACTATCCGAAGGCGGAACAGTGGGCGAAGACGGCGGCGCCGTTTCTTCTGCAGCTCGGGGCCAAGGACAACGGGCTGTCGTTGAGCGTGGCCGGGGGCGAGGATTAGTTTGCCGTGGAATTGATTTCCGGGGAGGTCGACGCTGGACGTTTTTGGGCGCCGGAGGCTATTTGTTCTTCAGCCAAACGACTCTGATTTCTTTTTCTACGGCCTTGAATTCGCGATCGGCGGTGATGAGTTCGGCCTGACGATGCTTGGCGAGCGCGGCGGCGAAGGCCTCGGCGAGGGCGAGCGAGCCGGCGGCTTTGTAGGCGGCAGCCAGCTCCGCCAGTTCGGCATCGACGGGCACGACCTGCAGCGCGCCATGCGCGACGAGGAGCCGCACCGATTGCAAACCGGTTTCGCCCTGACGGCCTGAGATGCGATAGAGGGTCTCCGCCCAATTGACCGCGGAGATGAGCACGGGGCGATCCGTGGCGGCGGCACGGTGGAACAAGGCGCGCACCTCTTCGACGCCCGGCTCGCCAAACAGCATGGCAAGCAGGGCAGAAGCATCGAGCACCGTGGCCTTCATTTTCGTTTGTCCTCGGCGAGTTCGCGATCCTCGCGAGCGCGTTCGCGATCGCGGTCCTCCAATAATTCCTGCACGGCGGATTTCTCGCCGGGTTTAAGCTTAAAAATTCCGCAGAAGGAATCGATGAACGCCTTGGTTACCGGCTGGACGACGATGCGGCCCTTTTCCTCGGAGAAGTTCAACCGGGTGCCCGGCTTGATGCCGAACTTGCGGCGCAGCCGGGCGGGGACGACGACCTGGCCCTTCGAAGTGACGTAGGCGCTTTCGGTAATGGGAGACATGGTGAATTTAGGCAGCGAGACCACCAGAAGTAAGGCAACCCCGAATTTGTAAGACAAGTCGAGCGAGGGCGCAGCGCCGCGATGCATACGAACGCCCGTGAAAGCTCGGACGGCCACCAGCACGGCCGAGGAATGCGCTGAATCGGGGGGGCGATATCACGAGGCTGAGGCCGGGTTGGTCGGACGGGGCGTCGAGCTATCCGAAAGCGGAGCAGTGGGCGAAGACGGCGGCGCCGTTTATTTTGCAGCTCGGGGCGAAAGACAACGGCCGTTCGGTGAGCGTGGGCGGGGGTGAGGATTGAGGCGACAAGAGCGTGAGCCAGCGCGCGGCCGACGGCAGGCTGAATCGTTTCGGTGAAGGAATCGTAGCGGTGGCCGGGCGGGTGGCGTGGCGGTGGTGGTGCTCAGGTTCTTGGCGGGGGGGGCGGTTTGGGTGGCGGGGTCGGGCGGGGGCGGTTCGTCAGACATGGGCGACGAGAACCGGGCGAAAGGCGGGGCGGACACGGCTGTCGCGGGAGGGACGAAGCGAGAGAGAGGAAGGGGAGAGGATGAGTTCACGCCTACTCCGTGCGACAACGGGTGCGGCCGGACCCGCTAGCCGTGCGGCGGATTTTTTTTCACAAGACGGCGGAATCATGGGGGCGGACCGGACGACGGTGTCGGGGGGGAGTGCATACCGGTGGACCGCAAAGGGCGAGGGTGTTTGCGCGGGCCGGGCGGGGCGGCGGAGGGCAGAGAGAGGCGGGGCCGGCGGAGCGGCGCGCGGGGACACGGTGGCGGAGCGCACGGCGCACCCGGGGACACGGGGACGGAGCCGCGCGGCAGAGCGCACGGCGCACCTGGGGACACGGGGACGGAGCCGCGCGGCGGAGCGCACGGCGCACCTGGGGACCATGGGGCTATGCCCGGGGAGGAGGACCCGGGGCGGTTCGACTGGGCGCGAGGCGGGCGCTCAGGCGCGGAGGAAGGACGTTTTGGCCTCGGCGAGGGCGGTCTCGTAGGCGGCGGTCAGTTTGTCCCAGCGCTGATTGGTCGCGGCGTCGACCTGGCGGCGCACGGGGTCGGCGTCGAACCACGCGATCGTGCGGCGAATGCCGTCGGCGAACCGCGTTTTCGCCGCGAAGCCGGGGACAAAGCGTTTGATCTTCGCGTTGTCGAAGACGGCGGAGACGGCCTTGTCGCCGAGCAGCGTGCCTTCGAGGGCGGGGACGCAGGAGATCAGGAAGTCGGACGGAATGTGCACGAAGCGCGGGGCGGTGACGCCGGCGGCGTCCGCGGCGTGGTGGAAAATCTGATTCCACGTGAGCACTTCGTCGGAGGTGATGTGGAAGGCTTCGCCGAGCGTGGCGGGATTACCGAAGAGGCCGACGAGGCCTTGGGCGAAATCGGTGTTGTGGGTGATCGTCCAGAGCGAGTTGCCGTCGCCGGGAATGATGACGGGGGCGCCGCGCCGCAGCCGGTCGATGGCGGTCCAGCTCTGTCCCCAAGAATTCAGGACAAGGGGGATTTGGTCTTCGCCGTAGGTGAGCGACGGGCGGACGATCACGCCGGGAAAGGCGGCGGATTGGTGGGCGGCTTCGAGGGTTTCCTCGCAGGCGATTTTTTGGCGCGAGTATTCCCAGTGGGGATTTACGCGCGGGGTGGATTCGGTGAGGAGGTAGTGCGCGAGGGGTTTTTGGTAGACGCTCGCGGAGCTGATGAAGAGGTATTGGCGCGTGGAGTGGCGGAACAATTCGACGTCGCGGCGGATGTCGTCGGGGGTGAAGGCGATCCACTGGACGACGACGTCCCAGGTGTGACCGCGCAGGGCGGTGCGGACGCTTGCGAGGTCGGTGAGATCGGCGACGAGCGCATGCGTGCCGGGGATGGGGCGGCGCTGGCCGCGGTTGAGGAGCCAGAGTTCGTGGCCGGCGGCGAGGGTCTGCTGGGTGGCGGCGCGGCTGATCACGCCGGAGCCGCCGAGGAAGAGGATTTTCATGGGAGAGAAAACTCAGGGTGGGGCGGACGGAATCGCCTGCAAGCAGGCTCCTACCTCCGGACCGGTTGAACGCGCAGAGGGAAAGGAGAGGGGAGAGAAAACACAGGGAGGGGCGGACGGAATCGCCTGCAAGCAGGCTCCTACCTCCGGATCGGTTGAACGCGCAGAGGGAAAGGCGAGGGGCGATTCAGGGGCGACGGGTGGTGTCGCTGAGGGACCAGGCGCCGACGGGGATGCTGCGGAGCTTGCTGACGGTTTCGAGGGTGGCGCGCTGGCAGCGTTGGGGCGGGAGGCCGCGGAGGATATTTTCCAAATCGTCGACGAGCAGTTGGCCGATGAGTGGCTGGATCTCGGGCACGCTGCCGCAGCGGTGCGCCTGAATCAGCGTGTTTGGCGTGGAGCGGCCGGGCTCGTTGGGCGGAACGGGTTCCTCGGGCCAGACGTCGATGCCGGCGCGGATGTGGCCGCGGGCGGAGGCGGCGAGGAGTTCGGGGAAGTTCACGAGGGCGGCGCGGCTGGCGAGGATGACCACGCTGCCTGGCTGCATGAGGGCGAACTGCTTTTCTCCGATCTGGCCGGCGTTTTCGCTCGTGACGGCCGCGAGGAGAAACACGACGCGGGCGCGCGTGAAGCATTCGTCGAGCGAGGCCGGAATTACGTCCTGCTCGCGGAGAACGGACGGATGAATCCACGGATCGTGGACGAGGATTTCGCGGGAGAACGGCCGCAGCAACGGCAGCAGGGCGCGGCCGGAATTGCCGAGGCCGACGATGGCGAGCGGTTTGCCCGAGAGGAGAAATGAGTCGTGGTTGTCGCCTTTGAATTCTTTGCCGACGCGGAGGGCGGCGTCGGCCTCGTGCATGCGGCGGGCGAGGGAGATCGCCATGGCGAGGACCATCTCGGCGACGGGGCGGGCATAGACGGGTGCGGTCGAGAGCACGGGGATACCGCGGCGGTGGCACTCGGCGTAGTCGATGTTGGGGAGGAAATTGCTTTCGACGTTGAAGACGGCGCGCAGGTGCGGGGCGCGGTCGAGGCGCGCGCGGTCGAGGGGCGATTGACCGATCAGGGCAATCGCGTTTGGCAGATGGCGGTCGAGGTGATCGGCCGGGGCGGCGGAGCCGTCGTGCCAGAGCACGCGGCCGAGGCGTTCGAGGCGGCGCTTGGTCGGTTCGTCGAAGATGCGGTCGAGGCGACGCGGGTGCGGATCGAGGAGGATGAGGCCTTCTTGGGCGGGAGAGGAAATGGATGACATCGCGTGGCGGCAGGTGCGATTAACGTGAGGTGTTGGGCTGGAGGGTGCGGTTGAGGAAGTCGATGATGCGCGTCTGTTGGCGGAGTTTCACGAGCGGATCGTTGACCATGTGGGTGCCGAGCATGGGGAGAAGTTCGTAGGGCTTACCCGCCATGTAGAGGGCGTCGGCGAGTTGGAGGGTGTGTTGGAAATACACGTTGTCGTCGGTGAGGCCGTGGATGAGGAGGAGCGGGCGCGAGGATTGGGCGGCGTAGGTGGTGACGTTGCTGACGCGGTAGGCTTCGGGCGCGGCGGAGGGGAGGCCGAGGTAACGCTCGGTGTAATGGGTGTCGTAGTTTTCCCAGGTAATGACGGGGGCGCCGACGACGCCGGCTTTGAAGATATCGGGGCGGCGGATCGCGGCCATCGCGGAAAAATAGCCGCCGAAGGACCAGCCGGACACGCCGACGCGGGCGAGGTCGAGTTCGGGATAGAGCGAGCCGAGGGCCTGGAGACCGGCGATCTGGTCGGCGAGGGCGACGTCGATGAAGTTGCCCTTGATGGCGCGTTCCCAGTCGCGGCCGTGCCACGGGGTGCCGCGGCCGTCGAGGCGGACGACGAGGTAGCCCTGGTCGGCCAGCCACTGGTCTGGGAGGTAGCCGCGGGCCTCGGCGTTGACGCGTTTGCTGGTCGGGCCGGCGTAGACGACGAGGACGACGGGATATTTTTTGCCAGCGCTGAAATGGCGCGGGCGCGTGACGGCGGCGTCGAAGGCGGGTGTGCCGGTGGTGCGGGTGAGCTCGGTGGTGGGCAGGCGCGGGAGCGGAGCGGCGACGGAGGGAAGGGTGGCGACGACGCGGTCATCGTCGGCGGAGACCACGTCGGTGCGCCAGGTGCCGTCGAAGAGGTCCGTCGTCCGGATCAGGAGCCGGGATTCGGAGGAGAAGGTGGCGCTGTGTTGGCCGCGGGCGCGGGTGAGGGACAGGCCTTTGCCACCGCCGGAGAGCGGGAAGGACCACAGGTGAACTTCGCGGGGGTCGGGGCCGCCGCGGACGAGGACGGCGCCGGACTCCTCGTCGACGCCGACGAGACCGCGGTAGTTGAAGGTGGTGGGCGTGATTTCGCGGAGGAGAGCGCCGGAGGCGGCGCGGAGTTCGACCTGCCAGGTGCCGCGGCGCTCGGTGGTCCAGAGAAAACTTTCGCCGTCGGCGAGCCAGAGGGGCGGGCGGCGTTCGCCGGTGGAGCCGGCGGCGTTGTCGTCGAGGTTGAGCCAGGCGGTGTCGGTCTCGCGGAGCAGTTCGGTGGTGGCGCCGGTTGCGGGGTCGACGGAGAGGAGGCGCTGGTCGGTTTGCTCGCGGTTTTGCACGAGGATCGTGGGCGGGGCGTTTTTTTGCCAGACGACGTGGGCGAGGTAAGGGAAAGCGGCGTGGTCCCACGGGATGGCGAGGGGAGGCGGAAGAGTGGGAGAGGGGGAGCCGGAGAGGGTGACGAGGAAGAGGCGGACGGTGGCGTTGGGTGTGCCGGCGCGGGGATAGAAGAATTGGGTGGGCGGGGTTTCGGGATGAAGGGCGTCGGCGACGTAGCGCTTTTCCACGGCAGACTCGTCGGTCTGTTGATAGAGGAGGCCGCGGGAATCGGGGGACCACCAGAATCCGCGCGGGCGGCTCATTTCTTCCTGCGCGACAAATTCGGCGGTGCCGTGGGAAAGCGTGGCGGTGGCGCCGGTGGTGACAGCGCGGGCGAGGGGAGGCGTCGCGGTGAGATCGATGACGTGGAGTTCGCGGTCGGGGCCGGCGGCGGCGACGGCGCGGCCGTCGGGGGAGAAGCGGGGGTCGATCCAGCTGCGTCCCGGAAGTTCGGTGACGCGGAGGGAGGCGCGGTCGACGAGGTAGAGTTTGCCGGAGAGGGTGACGAGGAGTCGGGTGGCGTCCTGCGAGAGCTGGAAGGAGGTGAAGCCCTTGAGGCTTTGGCGGGCGCGCTCGCGGCGGGCTTTTTCCTCGGCGGAGAGGTTTTCGGCGGTGTCGCCGAGGAGCTGGGCGGGCGTGAGGAGTTCGCGTTCGCGGCCGGTGGCGAGGTCGAGTTCGTAGAGTTTGAGGGTGGGGTCGCGCGGGGCGGAGCGGAGGAAGAGGGCGTGTTTGCCGTCGGGGGTGAGCTTGGGCGAGACGGGGCGACCGAGCGTGTAGTTGCGGGTTTCGGCGAGGTCGCGGAAGTAGGCGAGGTTGGGGTCTTCGGAGGCGAGGACGGAAGGAGGGGAGGTGGGAGCAGCGGCGGAAGAGCGGACGGGTGAGAGAACGAGAGCGATTACGAGAAAGGGCACGAAAGGGAGGGGGCGGGTGCGGCGCGGGAGCATGGGGAGAGGAAAGGTGGAGGGCGGGGTGGAGGAAAGCTCCAAGCACGGACAGCCAAGCTCCGGAGAAACTCCAAAGGTTTTGGGGAGCGAAGCGGCGCGAGGGCTTGGTTCCGGGCGCTGCGGGGACTGAGGCGAGCAATCAGGGATGGGACCGGGGGCGCGGAGGTGCGGAGCCGGGACTCGACGACGCTCAGACGGGCGATCAGCAGGAGCAGAATGAGGGCGTGTTCGCCACCGCCCATGCGGGTGGGGGGGGGGGCGGGTGCGTTACTCGCGCTGATGGGAGTCGATGATGAGCGTGACGGGGCCGTCGTTGACGAGGGAGACGGCCATGAGGGCGCCGAATTGGCCGGTGGCGACGGGGCGGCCGAGGGCGGCGGAGAGGAGGCGGCAGAAAGTCTGATAGAGCGGGATCGCGAGGTCGGGTTTGGCGGCGGCGTTGAAGGACGGGCGGGTGCCTTTGCGGGTGCTGGCGAAGAGGGTGAACTGGCTCACGACGAGGGCGGTGGGTGCTACCTGCGTCAGCGGTCGTTGAGCGTTGAACGTTGAGGGTTGAGAGACCCCAGCCGAGGGCGCGGAAATCGGAGCGAGGTCGAGGAGGGAGCGGTTCAGGTAGCCGTCGGTATCGGGGAAGATCCGGAGCCGGGCGATCTTGTCGGCGAGCCATTGGGCATCGGCGTCGGTATCGGCTGGGGCGATCCCGAGGAGGACGAGGAGGCCGGGGCCGATTTCGCCGACGGTGGCGCCGGCAATCCTCACCCGGGCTTCACTGACTCGTTGAATGACGGCGCGCATGACGATGTTTCCGCGGAAGCTCCCGAAGATCTTTTGCGGTGGCGATGAGAATCCCGGGCGATGGCCGGAAGCGGCGGAAGCGGAGGAAGTGCGGGGAATGCGGGCGGCGGCGTCGACGCCGGCGTGGATGTCACAGAAATATCAGGACGGGCTGGCGGCGGAAGCGGGGGGGGGCCGCGGCCAGGGGCGAGAGAAGGGCCCACTAGCGGGTGATGCGGCCGCCCGGCCGGGGGACTCCGCCGGAACGATTCAACCGGCGGTAGGTCAGCGCGCTGGCGCGCGCTCCGAAAATGCTCCCGCCAGCGGGCGGCCGACCCGACGCGCCAGCAAGCGGGCGGGCGGCCGAGCAGACGCGCCAGCGAGCTGGCGGCCGACGCAGTCACGCTTTAGTTTTTGAATATTCGAGGACAGTGGCGTCGGGCGGAAGGGACGCGGCTCAGAGCATCGGCACGTGCGGCTCGGTGTCGGCCTCATAGTTGATGCCGGGGAGGCCGAAGCCGAAGAGTTTCAGGAACTCGGTGCGGTAGCCGGCGATGTCGGTGAGCGCGGCGAGGTTTTCAGTGGTGACCTGGGGCCAGATCTCGGCGACGGCAGACTGGATGGCGGGGCGCATCTCCCAGTCGTCGACGCGGACGCGGCCGGCTTCGTCGAAGGTGGGTTTTTGGCCGTGATACATCTGGGTGGCGAAGAGGCGTTGGATTTGCTCGACGCAGCCTTCGTGGGTGCCGGCGGCTTTCATGATCTTGTAGAGGATCGAAATGTAGAGCGGAACGACGGGGATGGCGGAACTGGCCTGGGTGACGAGCGCTTTGTTGACGGAGATAAAAGCGCGGCCGCCGCCGTTGAGTTTGAGGAGCGAATCGATGTGGCGGGCGGCGCGCTCGAGGTTGTTCTTCGCGAGGCCGATGGTGCCGTTCTTGTAGATAGCCCAGGTGACTTCGGGTCCGATGTAAGAATAGGCGACGGACTGGGCGCCGGGGGCGAGGAGGCGGGCGTCCGAGAGGGCGTTCATCCACATTTCCCAATCTTCGCCGCCCATGACGGTGATGGTGTCGGCGATTTCCTGGTCGTTGGCCGGTTCGATGGTGACGGTGCTGACGAGGCCCTTGTCGGTGTCGACGGTTTTGTTGGTGTAGGACGTGCCGACGGGTTTGAGGCAGGATTTGTGCACGACGCCGGTGGTCGGGTGGGTGCGGCGGGGCGAGGCGAGGGAGTAGACGACGAGGTCGACTTGGCCGAGGTCGGCGCGGATAAGGTCGAGGGCCTGCTTTTTGACGTCGGCGGAAAAGGCGTCGCCGTTGATGTTTTTGGCGTAGAGGCCGGCGGTGCGGGCGGCCTTGGTGAAGGCGATGGTGTTATACCAGCCGGGGGTGGCGGGCCGGCCTTCCTCGGAGGGGCGTTCGAAGAACACGCCGAGGGTAGCGGCGGCGGAGCCGAAGGCGGCGGTGATGCGGGAGGCGAGGCCGTAGCCGGTGGAGGAGCCGAGCACGAGGACGCGTTTGGGTCCGCCGAGGATGGGGCCTTTGGCCTTAACGTGGTTGATCCACTCCTGCACGTGGGCGGCGCAGCCTTCGGGGTGAGCCGTAACACAAACGAAGCCACGAACCTTGGGTTTGATGATCATGCGCCGGGGAGATTTCGCGGCGCGGAGGCGGAGAGCAAGCGGGGAGTTCGGAAACGATGGGGTGCGGGGAGCGGCGAGTGAAACAGGCTCCGGGTTCTCGCCGACGGGGGCATTCGGCCCCGGAGCTTTCCGGCGGCTTTATTTGCCGAGGAGGAGAAAAGGGCCGGCGGATTGGGCGACGCCACCTTTGACTTCGTCGGTGATGGCGTAGGCGGCGATGTTTGTGATCGGCAGCTTGGACTTAAACGGAATGCGGGCGTCGCCCGTCTGCGGATCGACCGTGAACACGCCGCCGTCGACCGGAATGGGATACTGCGGGTCGACGACCCAGAGTTGGTAGTCGTGGTCGGCGGCGAGTGCGGGCAATTTTTCGACGTGGAGGAGGCCTTCTTGCCGGTCGGGATGCCAGACAGCGACGGCGAGGGCCTGTGGCGAGTTTTTCAGGAGCGAGGCGAGCGCGGTGATCTTGAGGTGGGCCAGACCGGTTTCGCGCTGGAGGCGGGTGCCGAGGGCGGCGACGCGTTCGTTCAGGGCGGAGAGATCGGTGTCGCGTTGGGCGAGCTGGGTGCGCGTGCTGGAGAGGAGGCGCAGGGTGTCGGCGGCTTGCTGCTCGGAGTCGAGGAGGCGTCGGCGGGAGAGGATGCGTTCGGCCTCGAGCTGTTGTTGGGTGCCCTTGAGGGCGATTTCGGCGAGGGTGGTGGTGTCGCGGAGGAGGCGGGCTTCGGCTTGAGCGGCGAGGGAGAGCTGGCCGAGCCACGCGGCGGACAGGGTGAGGGCGGCGGCGACAGCCCAAGGGAACACGGAAAAGAACGAGAGGGGTTTGGCCGGCGGGTGGGCGGACTTCGCGGCGCCGACGGACTCGAGCACGCGGGTGCGAAGAGCGGCGGGCGGAACGGCGGCGGGCGCGGCGTAGGCGAGTGTGGCGCCGGCGTCGCGCAGTTCGCGGACGAGGGAGGCGAGGGTGGCGTCGGCGGCGAGGGCCGTTTTGAAGGACGAGCGTTCCTCGCCCTCGAGCAAGTCGAGGGCGTAAAGGGCGGCGAGTTCCTCGTGGCGTTCGTCGATCATAGCCGGCGCGCGAGCGAGTCGCGGAGTTTGAGGAGGCCGCGGCGGATGCGGGCCTTCACGGTGCCGAGGGGTTCGGAGAGTTGTTCGGCGATCTGCTGTTGGGTCAGTCCGCTGAAGAAGGCGAGTTCGAGCGCGCGTTTCTGGTCGGGCGGCAAGGTGGCGACGGCGGCGCGGACGGCGGTGGCTTCGTCGCCGAGGGCGGCCGAGTCGTCGGCGACGGGACCGGAACGGTTTTCGTCGTAGCCGAGATCGGCGAGAGCGGAGGCGGAAAGGAGTTCGGCGCGGCGGCGGCGCATGCGCACGCGGTCGATGGCGCGGTTGCGGACGAGGGTCAGGGCCCAGGCGAACGCGGTGCCCCGATCGGTTTCGAAGGTGGCGGCTTTTTCCCAGAGGGTGACGAAGGTATCGTGGACGATGTCCTGGGCCTCGGCGGCGTCGTTAACGACGCGCAGGGCGGTCGCGTAGAGCGGGCGCGAGAAACGGTCGTAGAGGGCGGCGAAGGCGTCTCGGTCGCCTTGAGCGACGCGCCGGAGGAGGCGGGCGTCCTCCTGCTGGCGCTCGCCGGAGGGAAGCGTGGGTGCGGCGTCGCTCATGCGGTGGCGGGCTGGCCGGCGGACGCGGTCGTCTGTGCGTGCCACCGCGTAGGTGAAAACGTCGGACAGAGAGGACAGCAAGAGCGGCATGACCAGTTCATACGTGCGGTAGCGGGGAAAAGATGCAGGGCGGACGACGTTGGCGAGGTTTTTGTCGGCCGGATGGGCGGGGCGGACAATCAGAGCAGCCAGAGGCCGATCAGGCCTAGGACGATGAGCACGGCGAGGGCGGAGATAATTTTTCGCTCGAGCTGCGTGACGGGCAAGGGCATGGCGCGGAAAACGGCGGTGGGGGAGCGGGGTCAGAGACCGAGGGATTGGGTGTGGGCGAAGAATTGGGCGAGGAGCGGTTCGGCGCCGATGACGGACCAAGGGACGTTGCTGGAGATGCGGACGAACAGTTGATCGCCGTCGTGACGGAAACCGTAGCGCCACGCAAGGCGGAGGAGTTCGGTGGCCGAGTAGGGGTCGCGGTAGGTGATGGGGCGGCCGTCGTAGAGATGCCAGAACCAGACGTGTTGCGGGAAGTCCCCGCTTTTGAAAATACGGTATTCGGGCGGAGCGAGCGTACGGCCCGCGATGGTGGGCGGGGCGGGGGATGCGGGGGGCGGGAGGGCGGACCAACCTGCGCCGGGCCAGCAGGCGTCGGGGGTGTGGGAGGCGACGAGGCTGACGGGGGCCTGGCCGGCGCGCCAGTAGGCGGCGTAGAGGGTGACCTGGACTTCCTGGCCGGCGGCGGTACGGCGCAGGTAGGTGCGTTGGGCGAGCTCGTTGGTCTGGAGGAGTGCGGCGAACCGGTAGAGGTCGGTGGTGGTGTCGACCTGCCAACCGGGAACGGTGGCTGGGAGAATGGCGTCGAGATTGGGGCCGGGGGCGTCCGGGCGGACGCTGGAGCGGGTGTTGAGGACGAAGAGACCGACGAGCACGGCGGCGAGTGCGAGGCCGGCGGAGAGAGTGAAGAGTTGGGCGGGGCGGGGCGCGGGGGGAAGGTCGGGGGCGGCGGGCGCGGCGGCGGCGGGCTTTTTTTCGCGGCGCTCGAGGAGCAGGGCGAGGCCGGCGAGGAAGGCGGCGGAGAGGGCGAGCACGGCGAATCCGGTGATGTCGTGCCAGTGGCCGGCGATATTGACGCCGCGGTTGGCGAGCAAGGTGAGGACGAGTGAACGGATGAAGTTCATGCCCAACGCGAGCGGGACGGAGAGGCCGATGAGGAGCGCGCGGGACCAGGCCCCGCGCACGAGGGTCGCGGAGAAAAACAGGCCGGCGAACACGCACGAGATGAGACTGCGCACGCCGGAGCAGGCCTCCTCGATGCCGACGCTGCCGTTGGCGAGTTCGAGGACGTTGCCGTGGCGGAGGGCGGCGACGCCGAGGAGATGGAGGGCGCGGAGGACGTTTTCACTGACCCAGAGCTGGAGCGAGAGCGTGAGGCGGGAATAGGTGCCGGGGGGAATTGGCGCGCAGAGGGTCCAGAGCAGCAGGGCGACGGCGGCGTTCCAGTTGAGCGGGACGAGGCGGACCGTCGCGCCGGCGAAAGCGATGATGCCGGCGCCGAGGAGGAGTGCGAGCGACGCGGTCAGCATGAAATTGACGACGGCGTGGGACCAGCCGAGGGCGGCGGCGTAGAGACCGGCGGCGGAGAGGGCGAGGAGCGCGAGGAGGAGGGTGGCGGCGAGGGCGCCGCCGGAGACGAGACCCGGGCGGAGGAAACGCGGCGAACCGGTGGTGCGGCTTTCGTGCAGCAGCAGCAGAAAGACGGCGGGCATGAAGAGGCCGTGGGAGAGGTCGGGGTTGTGGCGCCACTCGGGCCAGAGGCGCCAGCTCAGGGCGGCGACGGCGGCGGCGAGGGCGCCCGCGACGAGTTTGGCGAGGAGTGAGGCGTCGCGCACCGCACCCGGCGTGGACTCGGCGGCGGCGATCATGATTTCTTGCCGGCGGCGGGCGTGGCGCCGGAGCGGGTGGGGCCGGGGTAGCGCTCGATGAGCGCGTAGTTGATTTCGAGCGGTAGAGGGAGAATGGGCAGAAAACGGGTGATGCGTTTTTCGACGGTCTCGCCGCGGAAGAAGGATTCGACGGCGCCGAGGGCGACGAACGGGGTGGTGGAGGCCTGTTTGAGGCGCAGGGCGAAGGCGCGGAGGCGGGGTTCGTCGCCGACGGCGCCGGCCGTGCACAGCAGGGAAAACCAAATGCCGGCGCTCTCGGTGCTGAGTTCAAGGCCGTGGCGTTCGATCCGCGTGCAGAGCTGGGCGAAGAGCGCGCGGTCGGGGCGGCGGATGAGGTGGGCGCAGAGAATTTTGATGCGCGGGGGATTGAGCTGGGTGAGCACGCGGTCGAATTCTTTTTGCAGGAGGCCGGTGTAGTTGTCCGCCTCGTAGGCTTCGAGCCGGAGAGTGACGCCGGCTTCGTCGTCGATCCGGCCGGCGGGTTGGGCGGCGAGGCGGTCGAGGGCGGCGGGGGTTTCGCCGAGGGCGATGAGGGTGTGGACCTGGTAGAAAATGGCGAATGCGGGCGCCGTGGCGGGCCAAGTTTGGGCGAGGGCGAGGCGGGCCTCGCGGGTGCGGCCGGAGCGAAGGAGGAGTTCGGTTTCGAGCACCTGGTGCCAGCCGTCGGCGACGGGCGAGCGATGGGCGAGGAGTTCGCGCAGGGGGGCGTCGTCGCCGGACTGGCGGGTGGTGAACAGGAGGCTGCGAACCCAGGCTTGGGAGTGGGCGATATCGGCGAGGGTTTCGTTGCGGGCAACGAAGGAGGCACGGCCGAAATCGCCGCGGGCGAGGAGGGCGCGGAACCATTCCTGCGAGGTCGTGCCGTGCTGGCCGGGGTGATCGCGGAGGAGGCGTTCGTAAAATTCGTCGGAGAGGCGCGGCTGGCCGGCCTGGTAGTTTTTGGCGAGGGTGAGACCGGCGCTGTAATTCGTGGGGTCGAACTGGTAGGCGTTGTTGAGGTTGAGGAGGCCCTCCGCGGTCTTGCCGGCGGCGAAGGCGCGGTTGGATTTTTCGACAAAGAACCCGCTGCGGGCCTCGGAGACCTTGTGCCAGAAGGGCGGCAGGCCGACGTGGAGAATACTCACCGGATAGCCGATGGTGCGCAGAAAGCCGAAGACGGTGAGCACGACCGCGGCGTAGATCGCGAGGAGGGTGCCGCCGTAGTAGCGCGCGGCGCCGCCCCAAAACGGCCGGACATCCGCGGAGTTGGCGGAGCAGACGAGCCCGTCCTTGCCGACCACGAGTAGCGGGCACACCCGGCGGAACCGAAGCGGTTTGGCCCAATGCAGGCAGGCGTCGCAGTGGGTTTCCATCGCGCGACCGGAGTCGCTTTGGCTCTGGCAGGGGTTGCGCCCACGCCCACGCCGAAGGCGGAACAGGGTTTTGCGCGTGTTCCAATAGGGGAGGCCCCAGGCGAGGCGGAAAAGGTCAGCGAACCAGCTGAGCACGGTCGGACGGTAGTCGCGGAAGCGGGAGCGGCAAACTGATTTGCAGCGGGGCGCACAGAGAGCGTGGCGCGGTCCGGGGCCGGGCGGCGGGGCGCCGCGGGGTCGGGGCGGGCACCTCGCGGGCGGGCGAAGACGAAAAAGCGCTGCGGGCGGCGGCGCTGGGGGTGGGTGCGGGGGACCCGCCCGTGGAAGGGAGCGGGCCGGCTCAGACTTTCACCGCGAACAGTTCGGGGTGCAGGTGTCCCTCGGCGACTTTGTTGACGGTGCCGGTCATCATGATCGAAAAGTTTTCGCCGATCTCGATGCCGATCTGGCCGCCGGGCATGTGGACGGTGACGGAGCGGTCGACGAGGCCGAGGCGATGGGCGACGGCGGCGGCGGCGCTGCTGCTGCTGCCGGAGGCGAGGGTGTAGCCGGCGCCGCGTTCCCAAATTTCGATCTGGATATTAGCGCGGTCGATCACGCGGAGGAACTGGACGTTGGTTTTGCGTGGGAAGAACGGGTGCGTTTCGAGGACCGGACCGTAGCGGTGTGCAAGGGCGGGCGAGATTTCGGCGAGCGGAATGACGCAGTGGGGATTGCCGATGGTGGCGGCGTTGAACGTGAAGTCGCGGTCGAGGATGGTGATTTTCTCGTGGAGGACCTCGCGCGGGGCGGTGGCGCCGGGGAGGTTGACCGGGATTTTCGCGGAATCGAAACTGACGTGGCCCATCGCGATGGAGATGAGTTGGGCGTTGTTTTTCAAGGCGACCGCGACGTGGCCGCCGGGCGTCTCGACGGTGAAATTTGGATTTTTGGCGAGGCCTTGGTCGAAGAGGAAGCGGGAAAAAATGCGAAGGCCGTTGCCGGATTTTTCGGCTTCGGAGCCGTCGGGATTGAAGATACGGAGGCCGAACTCGCTCTGGGCGGAGGGGAGCGGGCCCCAGAGAATGCCATCGGAGCCGACGCCGAAGTTGCGGTGGCAGACGACGCGGATTTGGTCGACGGTGGGCGCGGACGACCACGCGGGAAAATCGCGCGGATCGAGGACGATATAGTCGTTGCCGAGGGCGTGGTATTTATGGAAGCGCATGGGAACAGGTCGGGAGGAAGGGACGACGAAACACACGAAACCCGCGAAGGCACGGAGAAATTTGGAGCGAAGGCGGGGCGGGGGGCGGCGGGGAGAAGCCGGCGCTGCGGCGGGCGGTCGTGGCGAATGACACGCGGGGCGTTACTTTTTCCGTGTGTTTCGCGGATTCCGCGGGCAATTCATCGGGTTCCCACACTCATGAGAATCCGCGCCTTTCAAGGTCTTGTGCCCAATCCCGCCCACGCGCCCGAGGTGGCCTGCGTGCCCTACGACGTCGTCAACGCTGCCGAGGCGGCGGCGCTCGCCGCCGGCAAGCCGCGCAGCTTGCTGCGCGTCGACCGCGCGGAGATCGATCTGCCGAACGAGAAGAATCACTATAGCGAGGCGGTCTACGCGAAGGCGCGGGAGAACCTGCTGGCGCTGCAGGCGAACGGCTCGCTGGGCCGCGAGGCGGGGCCGAGCCTCTATGTTTACGAGCAGCAGATGGGCGCGCACCGCCAGCGCGGTCTGGTGGCGCTCTGCCACGTCGAGGACTACGACGCGGAACTGATCAAGAAGCACGAGAAGACGCGGAAGGACAAAGAGGACGACCGCACGAAGCTGATCGACACGCTGAGCGCGAACACCGGGCCGGTGTTTCTGACTTATCGCGATGAGGCGGGTGTGACGGCGCTGGTGAATGCAAAGGTGAAAGAAACGCCGTTGCACGATTTCACCGCGCCGGACGGCATCCGGCACACGGTGTGGCGGGTGGCCGGGGGCGCGGACTGGGTGCAGGCGTTCGGGCGGGTGCCGATGACCTACATTGCGGACGGGCACCATCGGGCGGCGAGCGCGGCGCGGGTGGCGCGGATGCGGCGCGAGCGCAATCCGCAGCATACGGGAGCGGAGGACTACAATTGGTTTCTCTGCGTGCTCTTCCCGGCGAGCGAACTGAAAATTCTGCCGTATAACCGCATCGTGCTCGATTTGCACGGGCTCGCGCCGGCGGATCTGCTCGCGCAGGTGAAGACAATTTTTGGCGGGGTCACCGAGAACGCGGCGCCGACGCCCACGGCGATCGGGCAGGTGAGCATGTATCTCGCGGGGAAGTGGTATGGGCTGCGTTGTCCGGTCGATCCGAAGGCGGATCCGGTCGGACGGCTGGATGTGAGCGTGCTGCAGGACAAACTGCTCGCGCCGGTGCTCGGGATCGACGACGTGCGGACGAGCAAGCGTATCGACTTCGTCGGAGGGATCCGCGGCACGGGCGAATTGGTCAGGCGGGTCGACGCCGAGGGCGGCGTGGCGTTTTCGCTGTTCCCCGTAACGCTCGACCAGCTGATGGACATCGCGGATGCGGGGCAGATCATGCCGCCGAAGAGCACCTGGTTCGAGCCGAAGCTGCGGTCGGGGTTGTTCATCCATACTTTTTGAGTGAGGAGGGTGGTGCGGTCCGGCTTGCGGATTGGGCCGGTTGCCGTTTGCTCGCGCGATGCTTTTCGCCGCCCTTCGCCGTTTCCCCGTGGCCGCAGTCGCTTGGGTTCTTTTGCTGACGGCGACGGGCGTCGGGGCGGCGGAGGGGGAGGGCGCGCGGCCGGTGTTTCCGCGGCCGCTGGCTGACTATGCGGGCGTCGATGCGCCCGGTCTGGGTGCGACGCTCGTGGCCCGCGTGGCGGCCGATCCGTTCAACGGGGTGGCGACCTGCATCTTTGTCCTCGCGGTCCTGCACACGTTTTTGGCGGGGAAGTTTCGGCATTGGGCGCAGGTGGTCGAGGAACGGCATGGCGCCCGGCTGGCCCGGAAGCGCGAGGCGACCGATACGAATGACGACGGCACGCCGGACGAAGTGAGTTTTGGGGGGCAAGTGCTGCACTTTCTCGGCGAAGTGGAGGCGATCTTCGGCATCTGGGCGGTCGTCCTCGGGGCGGCGGTGGTGGGGTTCAAAGGCCTAGATACAGCGATTCATTACGTCGCGGACACGGTGAACTACACGGAGCCGATGTTCGTCGTGGTGATCATGGCGTTGGCGTCGACGCGGCCGGTGTTGCGGCTTGCGGAGCAGGCGATGAAGGGCGTGGCCTCGCTGGGGGGCGGGCGCCCGGTGGCCTGGTGGCTCTCGATCCTGACGCTGGCGCCGCTGCTGGGCTCGTTGATCACGGAACCGGCGGCGATGACGATCGGGGCGCTGCTGTTGGCGAAACAGTTCTACGGGCTGAATCCCAGTCCGCGGTTGAAATACGCGACGCTGGGCCTGCTCTTCGTGAATATTTCGATCGGCGGAACGCTGACGCATTTCGCGGCCCCGCCCGTGTTGATGGTGGCGGCGGCGTGGGGATGGGATCTGAAATATATGTTCATGCATTTCGGCTGGCACGCGGTCAGTGGCATCGTGCTGTCGAACGGCGCCTACCTGTTGGCGTTTCGGAAAGAGCTGTTTGCGCTGAAGGCGGCGGCGGTCGAGGAGACGCGCAAGGCCGATGAGCCGGTGCCCGCGTGGGTGACGGGGATGCACGTCGTGTTTCTGGGCTTCACGGTGTGGATGGCGCACCACCCGGCGCTCTTCATCGGCGGGTTTTTGTTCTTCCTGGCGTTCGCGCAGGCGACGGCGCACCACCAGAGCAAGGTCGAATTGAAGTCGCCGCTGCTGGTCGGGTTTTTCCTCGCCGGGCTGGTGATCCACGGCGGTCTGCAGGCTTGGTGGATCCAGCCGGTCCTTGGGCGGCTCGGGGAGGTACCGCTGTTTGCGGGCGCGACGATTCTGACGGCGTTCAACGACAACGCGCTGATCACGTATCTCGCGACGCTGGTGCCTGGCTTCAGTCCGGAATTGAAATTCGCCGTCGTCGCGGGCGCGGTGACGGGCGGTGGGCTGACGGTGATTGCCAATGCGCCGAATCCGGCGGGGCAGTCGATTTTGCAGAAATATTTTCCCGAGGGCGTTTCGCCGCTCGGACTGTTCCTCGGCGCGCTCGTCCCGACGGTGATCGTGGCGTTTTCGTTTATGGTCCTGTGAGGCCCGGCGCGGACGGCTCCGCGGTTGCGCGGCCCGGGAGAGCGTGGGCGTGTTCGTCGGGTGCAGCCCGTCTACGGCGGCGGGTCGAGTGCAGAAAGTTTGATCGTGCGGCCCTCGGCGGCGGAGCGGCGGGCGGCTTCGAGGATTTGCGTCGTGCTGAGATTGTTGGCGAGCGAGCTCGGATCCTCGACGGGATCGCGGCCGGCGCGGACGGGGTGGCGAACCAGGCCCGGGGGGCACACGGCGTGCCGCTTTGGCCGTGCGGGCTTGGAGTGGGGTTTTCCCGAGGCGGACGGTATAGGCGGTGTCGGTGGTGGTCACGACGGAGCCTTTTTCGCCGGGGAGCGCGACGGCCTTGCGCGCGTAGGGCCAATGCCATGACACGACGACGGTGACCTGCATGTCGGTATCGGAAAACGCCCCCACGGCCTCCGGCGCGCTCTGCGCGAGGGCGGCGGCGAGATCGGTTTAGCGCGTGACTTGGGCGAGCTGGACGTGGGGGCGGTCTATTTCTCAGACGGTGTCGTCCGGTTCCGAGACGCCGACGAGTCGGACGACGGCGGGTTCGGCCTGCCGGAGGAAGCCGCCGGCGTGGCCGTGGGCGAGACCGGCCACCAGGACGCGCAGGGGAGCGGGCACCGGCGTGTCGGCGGCCCGGCCGCTGATGCAGAACGATGAGAACAGGCCGAGACAGACAGCGCGGAAGACGTAAATGGGGGGCGGAGGCGGAGTAGAACCTGAAACGCGCGGGGAGAAAGCCAAGAGCAGGCCGGCGCGAGTCGGCTCGACTCGCGCGGAACGGGGCTCCACGGTGCGGGGTGTCGGCCGGGTGGCCGACCACGTTTTTTTCACCCCTATGAAACTCCGTTACTTCTTCGCTGCGGCGCTCGCTCTGGGCGCTGCGTTGGTCCAGGCCACCGACCGCACGTTGGTGATGATCGCCGGTCCGGTGAGTCATCCGCCGCTGATGCATGAATTCAAGGCGGGCTCGATGCTGTTGCAGAAACGGCTCGAGGCCGTGCCCGGGCTCAAAACTGTGCTGATCACCAACGGTTGGCCGACCAAGCTGGTCGACGGGAAGCGCGTGGACGACAATGCCGTCTTCGCGGGGGCGGACGCGGTGTTTATTTATAGCGACGGCGGGGCAAATCACCCGGCGGTGCAGAAGGATCGTCTCGCGGTTTTGGGGGCGTTGGTGCAAAAAGGCGTGAGCGTCGGGATGGCGCATTATGCGGTGGAGGTGCTGGCCGAAAAAGGCGGAGCGGAGTGGAAGGAGTGGATCGGCGGGCACTATGAAAACTCGTTCTCGTGCAATCCGATTTGGGACGCCGATTACCAAACGTTGCCGGCGCATCCGATCACGCGCGGCGTGAAGCCGTTCAAGACGAACGACGAATGGTATTTCAATATGCGGTTCCGCGAGGGCAAGGCCGGGGTGAAGGACATCCTCGTGGCGACGCCGTCCGACGCGGTCCGCGACGGTCCCTATGTTCACCCGAAAGGACCCTACGCGCACATTCAGGCGGCGAAGGGCAAACCTGAGACGATGATGTGGGCGGTGGAGCGGGCTGACGGCGGGCGCGGCTTCGGCTTCACCGGCGGACATTTTCACCGCAATTGGCAGAATGACGATCAGCGGCGGCTGATGCTCAATGCGATCGTCTGGCTCGCCAAACTCGAGGTGCCGGCCGGCGGCATTGCTTCGGCGTCCGTCAGCGACGCGGAGATCATGCAGAATCTCGACGAGAAAAAGCAGTCGGCGCCCCGGCCGGCGCCGGCCGCCCCGGCGCAGAAGAAGGCGCCCTAAGCCGAAACGC
>CANHJG010000069.1 GCA_947461205.1 Opitutia bacterium
CCCTCGCGGACCCGGCGTGCAATCCCGCCAGCGGCGGCTTCCTCCGACGAGCTCTTCGGCCCATTCTCGGAAGCCGCCGCTGGCTTCGCCCTTATTCGGTTTTACCATTGGGTTGAACATACAAGGGCACGGAGCCCAGCCCACCGAGCTCACCAAATAGACAACGTGTTGGGCTCCGTGACCTCGCTGCTGAACTCGGTGCGCTCGGTGAGAAATAATTTCTTCAGGAAAGGGTGACGGATGCGGGCGAGGGAGGTCCGCCGCTTCCGCCGGCCCGCCCAGTGCAAGAAAAAGCTGTGCGGACGGGCCCAACACCTGCTTTATCCCCGTCTGATGAAAACCCGCATCGGACTCGTAACCGCGCGCCTTATGGGCCGCAGCGTCACCAAATTCGTGGAAGTCACCGACACCGCCGAACTCGCCGCCGCCATCACCAAGTTGGGCGCCACCCGTGTGGTCCTCTACTGGCGCGACCGCATCGGCGACGGTCATGTCGAAGGCAAGCCCTTCACTGTATCCCAGCTGACGGACAAACATTTCGCGTGGGCCGCCGACCAGACCAAGGACGGCATGCGCGGGCTGTTCTGCGAAACCGAACTGGTCCCGGCGACGCGCGCGACGCGCTTCCGCGCCTGATCCCGCTGGACGTCAAACGGCCGGCAGGCGCCCCTTCGGTCTGACCCCGTGCGCCTGCTCCTTTTTCTCGCCGCCGCCCTGACCGCGCTCGCCGCCGAGCCGGGACCTCCGGCTGCCATCCCGCCGGGCGGTGGACTGCCACCCGCGCTCGCGGCGGCCCGTCGCATCGTCGTCCTCGGCGACAGCATCACCTCCGGCGGAACCTACGTCGATTTCGTCGAAGCCGTCGTCCGTCTCCGCGTCCCCGGCTGGCGCGGTGAAATCATCAGCCTCGGGTTGTCGAGCGAGACCGTCTCGGGTCTCTCGGAAACCGGCCACGCCGGAGGCAAGTTTCCCCGGCCCGATCTCCACGAGCGGCTCGCCCGCATCCTTGCGCAGACCCAACCCGACGTCGTGCTGGCCTGCTATGGCATGAACGACGGCATCTATTTTCCCTTCGCCGAGGAACGCTTCGCGAAATTTCGCGACGGCCTGCATCGCCTGCGCGCCGCGGTGGGCGCCACGCCCGCGACGCTCATCCACGTAACGCCGCCGGTGTTTGATCCCCAGCCCATCGCCGCGAAGACGCTTCCCGCCGGGCTCGACGCCTATCCCCAGCCCTTCGCCGGCTACAACGACGTGCTCGACCGCTATTCGGCGTGGCTGGTGGCGCAGCGCGCCCACGGCTGGGACGTGATCGACGTGCACGGCCTGATGTCCGCCTCGCTGGCGCGGCTCCGCGCCCAGGATCCGACCTTCACCTTTTCGAAAGACGGCGTGCACCCCGACGCCCTCGGGCACGCCGTGATCGCACGCGCCATCCTCGCCGCGTGGGGCCTGCGGCCCGACGACGGCGAACTGCTCGCCCACCTCGCCACGCATCCCGACGGGGAGTTACTCACCCTTGTCCGCACGCGCCGCAAGCTGCTCATGCACGCGTGGCTCACAGCCACCGGTCACACCCGTCCCGGGGTCCCGGCTGGACTCCCCCTTGCCGAAGCCAACGCGCAGGCCGCGGTGATTGGGCAAAAAATCCGGACGTTGAAATAAAAAAGGGGCGCGGTGATCGCGCCCCGGTCGGTTCCGGGCCGGCCCCGGGCCGCGTGACCCGCACGCCCTTACTTGACGGGGGAAAAATCCGTCGGCGTCATGAACACCGACTTCACGCCCTCGGGCGCCGTGAGCGAGCCGCCCGCCGCCTTTTCCGAAGCGGCTTTGGCGGCGACCCAGACCGGGTCGGCGCGGAAGGCGGCCCATGATTTGGTCGCGGCCTCACGGTCCTTGTGGGCGAGGAAATAGATCAGGGTCTTGCCGGCGCCTTTGTCGGCGTCGGTCGGGTGATAATAGCCGAGATTGGTGATGCCGTGTTTCGCGAAGAGCGCACAGGTGTGGTCGCGGAACCGGGCGTCGAGCGCGGCGATTTTGCCCTCGGGCGTCGTGTAGCTGCGCATTTCGAAGAGGCGCGGCGCACCGGCGTACTCGGCGACGGCCGGCGAGAAATCCGCGGGGCTGAGATACACCGACGCCACTTTGGCGACGATCTTGCCGGCGACCTGGCTCTTGGCGCTGACTTCTTTCCAAACGGGATCGGCGCTGAAGTTTTTCCACGACTCCTTCGCGGCATCGCGGCTCTGGTGGGAGATCAGGTAAATCAGTTTCTCGCCCGCACCGTCGGCCTGCTCGACCGGAACGGCGTAACCCAGATTTTGCATGCCGTGTTTCTCGAACAGGGCGAGGGTGTGGTCGCGGAAGCGGGCCAGGAGCTTGTCGAGGTTGCCGGGCGTGGCGGTATAGGTGCGGAGTTCGAACACGCGCGCGCTCTCGGCGGCGTGGATCGCGGGCAAAAATCCGGCGAGGACGGCAAGGAGGGAAACCAGACGAAGCATTTTTTTCATGGGGCGAGGGCCGGGACGCTCGACCGATTACCAGCCGGAGTCAACGCGCGGCCGCACCGCCGGCGACGCCGGGGAGTTGCGGGGGCGGGCACCTTCGCCCACGCGCGAGGTCTATCCGGTGGGATTCTCGTTTATCTTCGCCCGGAAATTTCCCACCCTATCGCCATGATCCTGCAGACGCTCCTCCCGTTCATTCTCGCCGGATCCCTGCTGGCGGGCACTGGCGCCCGAGCGGCCGCCCCGGTCGTCATTACCCATGTTGCGGACGTGACGAAAACCATCGCCACGATCCGCTACAGCGAGGCGATCCGCATCCTGTTGCCGGCCCCGGCCGACGCCCCCGCCGGGCACGAATGGCAGATCATTTCCAACGATTCGCGCATCCTCCGGCTCACGCGCAGCCCGCGCCCGGCGACCGCCGCGGAAAACGCCGCCGTCTCCGACCAAGCGACGCCCCCTGCGCCCGGCAGTGTCTGGGCCACGACGTTTCTGGCCCTGCGCCCGGGGCGCAGTGTCGTGCGCTTCGCTTTTGTCCGCCCCGCCAACCAGGGTGTCGAAACCACGCTCGAAACCCGCGAAATCAACGTCCACGTCCGCTAGCCCGGGCCGCGCGGTTACTTCGCGGCCGGCAGGCTCGCCTTCAGCGTTTCAAATTTTTCGCGGATCGCGGGGTCGGGCGCGACGCGCAACCCGAGATCGATCAGCGGGCGCGCTTCGGCCACGAGCCCGGCCCGCACCTTTTGCTCGGCGGTCGCGTAGACCAGCCCGGTGCGGCGGGGGAAGAACCGGACGCCTTCGTCGAGCACGGCGAGATGTTCCGCGGTCGGTGTGACGATGCTCCGGGCCCAGGTCGCCGCGATCAGTTCGTAGATCTCCGGCAACGGCGGAGGCTGGGTCCGCGCGGTGAAGAGCGCCGAGAGCACGGCGGCCGTCTGCTCCGCACTGAAGCGCTCCCGCGCCTCGGCGGGTTTGGCCGCGGCCGCCGCAAAGCGCAGCCGGGCGAGTTCCAGGAAGGCGCGCGGCCGTACCGCCTTGCCCTGCGCGGCGGCCTCGAGAAATTTCCGCGCGCGCGGGTCGTCGCCGGCGGCCCGCTCCAGCAGGCCGATCGCCGCGAGCAGGTTCGGATCGCGCTCGCCGCGGATATAGGGCACCGTCATCGCCGTGCGCGCCGCCGGGACATGGCCGGCGAGGCGCAGCGCGTCGCCCGTGATGCGGCCGGCCTCGGCCTCGGTTGCCTCGCGCAGCTCAAACGGCGGCGGCTCGGGCAGTTTTTCCCCTTTGCCCGCCTGAATGCCCGCCAGCCTATAATTCGTGAACTCCACGTAGCCGCGGATCGTCAGCAGCATCTCGCGGTAGCTTTGCTTGAAACAGTCCTTGAACAGCGCTTCCGACACCGGCTCGCGATCGAGCCGGCGGAGGAAGGTGAGAAAATTTTTCTGGTGTTTCCCTTGGTCGCCGTAAAGGCCCCAGTGCACGAACGCGTAGGCCTGCTTCGCCCACGTGCCCCCGAGCGTACCCCGCGCCTCGGGCGCGTCGTGGGTCACGGCCAACAGCTGGTCCATCGAAAGCAGACGGCGTTTCGCCAACGCCGCGTTGAAATCGCGGTCTTCCGCCGGCGCCGTGCCGCTGATGCCCGCGTCGTTGAGCGCGCTCTGCTCGGCGGAAATGGTGTTGGGATTCTCCACCTTACCGACGGTGATCGTGGTCTTCGTCACCTCCATCGCCATGAAGATCTGCGCCACGCCTTCCTCGAACCAGGCCGGTCCGCGCGGCTCGACGCCGCCCAGTAAAAACCGGATGTATTCGCGGTAGAGCTGGCGATAGGCGTCGACCTGGAAACCCGGATCGCCGCCGCCTAGGCTCACCCCGTCTTCTCCGGCGCCGGCGGCCGTGGTGGCCGCCGCCGCCACGCCTTCGGGCGTGCTGAGGGTGAGCACCTTGGTCTGAAAATCGATCACGATGGCCGCCTGCTCGCCGGCCCGCAGCGTCAGGCTGGCCATCGCGCGATTGGGCCGCTGCTGTCCCGGAGGGATGAACGCGTCGAACTTGCCGCCTCGGCCACACAGGATCAGCGAGGTTGGCACGGCGTTCTTTTGCTGCACGCCCGGCCACACCAAACTCAGCGCGAGATAGAACCGCTGGAAGTCGCCCACCAGCCGCTTGGTCGCCTTCTCCGAGGCGTTCGACAACACCTCAAACCCCGCGATGCGCCCGTAGAACCAGGTCTCCGGCGCCGGCAGCTCGCGCCGGTCCGTGACCGTGTAGGTGGGCAGCTCGACGATGTCGCCGGCCGGACCGGCGGCCCCGAGCCCCGCCGTGCGCCCCAGACACCCCATCACCAGCAGCGCACCAAAAGAAAACCGGCGGATTTTCATGCGGGGCAAGGGACGGACGGCGCGGCGAAAAGTCTCACCACGACCGAACAGAAAAAACAAACCGGCCGGACTCAACGGCATCACCCGCCGCCCGCACCGCGACCCGACCCCGGAGCACGAAGCCCCGCCTCACTTCGCCCGCCAGTATCACCGAGGGACCGCGGCGGCCAGCGTTCGCCGTCGTCGTGGTCGCGCGCTTGGGACGGCCCGCGAGACGTTTCGAGTTTGGCGGGGCCGTGCACGCGGACTTCGGACCGGGTGATTTTCTTGGGTGCGTCGCCGGCCCCGACCATCGGGCCGCCAAGGTTCCGACCGCTCTGGATATTGGGGCTCATCGCCAAGCCGAGCCAGTCCGCCTTTTGCCGGGCTTACCGGTCGAGCTCGCGCCAGGCGGGGAGCAGAACGCCGGACCGTGCGGCAGCGGCGCGTTGCCCCGCTGCTTGGCGCCGCCCGCATCGCAGATCAACGCTCCGCCAAACTCCTTCGCCTTCCGGTGCTCGAGCTCGCGCGGGGGGCTTCCTTCGGCCCGTGGCCGTTGCGCCACGACCCCTCCGCCCGCAAACGCGCGCCCGGCGGCGGCCTCGGCCCCACCTGTCGAGCGATCGGCGCGCCCGGCCGGCAACACCCACAGACCCCCATCCGAACCGCGTACCCGGCGACAGCCACGGGGAAGGAGCGGACGTGGCATGGCGGTGACAGGGCTGAACCAGGACGGCGGGCGGGGGCGCGGCCGGAACCGGGCCGGCCGCATTTACCCTCGGACCCTCGCGGGTCGATTCCCGCGGGCGGAATGCCAAACGCACCCGCGCGCCCACACTTCAGCGCGCCTTGGCGCCCAATGATTTTATGCATGGCCGGGTTTCCCCCGCCCGCGGGTGCGCCCCACCACCGCGGTCAGGCCGGCATCCAGGCGCCGGCGTAAACCGGCTCCTCGACCTCGAGCTTCTCGTCCGGCAGCTCCGCCAGCGGCGCGAACCGCTCCGACGAAAATCCCAGCTCCTGTTTGCCCTGGTGAAACGGATCCGCCGGGTTGCGCAACTCCTCGAGGAGCAGGCCGACCGTCGCCGAATCGCCGCCCTTCACCATTTTCTCCCGGCCGAGGAAGACCTCGCGGATCGTGTAAATATTATCCTTCACCGGGAGCTGTTGGTAGAGCGCGCGGATGGTCGGAGTGAAGGTGTCGTTAACGCAGACGACTTTCTGTCCCTTGATCATGTCCCAACAAAAATGAACTCGCCCATCAGCGCAACTCCCCGCTGCCGCCCGCCCGGAAAACTCGCCGCATTCCCCCAGAAGCACCGTGCGCGGTCGGTTGACCCGCGCTACTTTGCCCTCGGCCCGGCCCCGGCGAAGGTAATTGCCCTTGCCGCACCCCCACTCTTGGCCTTCGGATGACTCGGCATCTTCGTCCCCTCCCTCCTCTATGAATGCGGAACCCTCCTCCGCCGCTCCGGCGGCCAAGCCCAAGAAAGTCGTTTCAGCCAATCCCGCCGACCGCTACTCCGGCGCCGGCAACACGCCTGATCCGTGGGACCAATGCGCCCTCCTTGACTACGGCGCCGACCGCAGCTTCGCGTGGTCCGTCCGCGAGCAGGTGATCGCCACGCCCCCGGAGGGCCGCGAACGCGCCGAGGAAAAACTCCTCAAGGCGCTGGCCTCCTCCGGTCGCACCGAGGCCGGCCTCGCCTTTGTCTGCCAGATGCTCGCGATGGTCGGCGCCGCGAAAAGCGTGCCCGCCCTCGCGCCGCTCCTGCGCGACGCAAAGACCACCGACTCGGCCCGCTACGCCCTCGAACGCATCGCCGGCCCCGAAGCCGACGCCGCCTTCCGCGACGCCCTCCCTTCCCTCACCGGCCACTTCAAGGCCGGCCTCATCGGCAGCATCGGCGTCCGTGGGGACACCGCCGCCAAGTCCGCCCTCGCCGCCGTGAAAGACGACGCCAAGGAACCCGCCGTCGTGCGCGAAGCCGCCACGCACGCCCTCGCCCGCCTCGCCACCGCCAAAGCCTGACGCACCCCATGAAGCCGCTCTCTCCCCTCACCCGCCGCCAGTTTCTCCAAAATTCCGCGGTCGCTACCGCAGTCGTCGCCGCTCCGCTGATTTTGCCCTCTGGCCTCCGCGGCCAGAACGCCCCCAGCAAGAAAATCACGGTCGGCATCATCGGTTGCGGCAACATCGCCGACGGCCACTACGGCCCGCTCCTCGGCTCGCCCGAATCCATCCGCGTCCTGGCGGTGTGCGATGTGGACCGCGCCCGCCGCGATTCCGCCGCCGCCCGCGTGAACAAGGACTATGGCAACACGGACTGCAAAACCTACGGCGATTTCCGCGAGCTCAACCGCCGCGCCGACATCGACGTGGTCTTCATCTGCACGCCAGACCACTGGCACGCGCTCATCGCCATCGACGCGATGCGCAACGGCAAGGACGTCTACGTCGAGAAGCCACTCACCCTCACCATCGCCGAGGGCCGCGCGCTCGTCGACACCGCGCGCAAATACAACCGCGTCGCCCAGCACGGCACGCAGCACCGCTCGATGAAACGGTTCCACGACGTTGCCGAGTTCGTGCGCAACCAGGGCCTCGGCAAGCTCGACCGCATCGACTGTTTCATTCCGCCCAACAACCGGCACTGCGGCGCCACCTGGCAGCCCGAACCCGTGCCGGCCAACCTCGATTGGGAGATGTGGCTTGGGCCCGCCCCATGGCGCCCCTATAATTCCAAGGGTTGCCACTACAACTTCCGGTTCATCTCCGAAAGCGCCTACGGCCAAGTCACCAACTGGGGCGCGCACTACCTCGACATCGGCCAGTGGGCGCTCGACATGGACGACTCCGGCCCCGTCTCGGTCGAGGGCCACGGCGAATTCCCGAGCAGCGGCCTCTTCACCAACTGCACGAACGTCAACTTCACCGTTCGCTACGCCAACGGTGTCCCGATGCACTGCCGCACCCGCTTCGAAGGCGGCGGCACCGTGCGCTTCGTCGGCGAACGCGGCTGGCTCGACATCGCCCGCGACAAGATGAGCGCCTCCGACAACAATCTCCTCCGCGAGATGCAGGCGCCGAACAAGAAGGTGCAGCTCGAACTGAGCAACAATCACCACGACAACTTCTTCGCCTGCGTGCGTTCGCGGAAACGCCCGATCGCCGACGTCGGTCTCGGTCACCGCACAACCACGGTCTGCAACCTCGGCCAAATCGGCATGGTCCTCGGCCGCAAGCTCCAGTGGGACCCGGCCAAAGAGGAGTTCGTCAACGACGACGTCGCAAACCGCCTGCGCACGCGCGCCATGCGCTCGCCGTGGTCGCTCGCGTGAGCGGAAGAACGTAGCGGACGAGGTCACGAGGCCGTCTTTCGCGGCGTGTGCCGCCGGCCTCCCCTCGTCAGGCCCTACTCGATCCGCCGCTCGTCGAACTCCATCAGGTCCGGCACACTTTTGATTTCCTCGAGGCGGTCCGCGCACCCCATCGCCGTCAGCGCCGTCGCCATGAATTCGCGCCCCGCGACCGTCATGCCCATCTGTACGTAACGCCGGTTCCATTGCGCCACGCGACACTCCGCCGGCAGAATCGCCCACAACTTCGCGTCGATTTCCTCGTCGCTGGCCGATTCGAAAACGATTTGCTCCACCGCCGCCGGCTCGATCCCGAGGTGCTGGCAGAGAAACCGGTCGCACCCGCGCTTGTAGTTTTTCGCGTAGCTCGGCGGCAGGGCGCCGTCTCGCTTCACCATTTTGCACTTCGCCAGAAAGCGCGGGAAGTGCAGCAGCCCCGTCGCCGCATGCGGCACGTAGGCCGAAGGTAACGTCGTGAGGACGTCGCCGCTAGAACCGGGAATGGGTTTCGAAGGCATAAGAGAAGAATGGCGGAACGCGGCTAAGCCCCTCCGCGCAGGGGGCACGGCTTCCCGCGCATGAAAATCTTCGCGGCAACCTTGGGCTGCCGCGCCACCGGAGTCGCGCGGACCGCCGCCTCACCCTTGGCCAAATAGCGGACGCTCGCCTCGATCACCTTCGCGAGCCCATCATTTTCCAGTTCCGGCGCACCCGGCACGCCGAGCATCGCCGCAAACGGACCCGCTTTGCCCGCCCGCTCCTTGATTTTCGCCGCCGAACCGTTCGCCGCGACGGCCTGGCTCACGAGCGGCAGCCGTTTCGCGCGCACCACCGGCTCCCCCACGCTGCGCCGCATTTTCGTCGCCGAAGCCGGCGCACCACTGGCCAGTCCGCTCACATCAGTCAGCGCGAGCGCCTTCAACGATTCTTTCCCTGTCGCCGCCGCCTGCGGCGATCCGCTCGCGGTCGACGGGTTGAGCGTGGCTTTGAAACCATCGAGTGCGCCGGACTGATTCGCCTTGATGAGCGCCGTCTGCCGCTTCGCCCTCGACGCCGGACCGGAAAGTTGACCCGCGCTCGGCGTCGCGAGCTCTGTCGCCGCGGGCGGCGCAACCTCGGCGCCGATCACGCCACTGGCCGGAGCCAGTGCGAACAAACCAGCAAACGCACGCGGCGTGAGATTCATCGCTCCACCCAGCCCAACCGGCCGCCCGAGGGCAAGCCCTCAGGCGCGTGATCACAGCTTCGTCCGGAATACCGGCACGGGCCGCGGCGCGGTCGGTCCGGCCCCCGCTTCGTCGAACCGCGCCCAGCCGGAATTCCCCACGAAGAAAAAATTTCCGCCCGTCGCCACGCAGCCCAGTGACGGCGCCGCCATCGTCAGGTGCGCCGACTCCAGCACGGTCACGCGGTCGATCGCCTCGCCCCCTGCTGCGAGCACGATCCGCAGCACGCGGTTCGGCCGGAGCCCGTTCTGCACCGCGAGCAGATCGCCGTTCGGCGCCCGCGCCAACCCGTCGAGGCCAATCAAGGTCGTGTTCTCCGGCGACTCCAACCGCCGCACTGCCCGCGAACCGAGGTCGACGCGGAGCAAGCCGTTGGCGTGATCGGCCACCCACAGCGCCCCGGACTCCGGCGCAACCACGGCGCCTTGTAACGACAGAAATTCCGCGCTTTCCGCCCACGCTTCCAACGCCGCCGCCCCGGGCGCGAGCCGCCACACCGTGGGCCCGCCGCTGTCGGGCAAATACACGCTGCCGTCCGGCCCGAGCGCGAGATCGCCCAAGACGTGCGAATACCGGTCGCCCGCCGCACGCCCGACCGGCACGACCCGCCGCACCGCCCCCGTGGCCAAATCGATCTCCGCCACACCCGCAGTACCGTCCATCGGTTGGGCAAACCCCGCCATCGCAGGCACCGCCGACGTCGCCGCCCAAAGCGTTCCCCGCTCCTCATCCACCGCGAGTCCGAGCACGCCCCACAGCTCCTCGCCCTCGGGCGTGAAGCGCCGCACCGCGCGTTCGCCGCCTTTGTCGTCCTTGGTCGCCCCCGCCCGCACCCACACGCAACGCTGGTGCGCATCACCGAAAAAGAACTCGCCCGTTTTTTCGCGCCACGCGATCCCCTCGATCACGCCCGTCATGCCCGGCAGCGAAAACGCCATCTCACCTTCGCCCTGGGGATTCAGGTTGGCGGCCAGCTTTTTCACGACGGCCGAAAATTCCTTCTGCCCGCGCAACGCCGCAAAGTCCGCCGATTTCTCCACCGGCGAATGCGCGCCCAACGCCGCGAGCCGACCGAGCGTCGCGATCGCCTCGTCCGCGCGTTCGTTGCCCAGTTGCGCCGCCGCGAGATTCACGAGCATGCGCGGAAAATCCGGCCGCAGCGCCACCGCTGCCTCCATCTTCGCCAAATAGCCGGCTTGGTCGGCGGCATCGGCCGCCGCTGCCGCTTCGCGGGCCAGTGCCATCGCCTGCGCCGCCACCGTCGGTTCCGCTGCCGCGATCGGCCCAAGGATCAGACCGACGGTCAGCCCGAGGAGACACCCCCGCGGAAATGGGATCGCGAAAACCACGGACCACAGAGCACGCGAAATTGCGTTGGGCGCAAGCCGCCTTCCTCCTCGACGCCGCGCCGCCGGACCGCTCTCCTTCTGCCACCCCATGAGCACTCCCAATACCCGCCGTGATTTCCTCCGCACCGTCGCCGGCGTCGGCGCCGGTCTCGCCCTCACCACCGCCGCACGCGCCGCCGGCCCATCCGCCCCGGGCTCCGGCGCCGTCGGCCTGCGCGCGCCCGCGATGGACCGCGTCCGCGTCGGTCTCATCGGGCTCGGCGCCCGCGGCGGCGGCCACCTCGGCACGCTGCTCACCCTCGACGGCGTCGACATCGTCGCCCTCTGCGACCATCACGCCCCCACCCTCGCCAAAGCTTTCGCCCGCGTCGAAAAAGCCCAACGCCCGGCGCCCGCTTCCTACGGCAAGGACGAGCACGACTGGAAGCGCATGCTGGAACGCAAAGACCTCGACGTCGTCTTCGTCGTCACGCCGTGGGAACTCCACGCGCCGATGGGCGTCGCCGCGATGCTCGCCGGGAAACACGTTTTTATCGAGGTGCCGATCGCGTTGACCGTCGAAGAAAACTGGCAGCTCGTCGACACGGCGGAAAAGACGCAGCGCCACTGCATGATGCTGGAAAACACCTGCTACGGCCGCGAAGAACTCCTCTGCCTCAATCTCTGCCGCGCCGGTGTGCTGGGCGAACTGCTCCATGCCGAGGGCGCTTACATCCACGAGTTGCGCTCGCAGATGAACAGCGTCGAACACGGCACCGGTTCGTGGCGCACCCCGCACTACGCAAAACGCAACGGCAACCTCTACCCCACCCACGGTATCGGCCCCGTCGCCCAATATCTCGGCATCAACCGCGGGGACCGTTTCGATTATCTGTCCTCCGTTTCCTCGCCCGCCCGTGGCCGCGCGCTCTACGCGAAGGCCAAGTATCCCGCCAACCACCGCTGGAATACGGAAATCACGGAGTGGGTCGGCGGCGATATCAACACCTCGATCATCAAGACCGTGCGCGGCCGCTCGCTCATGATGCAGTGGGACGAGACCACGCCGCGCCCCTACTCGCGGCTCAACCTCATCCAGGGCACGAAAGGTACCTTTGCCAGCTATCCGAGCCGCCTCGTGATCGAGGGCGAGACCAAGAGCACCCACGCCTGGACCGAGGGCGAGGCGCTCGAAGCGCTCTTCAAAAAATACGAGCACCCGCTCTGGAAAAAAATGGGCGATCTAGCCAAGGCCAACGGCGGTCACGGCGGCATGGATTTCATTATGCTCTGGCGCGTGATTACCTGCCTGCGCCAGGGGGAACCGCTCGACCAGGACGTTTACGACGGCACGAGCTGGTCCGTGCTCACACCGCTGACCGAGTGGTCGGTCGCCCACCGCAGCCAGTCCATCGACGTACCCGACTTCACCCGCGGCCGCTGGGAAAAAACCGCGCCGCTCGGCATCGTGACGTGACCGCGTTCCGCCGGGGCCGGGGCGTTCCCGCCCCTGTCCGGGCCAGGCCCATCCGGGCTGAAAAGCCCGGGCTCCTCACTTCGCCTTCGCCGGCAGCAGCGGCGTGATGCTCGCCACCACCGTATCGGCGAGCTGCTCATAACCCGCCTTCGTGAAGTGGACGTTCTGCGGGAGCTGGACCGTGTCCTGCCGTGCGACGACCCACGCGTGCAGGTCATCCACCGCGACGCCGTTTTCCTGCATCACGCGGACCGCGGCCGCGTTGTAGGGCAGCTCGCTGTGCTCGACGCGGCCGGCCGAGCCGGCGGGGACCGGCGTAGTCGTGGCAAAAATGAGTTTGGCCCCGGTCTGCTTGAGCGCCGCGACCAGGGCACGGAGGTTCTTTTCATACGCAGCCACGCTCGCGACCTGTTGACCTTTTTCGGGCGGTACCAGCGTACCTTTTTCATCGACGTATTTCACGTCGTGCAGACCGAAATTGAAATGGATCACATCCCACTTCCCGCCGGCCAGCCACTGGTCGAGCGTGCGGACGCCCTTGCCCGAGTCGCTGCAGTTTTCCGCGGGGCGGTGGACATTGGCCCGACCGTCGAGACGCGCGCGGGTCGGCAAGGTGTAGCCGATGGAGATCGAATCGCCGAGCAAAAGGACCCGCGGCAGGCCGGCGACATCGGGGATCGGCGCGAGGGCCGGATCCGGCGCTTTCCGGGGTGCGGTCTTTTTTTCCGCCGCGGCCAGGAACGGCAAAAACACCAGGGCGCAGACGAGCACGAACAGGGAGCGGGGCGATTTCATGGGAAGAGGGGAGAAAGGCAGCGAAAACGAAACTGGGGGTCCGCCCGGCGCTTGGCAACCGGAAGCACCCGGGGTGGCGCGTGGCCCCCCGACCCGCGCGCGGCCAGAACGCCGGCATGCCTCGCCGCTGCCTTCGGACGCTGGGCCCGGGAGCTTGGCAGGTGGCTTCGCGCGCGAGCGGGTTTTTGACAGCGGCGAAGCCCCCGTCCTTCCCGGATCTTCGCAGAAAAACCACGAGCGCATGCCCGGGACGCGCTCGTGGTTTTTCTGCGGACCCACGAAACGGCCTTACGGCAGATCGGTCGAACCCATCAAAAAGCGGTCGCACTCGCGGGCGGCCCCGCGGCCTTCATTGATGGCCCAGACGACGAGGCTCTGGCCACGGCGGCAGTCGCCGGCGGCGAAAATGTTCGGAAGGTTCGTCCGGTATTTTTCGTGCTCGGCCTTGATGTTGGAGCGCGGGTCGGTCTCCAGTTTGAGATCCTTGAGGATCGCCTGTTCGGGCCCGAGGAAACCCATCGCGAGCAAGACGAGTTGCGCGGGGCGGGTCTTTTCGGTGCCGGGCTGTTCCTTCGGAATGAACTGCCCCTTCTCGTTCTTCTCCCACTTGATCTCGACCGTCACGAGCGACTGGACGTTGCCGGCGGCGTCACCGATGAATTTTTTCACCGTGGTGAGATAGACGCGGGGATCGGCGCCGAACTTGGCGGCGGCCTCTTCCTGACCGTAGTCCATCTTGTAGGTCTTGGGCCACTCCGGCCACGGATTTTCGGCCGTGCGCTCGAGCGGCGGCTTCGGGAGAATTTCGATCTGGACGATGCTCTTGCACCCGTGGCGCATCGCGGTGCCGACGCAGTCGGTGCCGGTGTCGCCGCCGCCGATGACGATGACGTCTTGGTCCCGGGCATGAATCGGAGAGTGCTCGGCCCCACCATTGAGCACGGCCTTCGTGTTGGCGGTGAGCAGCTCCATCGCGAAGTGCACGCCCTTGAGACTGCGGCCCTCGATCGGCAGATCGCGCGGCTGCGTGGCGCCGGTGCAGATGACCGTGGCGTCGTATTCCTTCAGGAAGATTTCGGCATCCACGTTGTCGCCGACGTTTGCGTTGCAGATGAATTTGATGCCGGACTCTTCCATCAGCGTGATGCGGCGGAGGACGACTTCCTTTTTATCGAGCTTCATGTTGGGGATGCCATACATGAGCAGGCCGCCCGGCCGGTCGGCGCGCTCGAAGACCGTGACGGTGTGACCGGCTTTGTTGAGCTGCTCGGCGGCGGAGAGACCCGCGGGACCGGAGCCGATGACGGCGACTTTCTTACCCGTGCGAACCTTGGGCTGCGCGGGGAGTACCCAGCCTTCGTCCCAACCGCGGTCGGTGATTTCGCACTCGATGTTCTTGATCGTGACGGGCGGGTTGTTGATGCCGAGGACACAGGAGCCCTCGCACGGCGCGGGGCACACGCGGCCGGTGAACTCCGGGAAGTTGTTCGTCTTGTGGAGGCGGTCGAGGGCTTCCTTCCAGAGGCCGCGGTAAACGAGATCGTTCCACTCGGGGATCAGGTTGTTGATCGGGCAGCCACTCGCCATGCCGCTGATGAGTTTGCCCGTATGGCAGAACGGAACGCCGCAGTTCATGCAGCGCGCGCCCTGGTTGCGGAGCTTTTTCTCCTCCATGTGCACATGGAATTCCTTCCAGTCTTTGGTGCGCTCGGTAGGCGAGCGGTCGACGGGAAGTTCGCGGAGGTATTCGATGAAGCCGGTGGGTTTGCCCATGATCGGAAAAGTTGAGAGCTGAGAGTGGAGGGTGGAGCGTGGCGAACCGTCAATTGCCGCCGACGCGCGAGAGATCCCGAGCGTTTTCTTCGAAGGCGGCCATGACGGCCTCGTCGCCGGTGAGGCCCTGCGCCTCGGCTTTCTCGATACAGGCCAGCATCCGTTTGTAGTCCTTCGGCAGGACCTTCACGAACTTCGGCACGAAGGTATCGAAGGCCGCGAGCACCTGCTGCCCGCGGGCGCTCTTGGTGTAGTCGACATGGCGTTCGATGATCGCGCGGAGTTCGGCGATCTCGGCCTTGGTCTCAACTTTTTCGAGCCCGACCATCGAGCGGTTGGCCTGCTCGGCGAATTTGCCGGTCTCGTCGAGCACGTAGGCGATGCCGCCCGACATACCGGCGGCGAAATTGCGGCCGGTAGGGCCGAGCACGACGACGCGGCCGCCGGTCATGTATTCGCAACCGTGGTCGCCCACGCCCTCGACGACGGCAGTGACGCCGGAGTTGCGGACGGCGAAGCGCTCGCCGGCGCGGCCGTTGACGTAGATCTCGCCGGCAGTGGCGCCGTAGAGCGCGACGTTGCCGATGATGATGTTATCCTCGGCCTTGAACCCGGCGTTGGCGGGCGGATGCACGATGAGTTTGCCGCCGGAAAGACCTTTCCCGAAGTAGTCGTTGGCGTCGCCCTCGATGGAGAGCGTCATGCCGCGCGTGACGAAGGCGCCGAAGCTTTGGCCGGCGGAGCCTTTGAAACGGAAGCGGATGGTGTCCTCGGGGAGGCCCTTGGCGCCGAGTTTCTTGGTGATCTCGTAGCTCGTGATGGTGCCGACCACGCGGTTGACGTTCCGGATCGGCAACTCGGCGATGACCTTCTCGCCGCGGTCGATCGCGGGCTGGGCGAGGCCGAGGAGGGTCGTGAGGTCGAGGCTCTTGTCGAGGCCGTGATCCTGCTTGATGGAGCAGAAGCGACCGACCTCGGGGCCGACGTCCGGCGAGTAGAGAATCTTCGAGAAGTCGAGGCCTTTGGCCTTCCAATGCGTGACGGCGCGTTGCGCTTCGAGGCGGTCGGTGCGGCCGACCATCTCTTCGATGGTGCGGAAGCCGAGCTGGGCCATGAGCTCGCGAACCTCGGTGGCGACGAACGTCATGAAATTCACGATGTGTTCGGGCTTGCCGGCGAATCTCGCACGGAGGCGGGGGTCCTGGGACGCGACGCCCACGGGGCAGGTGTTGAGATGGCAAACCCGCATCATGATGCAGCCCGAGGCCACCAGCGGCGCGGTCGCGAAACCAAACTCCTCGGCGCCGAGCAAGGCGGCCATGATGACGTCGCGGCCGGTCTTCAGCTGGCCATCGGTCTCGACGGCGATGCGCGAACGGAGGTTATTCAAGACGAGCGTCTGGTGCGTCTCGGCGAGGCCAAGTTCCCAAGGGAGGCCGGCGTGCGTGATGGAGGTCTGCGGGGAGGAGCCGGTGCCGCCATCGTAACCGGAGATGAGGACGACGTCGGCGTGCGCCTTGGCGACGCCGGCGGCAATCGTGCCGACGCCGACTTCGGAGACGAGCTTCACGCTCACGCGCGCGTGGCGGTTGGCGTTCTTGAGGTCGTGGATGAGCTCCGCGAGATCTTCGATGGAGTAGATGTCGTGGTGCGGCGGGGGCGAGATGAGGCCGACGCCGGCGGTGGTGCCGCGGGTCTTCGCAATCGGAGGATACACCTTGGCGCCGGGTAACTGGCCGCCTTCGCCAGGCTTTGCGCCTTGGGCCATCTTGATCTGGATTTCTTTGGCGTTGGTGAGGTATTCGCTCGTGACGCCGAAGCGGCCGGAGGCGACCTGCTTGATAGCGGAGTTCTTGGAATCACCGTTGGCCATCGGGATGAAGCGCGCGGGATCTTCGCCGCCTTCGCCGGTGTTGGACTTGCCGCCGATGCGGTTCATCGCGATCGCCAGCGTCTCGTGCGCCTCGGCGGAGATGGAGCCGTAGGACATGGCGCCGGACTTGAAGCGTTTCATGATCGCCTCGACGGGCTCGACCTCTTCGAGCGGAATCGCGGTGGAAGACTTGAACTCAAGCAGACTGCGCAACGTGCAGAGCTTGGTGCCCTGTTCGTCGACGATTTTCGAATAGCCGCGGAAGGCCGCGAGACTCGTGGTGCGCACGGCCTTCTGGAGATGGTGAATCGACTCGGGGGTGAAGAGGTGGGCTTCACCGTCGCTGCGCCACTGGTATTGGCCGCCGGACGGCAACACCGCGGCGTTGGCCGTGCGGTCGGGATAGGCGGCGCGGTGGCGGGCGAGAACTTCCTGCGCGACGACATCGAGACCGATGCCGCCGATCCGCGTGGGCGTCCAGGTGAAGTAGTGGTCCACGACGGACTGATTGAGCCCCAAGGCCTCGAAGACCTGCGCGCCCCGGTAGCTCTGGATCGCAGAAATGCCCATCTTGGACATGACCTTGACCACGCCCTTGGACGCCGCTTTGACCAGATTCTTGCACGCGGTCTTATGGTCGACCCCGGTGAGCAGCTCTTCCTTGATCATGTCGTCGATGGTCTCGAAGGCCACGTAGGGATTGATCGCGGAGGCGCCGTAGCCGATCAGAAGGGAGAAGTGGTGCACCTCGCGGGCATCGCCGGTCTCGACCACGAGCGAGGCGCGCGTGCGGAGACCTTCGCGAATCAGATAGTGATGCAGGCCGGCGACGGCGAGCAGCGCGGGCACGGGCGCGAATTCCTTGGTGACGCCGCGGTCGGAGAGAATGAGCACATTGACCTCCTCTTCCTCGATGTGGCGCCGAGCCATCACGCAGAGTTCTTCCATGGACTTCGCGAGACCCTTCTCGCCGCGCGCGACGCGGAAGAGAATGGGCAACACGGCCGTCTTCAGGCCGGGCAGATCGGTACGACGGATTTTCGCAAACTCCTCGTTGGTGAGGATCGGATACTTCAATTCCACGCGGCGGCACGCGGTCGGCTGCGGATTGAGCAAATTGCCCTCGGAGCCGAGGCGCGTCTCGGAGGATGTGATGATCTCTTCGCGAATGGCGTCGATCGGGGGATTGGTGACCTGCGCAAAGAGTTGTTTGAAGTAATCGTAGAGCAGTCGCGGCTTATTAGAGAGCACGGCGAGCGCCGCATCGTTGCCCATCGAACCGATGGCTTCGACGCCATCCTTGGCCATCGGCATGAGGATGATGCGCTCGTCTTCGTTGGTGTAACCAAAGGCGATCTGGCGCTGGAGGAGCGTGGCGTGGTCGGGCTGGTCGTGTTTGGGCGCCTCGGGCAAATCGCTGAGATGCACGAGGTGCTCGTTGAGCCACTGGCGGTAGGGACGCGCCGTGCAGATTTCGTTTTTGAGTTCTTCGTCGGAAATGATCCGGCCCTTCGCGGTGTCCACGAGGAACATCTTGCCGGGCTGCACGCGGCCCTTCTCGACGATTTCTTCATTCGGAATCGGCAGCACACCGGCCTCAGAGGCGACGACGACGAAGCCGTCCTTGGTGACGTAATAACGGGAGGGCCGCAGGCCGTTGCGGTCGAGGACGCCGCCGATCTGGATACCGTCCGTAAACGCGATGGCCGCGGGACCGTCCCACGGTTCCATCAGGCAGGAGTGATATTGGTAGAACGCGCGGCGGTCGTCGTCCATGGTCTCATGGTTGGACCACGGCTCGGGGATCATCATCATCACCGCGTGCGCCAGCGGGCGACCGGCGAGGACGAGGAGCTCGAGGGTGTTGTCGAACATCGAGGAGTCGGAGCCGTTCGGGTTGATGATCGGCAGGATCTTCTTGATGTCGTCGCCGAAGACGGGGCTGTCGAACAGCGCCTGGCGGGCGTGCATCCAATTGATGTTGCCGCGGAGGGTGTTGATTTCGCCGTTGTGCGCGATGTAGCGGTAAGGATGCGCGCGCTCCCAGCTGGGGAACGTGTTCGTCGAGAAACGCGAGTGGACAATGGCGAGGGCCGACTCCATCGCGGGGTGGGCGAGGTCGGGGAAATAGTGCGCGACCTGGTCGGTGAGGAGCATGCCTTTGTAGACGAGCGTCTTCATCGAGAGGCTCGCGACATACCACGCTTCGGCGCCGGGGATGGTGGAGGTGCGGATGTCGTTGTAGGCGCGCTTGCGGATCACGTAGAGCTTCCGCTCGAAATCGAGATCGTTGGTGATGTCCGCTCCCCGGCCGATGAAGACCTGGCGCATGAACGGCTCGCACGAGATCGCGGTGTTGCCGAGCGTCTTGTTGTCGGTGGGCACCGTGCGCCAGCCGAGGAAGAGCTGGCCTTCGGATTGCACGACCTGCTCGAAGACTTCCTCGACCTTGCGGCGGACGGTGCGGTTACGCGGGAGGTAGACGAGACCGGCGCCGTAATGGCCGGCTTCGGGCAGCGTGATGCGCGCGGTCTTGGCCACTTCCGCGAAAAACTTGTGCGGCATCTGGATGAGGATGCCCGCACCGTCGCCGGTGTTGGGCTCGCTGCCGGCGGCGCCGCGGTGGTCGAGATTCGTCAGCACCTGGAGGGCGTCCGCGACGATCTTGTGCGATTTCCGGCCCTTCATATCGACGACGAAGCCGACGCCGCAGGCGTCGTGCTCGAGCGCAGGATCGTAGAGTCCCTGTTTGCCCGGGGCCCGCGTCGCGGGAGCTTGGGAGGCGTCGGGGGAGGCAGGGAGGGCGGTGGTGTCGTTATTCACGGGCTGGGAAAAAGGTGGTGGTGGTGTAGCGGGCTGCGTGCCGGCGGCCCATAAAAAAGGCCGTCTCGTCCTGTGCGAGAGCGGCCCGGTGTGCGTTTGGTGCGGTGAGCTCTCGGCGTGGGTCAAAAGAACCGGATCGTTTTGGTGGCCATTTTGGCGTGCTCCTCATCGGAGCAGCCCGCGTTGGTGGGCACCCCGGCCGAGGCGTCGGTAGGTTTTACGAGAGCGTTGCTGAGCAGGTAATTCTCCACTTCCTCGCCCGAAATGTCGGCCAGCATCACGCCGTCGATCTCCACGCAGGGCGAGAGGGGCTGACCGGACTTTTGCACCATCTCGGCGTAATTCGCGCGATCGTTGATAATGTCGATGTCCTCAAACGGCAGGTTGTGCTTGTGCATGACCGCGCGCACACCATTCGACCACCCACAGGAGGGTTTGAGATAAGCTTTGATCTTCATGCAGTGAACGTGGACGTGGACAAAAGTGGAGCAAGGTAAACGGCGCGTTTTCCGTCAATCAAGCACGCGTTTCGGATTTTTTGGGGGACGACTGTCATACGGAGGGAGCCGGTCGACCGTGGGGCGTGGGGCCCCGCCGGTCCGGCGCACGCCGTTGCGCGGCCGCCTGCGCCGCGGCGCGTGACGCGCTGGCCACACCCGCGGGGTCCTCTTTTGGGCGCGCGGCGCGTTTGCCTCGGCGTGCCGGGTCCGTAGGCGTTTGAGGCCCGCCGCTCCCTTCGGCGCTTCGCGAGCGGAATTTGGAGCTTCCCGCCGGTTGCGGCGGGCCCTATCACGCGCAGGATGAAAGTCCTCGTGACCGGCGCCGCCGGCTTCATCGGTTACCACGTCGCGCGCCGCCTCGCCGAGAGCAAACGCTGCGAAGTGCTCGGCGTGGACGTGATCGGCGACTACTACGATCCGGCCCTCAAGCACGCGCGCCTCGCCGAGTTGGCGAAGGTGGAGAATTTTCGTTTTGTGCAGGGGGATTTCGCTGACTCGGAGAAATTTTCCGCCCTCGTGGCGCACTTTAAACCGGCTTACGTCGTCCACCTCGGCGCGCAGCCGGGCGTACGCCACAGCATCGAGAAACCCACCGCCTACACCCACAGCAACCTGGCCGGATTCGCCAGCGTGCTCGAAGCCTGCCGCCGCACGCCGCCGAAACACCTCGTGTTCGCTTCCAGCAGCAGCGTCTACGGCGCGGGGGCGAAGGCGCCGTTTCGCGAGGACGACAACACCGACCAGCCCGTGTCATTTTACGGCGCGACGAAAAAAGCCAACGAAGTCATCGCGCACAGCTATGCGCACGTCCACGGGCTCAACCTCACCGGCCTGCGTTTTTTCACCGTCTACGGCCCGTGGGGTCGCCCGGACATGGCGCCGACGCTCTTTGCGCGCGCGATCTGCGAGGGCACGCCGCTGAAACTCTTCAACGCGGGCAAGAACCTCCGCGATTTCACCTACATCGACGACATCGTCGACGGCGTCGTGAAGGTGCTGCTCTACCCGCCGGCCGCGCGCCCCACCCCGCCGGTCCGAATCTTCAACCTCGGCCACCACCGGCCGGTTGAGACCGTGCTTTTCGTCAAACTGCTCGAACAGCTGCTCGGCCAACCCGCGCAAATCGAACTCCTCCCGCCGCAGACCGGCGACATGTTCGAGACCTGCGCCGACCTCACGCGCATCCAGGCCGCGATCGGTTTCGCCCCCAAGGTGCCGCTCGAAGACGGCCTGCGGAAATTCGTCGCCTGGTTTCGTGGCTATTATCAACTCTGAGGCCGCGCCCGTTGACCCGCCTCGCACGGATCACCACGGATTCAATCCACGCGATGAGGGTTTGATCCGTTTCGATCCGGGCCATCTGTGGTTAATCGATTTTTTTGCTGGATCATGAAAACCATCCTTCTCCTCACTGCCTCGAACATCTTCATGACGTTGGCCTGGTATGGACACCTGAAATTCAAGTTTCTCGAGGGCAAATCCCTGGCCGCCGTCATCCTCGTGTCGTGGGGTATCGCGTTCTTCGAATATTGCCTGATGGTGCCGGCGAACCGCGGCGGCTACCTCAGCGGCGAGTTCAGCGGCTACCAGCTCAAGATCATCCAGGAGTGTATCACCCTCGCGGTGTTCGTGGTCTTCGCAGGGGTCGTGCTAAAAGAGAAACTCGCATGGAACTACGCCGTGAGCTTCGGGCTGATTTTGCTCGCGGTGTGGTTCGCCACGGCGTTCAAACCCGCCATCCCGCCAACGGGCCATTGATCCGATGGGCGGGACCGAGTCGCGGGGGTTGGTGGGCATGCTCGCCGGCGCAAATTCAACCGGCGGACGGCCGTCTCCTCTGGCAGCTCGCGGTGCCCAAGCACGAGGAGGACCGCTACCTCGACTGGCCGAGGAGCGGCCTCTCGTCGCCCGTCACCGTTGAGGGCGACCGCGGCGATGTCGTCAGCTATCGCGGCGAGGTCCTGGGTCTCGACGTCCACGGTCTCGCCAACGGCAACGACGGCCCATCGCGCGACGAGCACGCGCACTCCACGCCGCGCGGTGAAAACCCTCCCGCCCGGCCCCGCCCCCGGCCCGCTCGACGCCGACATTCTCTGGCGTTTCGAACTCCCCCAGGAAGCCGGCCTCGGGTCGCACGACTCCGCGCACCGCTCGATTCTGATCCGCGGCAACCCCCTCGATCTGGCCACCGGCGCCGGGGAGGAAAACCCCCACCAGAAAATCCGCACGCCCGACGCCCCCCGGCTCGTCGTCCTCGACCAACGCACGGGCCGCTCCCTCGCCCGCGACGACGACGCATCGTTACGCCGTGAAAGAGGCCGCGCCGTAAACGCGCTCGTGTTTTCGGCCGGGCCGTGTCGCACTGCGGTCGTCACCCGCCTCAACTCCCAGGAAGTGGTTTCACCGCAGCCCATGTCACTTTTATGAACCAGCCCACCATCGCCCAAAAAGCCCCGTTTCCCGTCAAGGTCCAAGCCGGTCAGACCTACTCCTGGTGTTCCTGCGGCCTGAGCAAGAACCAGCCGATGTGCGACGGCTCGCACAAGGGCACGGGCTTTGCGCCCACGCGTTACACCGCCGAGCAGGACGGCACCGTCTACTTTTGCGGCTGCAAACACAGCGCCAACGGTGCGCTTTGCGACGGCAGCCACGCCAAGCTTTGACCGGCGCGCGCGGGCGACCGCGCGCCCGTTGGGCGAGTGATGGGGGGCAGGGCTGCTGAGCGCGCCGGAGCGCGCCGCCCCGCTTCCGTTGTCCGTCCGAATCCGCTTCGCTTCCGCCGTTTCCCCGGCCCGAAGGAACACCCCGCCCGACCGGCCCGAAGGTTTGCTGCCGGCGTTGGCGAGCGCGCGGGCGGCGGCGGCGGTGGCCGGGCGGTGGCGCCTGCGTGCGACCCAGGGTGCCTCCGGTGGCGGAGCGGCCGGGGCGGACCGTTCTTCCCCCTGCGCCACGCTGCGGCCGCGGGGTTCGCGCTGCAGCGCGGCGAGCATCGTCAGACCACGCGCGGCCGGCTGAATCGTTCCGGCTACGCTTCCTCGACCACGTAGTGGCAGCCCTTGCTGCGCGGGTTGAGCGACGCCGCGTGGACGACGAGCAATGCGGTCTGGATCGCGTTGCGCAATTCGATGCCGTCGCGCGTCAGCCGGCAGCCGCGATAGAAACTTTGGATTTCTTCGCGCAGTTCGAGAAGAATGCGCCGGGCGCGGCGCAACCGCTTGGGCGAACGCACGACGCCGGCGTAGTTCCACAGCGTGTTTTGGATTTGCTGCATGTCCTGCCGCAGGAGCACCGGATCGGCCTCGCGCGTCGGACTCTCCCAGGGACGCGGATCGGGCAGGCGGAACTCGCGGTACGGGGATTGGATTTCCGCCACATCGGCGTGCGCCGCGGCCTTGGCGCTGGTGAGACATTCAAGCAGCGAGGTGCTCGCAAGCCGGTTGGCCCCGTGCAAACCGGTGCAACCCGTCTCGCCGATGGCCGCGAGGTGGAGCACGTTCGTGCGCCCGGCGAGATCGGCGTGCACGCCGCCGCACGCGAAATGCGCCGCCGGCACCACCGGGATCGGCTCGCGCGTGATGTCCACGCCGAGCTCCGCACAACGTGCCGTAATGCCGGGAAAATGCCCGCGGATGAACTCCGGCGTCATCGCCGCGAGGTCGAGCCACGCGCACGCCTCGCCGCTGGTGGCGAGTTCCTGATGGATCGCGCGCGCGACCACATCGCGCGGGGCCAGCGAGCCGCGCGGGTGGAGCGCGTCCATGAAGCGCTGGCCGCGGCTGTTGACGAGCACCGCGCCTTCGCCGCGCAACGCCTCGGTGATCAGGAACCGGGGGGCGTTTTTCTTGAAAAATACCGTCGGGTGAAACTGGACGTATTCGAGGTCGATGAGCCGCGCGCCCACCCGGTAGGCCATCGCGACCCCGTGGCCGACGCTGCCCGGCTGGTTCGTCGAATGGAGAAAAATCTGCCCGAGCCCGCCCGTGGCGAGCACCGTCTTTTTCGCGACGATGGCGCAGACTTCGCCGGTCACCGTATCGAGGACGTAGGCGCCAAAACACGTGAGCGGTGCGTAGCGGTCGGCGATGCCGGCCGTGTTGTGCGACAGCGTGAGGAGATCGACGGCGGAGAAACCGATGCGGCGCGTGATCCCGGCGGTCGCATCGACGCGGGCGGCGATCGTCGCGAGGATGGCGTGCCCGGTGGTGTCCTTCGCGTGGATGATCCGCCGCGCGCTGTGCCCGCCTTCGCGCGTGAAATCGAGTGCGCCCGCGGCATCGCGGTCGAACCCAACGTTCAGTTCGTCGAGGAGCAGCTCTTTCACCGCCGCCGGACCCTCGCGCACGAGCTGGTCGATGGCCGCGGGATTGGCGGTGCCGTCGCTCGCGTCCATGATGTCGCGGGCGAGCAACGCCGGGTCCGGCGTCGTATCGTAAACGATGCCGCCCTGCGCCCAGTCGCTATTGGCGACGAGCGGCTCGGCGAGCGACAACAGCTCCACGGCCAGGCCCGCGCGCGCCGCGTGGAGGGCGTAGGCCGAGCCGGCGAGCCCGGCGCCGATCACCAGACAGTCGGTGCGGATGATCTTCATGGCGTGGCGCGCACGGTTATGGAGCGATACGGAGACCGCATAACGTAGCGAGCTCGCACTGGCGTCCGTCGAAACTGAGGAACTCCCGCGCTCCGAGCGTCTGCGCGGCCGCGATATGAAGAAGGTCGAGCGTCCGCCCGCCCAACCGCGCCGTGTGCGCGGCTGAAATGCTTTCGGCGGTCCGGTAGTGCAAATCGGCCGGCAGCCCTGTTCTCGTCAAAATGCCCCCGCGCAAATCCTCGCGCACCCGGGCCTGCATTGCCCCAAGTCGGCCAGCATCGAGTTTGCCGACAAAGACCAAGGCCCGCGCTGCGTTGTTGAACTCCAACTCGCCGAAAAGTGTCCAAGCGATGCGCGGTGGCTGGGTCCAACCTGCGGCATACTTGTGCGCCAGAGGCGTCTTCGCATCCTGCCCGAAATACGACAGGAGAAACGACGTATCAGCGTAGGTGCTCACCGCTCCAGATAGTCCACGTAACTAAACGACTGGATCTTCCCGTCGAAATCTTCGCGCAGCCGCTTCGCAAAATCTGGCGGAGACCACGGCTGGCCGGAGGGCTGCGCCGGCTTCTTCTTCGTAGCCAAACTCCGCGCCACAGCGCGCGAACGCGGGACTGGACGGAGCGTAGTGGTCTTCATGGCGATCCGAATCTGTCCGCGCTCGTGATCGAGTCAACCGCGCCCCTGCCCCGCGGGCAATAGGGTGAGACTCAGGTCCGCCGCCGGAGCCGAGTGGGTGAGTGCGCCGACGCTGATGACGTCCACGCCCGGCAGCGCGTAGTCGCGCAGCGTCTCGTAACGCACCCCGCCGGAGACTTCGACGACGGCGGCGCCGGCGATGATCGCGACGGCGCTGCGGACGAGGGCCGGCGTCATGTTATCGAGCAGAATCACCTCGGCGCCGGCGCGCACGGCCTCCTTCACCTCGGCGAGCGTGGTGGCCTCGACTTCGATCTTCGCGCTGTGCGGGGCCGCGGCGCGGCAGAGCTTCACGGCCTTCGTGAGCGAGCCGGCGGCGGCGATATGGTTGTCTTTGATGAGGACGTGCTCGCCCAGCGACGAACGGTGGTTGACGCAGCCGCCGCAGCGCACGGCGTATTTTTCGAGCGCGCGCCAGCCGGGCGTCGTCTTGCGCGTGTCGACGACCCGGGTGCCCGTGCCGTCCACGGCCGCGGCATATTTCCGCGCGAGGGTCGCCACGCCGGAGAGGCGCTGGATGAAGTTTAACGCCGTCCGCTCGGCGGTGAGCAGCGCCGCCGTGGGCCCGGCCACCCGCAGGACCACGCCGCCTTTTTTGACCCGCTCGCCGTCGTGCGCGGTCAGCGTGACCTTCAGCGCCGGGTCGACGCGCGCAAACACGCGGGCGGCCACCTCGAGTCCGCAGACCACGAGGTATTGTTTCGCCTCGATGAAGGCGCGGGAGGTGTGCTTGGGCGGGAAGATCGCGCGGCTCGTGACATCGCCGAGCCCGGCGTCTTCGTCGAGCGCGAGGTCGATCAGGTGGTCGGTGCGGGGGGTGAGCATGGGAAGATCAGTCGACGGGCGAGAGTTGAAACATCCGTTCGATGCAGGCGGCGGCGCGCACGCGCAGGCCCTCGTCGAGCGTCACGATCTGATCCGGGCGCGGGGCGCGCAGGGCGTCGCGAATTTTTTCGAGGGAGTTCAGCTTCATGTAGGGACAGAGGCGGCAGCCGCCGATGAAGCGTTTCTCGGGGGCTTCGACTTCAAGGCGTCCGACGAGTCCGCACTCGGTGAGCAGGAGAAAATACGGCGCCGGCGTGGTCTTCACATACTTCATCATCGCGCCGGTGCTCCCCACGAAGTCGGCGAGTTTCGCCACGTCTTCGGTGCACTCGGGATGGGCGACCACTTTGAGGCCGGGAAATTGCGCGCGGGCCTCGGCGATCTGGGCGGGGGTGAACTGATCGTGCACCAGGCAGGTGCCATCGGAGGAGATGATTTCCTTGTCGACCCCGCGACGCTTGAGCTCGGTGCGGACGTTGTCCGCCATGAGCCGGTCGGGCACGAAGAGGATGCGGCGCGCCGGGAGATTTGCGACGATGTGATAGACGTTGCCCGAGGTGACACAGACGTCGCTCTCAGCCTTCACCTCGGCCGTGCTGTTGATATAGCAGACGACGGTCGCATCGGGGTAGAGCGCCTTCAGTCGGCGCACACCGTCGCCGTCGATAGAGTCGGCGAGCGAGCAACCGGAGCCCCGGTCGGGCACGACGACGATCGCGTCGGGCGAGAGGATTTTGGCGGTCTCGGCCATGAACACGACGCCGGCGAACACGATGATCTTCGCCTTGGCCTGCTTGGCCATGAGGCTGAGGTGGTAGGAGTCGCCCTTGAAATCGCCCACGCCATAAATGATCTCCGGCTCGACGTAAGAGTGCGTTAGGATGACGGCGTCTTTCTTCTTTTTCAGCCGGTTGATCTCCAGCGTGAGGGGGGCGATCTCGCGGCAGGTGGCGAGATTCCAGGTCCGCCCGCGCGGATCGCACTCGACGTGCATGAGCGAGCGCAGGAGGCGGTCGGCCTCGGCTTCGATTTCCGGATTCAGAGTGGCGGTGGGCATGGCGGGCGCTTGGGTCGAGCGAGTGGAACGGGCAGCGTCGGACACGTGGCGGGGTTTTTCAAGCTGCGCGGTTGTCATCCCGGAACCCGGGTCGCACCGCCCCGGGAAATTGCCTCGCGTTGGTAACTGAATGTTTATCTCGTCGGCCCGGTCGCGCGCGCTCCCCTCTTCCGTGCGTGCGACCCAGCACTATGACGACCATCCCCCGCACCTTTCTGCTCGCCCGTCGCTGCTTTGCGGCCGTCGCGCTCCTTGTCTTTGCGTCGATCCTTGGCGCCCAGGCCGTGTCCACCGGCACGATCGAGGGCCGGGTGTTC
>CANHJG010000070.1 GCA_947461205.1 Opitutia bacterium
CTATCGGTTAGAGCCGATCGCCCAGAAGCGGTTCGGTGGGCGCTACGCCCGTCTCAGCCGGCTGGTCGCGATCGATGCGCCCGAAGACGCCGCCGCCAGCGCCACCGTAACGGGCACGCCGGTCAAAACCGTTTCCCGGCAATGAACCTCGCGCGCCCGACGGACTGCGCCATCCCCGTGCCGGCCGCGCCACCGCCGCGCCGCTTTTGGTGGGTGCTGGTGGCGTTCGCCGGCCTGATGTTCACCGCGCTGGTGCTCAACCCGGGGCTGCTCCGCGTCCTCGGCGTCAACCACTACGGCGTGTGGTGCCTGGATCTCTCCGCGATCCTCGCCTCGAACGACGCGCTGGCGCGCGGGCTCGACCCTTACGCCCCCAACCCGCTGGACGTCTTCGGCCGGCCCCATGTCTACGCGCACTGGTGGCTGCACCTCGGGCGGCTCGGGCTGACGCGGGGCGACGCCCTTTGGCTGGGTTTCGCGCTGGCTGCGGCCTTTTTTGTCGCCGCGGTTGCACCGCTTCGGCCGCGTCAACCGGGCGAGATCGCGTGGAGCTTGGTCGTCCTGTGTTCGCCGCCGGTGTTGCTCGCGCTGGAGCGGGCGAACAACGATCTCGTCATCTTTGTGCTGCTCGCGCCCGTCGTGCCCTGTCTGCTTTCGCGGCGGCCGGGCGTACGGCTGCTCGCGGTGCCGCTCCTCGCTCTCGCCGCCGCGTTGAAGGCCTATCCGGCCGTCGGCGTGCTGGTGCTGTTGGCTGGCGTCGACCGGCGCGACACGCGTCGGCTGCTTTTCGTGGCCGCGCTCGTGTTCCTGGCGCTGCTGCCGGATGCGGCGACGGATTTCATGCGCTACGCCAAAATCGTGCCGGAGACCGAGGGGCTCATGACGATGGGGGCGCGGAATCTCTTCGTCGGGCTCGGCCTGCCGGTCGCAACCGCCCGCGTGCTCGGGCCGCTCGTCGGCGCGCTGGTCATCGCGATCTTTTTACGGGCGAAGTTTTTCGACCACTGGACGGTCGCGCCCGCGGACCGCGGTGCGTGGCTGAGCTTCGTGCTCGGCGCCACGCTGCTGACCGGATGTTTTTTCGCCGGCGCGAGCTTCGCCTACCGGTGGGTGTTCGCTCTTTGGCTCGTGCCGCTGCTGTGGCGGCTCCCGCGCGATCCGGCTGCGCCCGCAGCCGTGCGCCGGTTGGCCGCGGCGGCCGCGGCCCTGCTGATCGTCGCGCTCTGGGCCGACGCGATGGCGAGTTCGCTGCTGGATAAATTCTCCGCGGGCCTGACCCCGGAAAACGTCCTGCGTACGGCCGATCGTTTTTTCTACTTCGAACAGCCGGTCACGTGGGCGCTTTTCATCTGCTTGCTCGGATTCCTGACCCACTTTGCGCAGGAGGGCGTGCGGCGGTTGTTCAGGGCCGAGCCGGCGGCCGCGCTGTCCGCTCAATCAGTGCCTGCCAGTCGCTGAAGGAGCCCGCGGTCGCCGCGGCCACGTCCGCCGCGCTGAGCCGGTAAAGGAAGATAGAGTAGCCGACCTGGGCGTCCGGGGTGCGGGCGCGCAGAACGTGGCAGAGCCGCGCGAACCGCAGGAGGTCGTGCCGCGTCCACGTGCGCCGCCATTGCGCTTCGGTCGCGTCGCGATTCAGCTCGGCGCGGCGTTGCGGATCGCCGACGTAGGCGGCGAAGAGCGGCTCGATCGCGCGCAGTTCCTGGAATTCCTTTTCCAGGGCGAGGGTCCAGGGGCCGCGGATCGGACTGTAAACGTGCTCCAGCATAGTGGCGCTGATGGCGTAGACGCCCGCTTCCAATCGCACGTAGGGCTGCGGGAGTTTGAAGGCGTTCACGAACGGCAGCCGCTGGGCCCGGATGTCATAGTAGTCGGGTTCGCCGGTGCCAAAGTACGAGAGAAACACCGGGGCGCCGTCGGCGTGCTGGTCGAGCCAGGTCTTCAAGCCCGGCAAGTCCTGGCCCCAGTCGAGCGAACTGTCCACGAGGTGACGGTGGCCGTTGGCCGGGCCGCCCCCGAGGGCGTTAAAGTAGGCGAGGTAATGCGGTGCGATGCGGGCGGCCTCGAAGACCTGGCCCCCGAGCAGCACGGCCGCGGCGGCGACGAGGAGCGGGCGACGCGAAACCAGCCACGTGCCCAACGCACCCGCGCCGACAAACAGCACGGGATAGGTGGGCAGAATGTGGCGATGACCGATATTGAGATGGCTGGTGAGCGAAAAAGCCCAGTAGACGGTGAACAGGGCCGCGAGGGGCGCGATGCGGTAGAGATCGCCGCGCACCAGGGCTGGTGCCCGCACCCACCGCCGGGCCGCGAGTCCGGCGACAAGCGCAGTGGCCGTGAGCACGGGTAGCGTCGTTTTCAGGGTGAACGCCCAAGGAAAAAAACTCGGCCAGCCCGATGTGCTGTAGTCGCCGTTAAGAAAAGCCGAGCGGACTTGGGCGGTTTCGAGCACGTAGGCGAAACCGTAGAGGAACGCCTCGGGCAGGGCGTGCACCGCGGCGAACGCGCGCAGGACCTGCCCCGGCAGGCCGAGGTGCAGGTCGAGTACTTCCCAGGGGCGGATAAAATGGTCGGCGGGCGGCAGCGCGGGGTTGAACGCGCTGTAGCGGAACCCATAGAAGAGCCAGATCACCGCCATCGCCACGAGACCGTGTCCGAGGGCGGAGAGCGCGGCGGCGCCAAACTTCCCGCCGCGGGTGGCGAACGTCCGGCCCAGCAGGGTGAGCGGCGCGGCGGTCCCCGCCCGGGCGATCGCCATGAGCACCATCATCGGCAGCAGCAGCGGGGCGGAGTATTTTGCGACGCAGGCGAGGCCGAACACGAGCGCGCTCAGCCACCACCACCGGCCGCGCCCATCGTGCAGGTGCCGCCACCAAGCGCCGACACTCGCGAGGAAAAAAAACGTCATGCACGCGTCCGAGGTCGCGAGCGCGCCGTGGGCGAGAAAATTGGGGCTGAAGACGAACAGGCCCAGCGAAACGAAGGCGCCCGGCAGGCCGAACAACCGGCGCGACCAGCCGAAAATCAGGAGGCCCGTCGCGACATTGAAGAGCACGATCATCGCGCGGCCGGCCAGCAGCAGGGGAAAATGATCGTGACCGGTCTCGTAGAAAAACTGGTGGCCGACGGCCTGCACCTCGGAGGTTTTCCAATAGGGGTTGCCCTTGAGCTCGGGAAACGGCGGCGCCATGAACACCGCGGGGAGCGCCGCCCAGCGCTGCGGCAGAATGCCGTTTTCCGGGTGCAGGCGGTAATCGTCCAGATGCCAGTAGGCGTAGCCGCCCGTCACGTGGATGAGTTCGTCGGCCGTCGTGCTTTTCCCTGCGACGGCCCAGAGCGCGAGGGCGGCGTGCAGCGCGAGCAGCGCAGCGACGGCGAGCGGCACGAAAATCTTGCCTCGTTCGCGCGCAGCCATGCGGGGCTCAGGCCGTGAGCGCGGCCCGCAGGGCGTCGGCGACAAGGCCGACGTGGTCGGGGGTCATTTCGGGAAACATCGGCAGCGAGAGCACGGTGCGGGCAGCCTGTTCGGCGCGCGGGAAGGCGCCTTCGGCGTAACCGAGTTCGGCATACGCCTTCTGGCGATGGATCGGCACTGGGTAGTGCACGACGGTCTGGACGCCGCGTTCCGCCAAAACTTGGGCGACGGCGTCGCGGTTGCGCTCGAGCAGGCGGATGACGAAGAGGTGGTAGACGTGGCGGCCGGTCCAGGGCGCGGTGGCGGGGAGCACGAGACCGGGCAGGTCGGACAGCGCGGCGCGATACCAGCCGGCGGCGGTGCGGCGAGGGGTTTTTCGCAGAGGACGTCCTTGCCGGCGGCGAGCGCGGCCTTGACGAGGGCGAAGTGGGTGTTGGTGGGCGTGGCGACGACGACGGCGTCGATGTCTGAGGCGTCGGTGATCTCGGCGGCGTTTTTCGTGACGACGTCGCAGCCGTCGAACTGGCTGAAGTTGCGCACGTGGTTGGGGCCCCATTGCCCGAAGGCGATGACGCCGACGCGGACGGTGGACGAAGGAGGGCTCACGAGCGTCGAAAACACCGGCGCGCGCGGGGGCTGTCGAGGGAGAAGTCCCGGCGGGTTCTGCGTAGCACGGAATTTTTATGGGCGGACGGGCCGGAGGCGGTAGGCGCCGGTGACGGGGCCTTCGAGGGCGGCGCGGAGGTCGGCGGCGGTGAGGCGGAAGATCAAAATGCTGTAACCGGCGTTGGCGTCCGGGTCGCGGAATTGCAGGTATTTGCAAAGCCGGGCGAAGCGGAGGTAGGCGAACTCCTCGGAGTCGGCGGGGCCGGGCGGCGTCGCGCGAAATAGTTGCCAGCGTTGCTCGTGGGAGTCAGTCCAGGGGCCGCGGTAGATCGAATAAACCTCGGCAAGGAGGGTGGCACTGATGCAGTAGAGGCCGGGCTCGAGTTCGAAAGGGGCATAGGGTGGGCGGACGATTTGGCTGATCGAAGGGAGGAAGCGATCGGGGCGGACACCATAGTGCGGGGGCCAGGCGTTGCCGAAGTAGCCGAGCAAAACTTTTTCGCCGGGGCGGCGATGGGCGGCGAGCCACGTGCCGAGGGTCGGCAGGTCCTGGCCCCAGTCGAGTGAGCTGTCAACGAAGAGGCGGTGGGCGTTGGCGGGACCACCGGCGAGCGCGTTGAAGGACGCGAGATAGTGTGGGCGGATGGCGAAGGAGGCGGCGGCGTGGCCGGCGAGGAGCACGAAGCCGGTGACGAGCAGCGAGCGCCGAGTGGCTAGAACGCCGAGGGCGACAAACAGGGCGGGGTAGACGGCGAGGATGTGGCGGTCGCCGATATTCAAGTTACTGCGGAGCGCCACGGCCCAAACCACGGTGGCTGTGACGGCGAGGGGACAGGCGGCGATGAGCCAGGCGCGGCGCGGGGCGGCCGCGGCGCGGAGCCACGCGACGATGCCGGCGATGGCGGCGAGCAGCAGGGCCCCGAGCAGGGCGAGCGGGGTTTTGGTGAGGAAGAGGGCGGGGAAAAAAAGCCACCAGCCGAACTGGCTGTGTTCGCCGGCGAAGAAGGCGGGGCGGGCGACCTCGTTGGCGACGACGAAGGTGAGGCCGAACATCCAAGTCTGGGGAAAGAGGTGCCAGCGGAGCGCAGCTTCGACGAACCACGCTTTCCAGCCGAGGCCGGGGAGCATGGGGTCCCAGCCGCAATGGAAGCTGACAAAGGCTGGCGCACCGGGACCGCGCACATCGTAGCGAAAGTCGTAAAACGCCCAGATGATCACCCAGCCGGCGAGCGCCTGGGCGGTGGCGAGCGCGAAGTTGGCGGCGAAGCGCCGAGTACGGGCGCGCCGCGTGGGGTCGGCCCGCAGCCAAGCATCGGCCACGACGAGCAGGGCGTAGAGCGGGGCGATGAGGACGCCGTTGAATTTGGCGACGAGGGCGAGGCCGCTGGCGAGGCCGGCCAGTAGCCCGGAGGCGAAGTCGCGTTTTTCCAGATGGCGCCAGAAGAGCCAGGGGGCGAGGGTGAGAAACAACGCCGCGCAGACGTCCGAGGTGGCGAGGGCGGAGTGGGCGAGAAAGTTCGGTGAGAGCGCATAGAACGCGAGGGCGAGAAGCCCGCCGGCATTGCCGAAGCGCGCCCGCGTGACCCCGAAAATGAGCAGGCCCAGGGCGACGCCGAAAAGGGCGTTGAGCGAGCGGGCGCCCTGGACGATCCGGTCGGTGGGGTTGCCGAGAGCGTAGAGATAGTCCCACGAGAGCTGCCAGTATTGCGAATCGCGCCACCGGGCTTCGTCGAGGGGGAACTTGGCGTCAACGGCGACGCCGGCGAGACCGAAAATACGTTGGGGGAGGTTGCCGTTTTCCGGCTGCATGCGAAAGTCGCCGAAGCGGTCATAGGCATAGCCCGCGGCGAGATGGGGGAGTTCGTCGCAGGTCTGGCTTTTGACGCGCGAGGCGGAGACGGCGAGCCACCAGAAGAGCAGAAGCAGCGCGGCGACGGCGAGCGCGACGGCGGCACGGGCGCGCGGAGGGGTCGGCTGAGGGGGCACGGGGAGGGCGAGGCGGAGGGCGGGCGGGGGGCGGCGGGAGTGCGGACGCGCGGGAGCGTTAGGTCCAAGGCGCTGGTGCGGCGATGAAAAATTAGGCCAATCTTTAGGGTGGCGTGTATCGCCGTTTCGCACCGGGTCCGGTTCCCCGGGTGGGCCGTGCGCTCTGCGCGCGTGACTCAACGAGTCACGCCACCACCGGCGATCCGCCGCCCGCGGAGCGGCCGGCCCGCCTCGCGCGGCGGAGGGCAGGAAATCCCCACGTGGTGCCCGCCTCCACTCCACGTCGCCGAACGCACCCATCTTTCCGACCCCCTTTTTTCTGGCAAAACCGCGTTGGTCTTCCGGCCCCGTGCGCCTCGGGCCGGAATCAGTCAGAAAGAGGGGGGCACGAAAATGTCCACCCCCCTCCGCCGCCGAGCGTCCCCCGCGGTCCCTCGCGCCCCGCCGAATTCCGGCGCCGCGCGGGTGACGGTGCGGGCCGCTGCCGTGCATTGAGCGGACTCCGCCCGCGCAGCCCGGGCCGCGCCATCACGGGCGCGGAGATCTGCGTGGTTTCCCCGCTCTCCTCTCCGCGCAACTTCGGCACCGGGCGGATAGCCGGGGAGAAGACCCCTTTGACTCCACGCGATCGACCGTAATTCTTTCGCCCATGACGTTGCTCCCATTGAAGGGTGCAGTTTTTTTGGGTTGGGGGAGAGTGGGCAGGATGGGTTTGAAGTTGGACACGGCGGCCGGGCGCAGCATCATCGGCGGCGCCCGCGATGAACACCGAAGAATATGCCAACATTGAGCGGCTCGAGCGCGACCATTGGTATTATGCGGGCAAGCGGCAGATGGTGCGTGAGTGGCTGGAGCGGGTGCGACCGCCGCAGAAAGACGATGTGCTCTTGGACTGCGGTGCGGGCACGGGATTTTTTGCGCAGGAGATGGCGCAGAGCTGCCGCGTGCTGGTGCTGGACAACCACGAGGAATCGCTGCGGCGGCTGCGGTTGAAATTTCAGCCGGAGCAGGTGTTGGCGCTGGCGGGCGATGAGGTGCCGTTGCCGGACGGGTCGCTCGACTACGTGACGGCGCTGGACGTGCTGGAGCACGTGCCGGACGATGCGGCGGTGGTGCACGGGTTTGGCCGGTTGCTGAAGCGGGGCGGGGTCGCGGTGGTGACGGTGCCGGTGGGGATGGAGTTGTGGAGCGACTGGGACCGGGTGTTGCGGCACTACCGGCGTTACGAGCGGCGCGAGCTGTGCGGCCTGTTTCGCGACGAGGCGTGGGAAATCGTTTATGTGAACCACACGAACGTGCTGGTGTATCCGGCGGTGTGGGTGATCCGGAAATGGCGCGCGCTGAAGGAAAAGCTGGGGCTGCCGCCGCCGGCGAAGCGGTCGGAGGACCAGGTGCCGCCGCGGTGGCTGAACCGGATGTTGCAGGGGCTCTTTGTCGGCATGGCGCGGTGGCGGGTGCCGTTGCCGTTCGGCGTGAGCCTGCTGCTGGTGGCGCGCCGGCGGTAGGGCCACGGGCGCGAACGAACGCGAACGGACCGGCGGGCGAGCGTTACTCGGTGAAGCGCGGGGCCAAAATAAACCAATTGATCAGAGGGAGTGTCACGTAATACGTGACACTTTTTTCGGGCGTTTTTCTGCGAGGAAAATGACAGCGCAATCCTCGCCCGAGCGAGCCGGAGTTCAGTCGCGCAGGATCGCTTCGCCGACGAGGGCCCCGGTGGCGTCGCGGAGGCGGAAGAGCGCGGCGCGCTGCGGCGGGGCCAGCGCGGCGGGATCGTCGGTCAAGAGAACGAGGCGGGCCAGCGGTGGGAGCGGGACGTTCCAGCCGGGGGCGGCGGCGGCGGTGCTGGTGCCGTCGATGCGGAGGGGTTCGAGGGCGGCGCGGGCATTGGCGGCGGTGAAGGTGGCGCGGACCCGGCCGGATTCGAACCAGTCGATTTGCGTGACGTGGCGACCGGCGGCGGTGACGCAGAGTTCGAGGCGGACGCGCTCGGCGGTGCCGGGCGCGGAGCGGTAGCGGACGCCAGCGGTGCCGAGCGGGGCGACGGAGCGGTTGCGACGGACCCAGAATTCATGGGAGCCGGCGGCGAAGGCGGGGGCGAAGGCGGCGTAAAGGTAGTCGCGGAGCGGGCCGGCGACCGGGATGCCGGCGCCGGTGACGAGGGCGAGGACGTCGCGTTCGACGATGATGCCCGCGCGCGGGTGGGCGGCGAGTTGGGCGATGACCGCGGACTGCTGCGCGGGCGAGAGGAGGTTGAACCAGTGGGTGACGTTGGCGGAGGTGGGCGAAGGGAGGCCGGTCCAGAGGTTGAAGCTGAACATGCCGGGGAGACTAAAGAGCAGGTCGCAGTGGGCGGTGGCGTTGACGGTGAGGACGCGGAGTTCGGTGGCGAGCGCGGGCTCGAGGCGGAGCGTCTCGGCGCCGGGGAGGCCGAGCGGTTCGCTGTCCCGCCACTGGGACGAGCCGACGCGGAGGAGGGCAAAGGCGATGCCGCCGGCGACGGCGAGGGCGGTGGGCGCGATCCAGCGGGCGAATTTGTCGCTGAGGACCGCGACGGCGTCGGCGGCGCCGAGCGCGAGGAGCGGGGCGAAGAGGAAGGTGCCCCAGCCGATTTGGCTGCCGCCGACGGGATAGGCGTGGAGGGCCTGGGTGAGGGCGAGGAGCGCGAGCCAGACGCGGAGGCGGGCGGCGCGGTGGGCGGTTTCGTCGGAGGCGAGCGGAAGGACGAAGAGCCAGGCGCAGGAGAGGCCGTAGCTCATCATGAGGGCGAGGGGGTTGAGGGGCAGCCAGCCGAGCCAGGCGGTGGCGGCGACGGCGGCGAAGCCGAGGCGGAGGGCGGCGAGGGCGGGGGCGAAGCGCGGGTGGGCGCGGCTGCGGACGGCGACGACGCAGAGGGCGAGCGAGGCGACGGCGAAGGCGGCGGCGCCGGGGCGCCAGCGCACGCCGAACGAGTAGACGCCGGGATGGCGGAGCGGGGCGAGGAGGACGCCTTCGAGGAGTTCGGCCGGCGGAGTGCCGCGGACGGCGGCGGCGAGGACGACGACGGCAAGGGTCGTCAGGCCGGTGCCGATACACCAGGCCCAGGTGGTGATGGGGAAAAGTTCCCCGCGCGAGGAGAGCGCGGCGAGCACGATGCCGAGGGCGGAGAGGCTGACGATCAGGGCGAAGGCGACGACCCAGCCTGCGGGGAGGAGCGAGCGCATGAGCGCCCACGGCAGCAGTGCGAGGGCGACGGCGGCGAGAAGGGCGGCGGGGCGGGCAAGGCGCGGGCCGGAGGTGTGGAGGAGGAGCCAGGCGCCGGCGCCGGCGATGAGGAGGGCACCGACGTTGATTTTGGTGAGAACGAGGGCGGCGCCGAGGAGGCCGCAGGTGACAGCGAGGGCGCGGGGTTGGGCGCGGGAGATGAAACGGGTGCCGCACCACGCGGCGAGGGCGACGACGAAGACGATGAACCCGCCGGGGTGCATCGGCTCGGAGGTCATTTGCCAGAGGTGGCCGAAGGTGGCGGCGAGGGCGAAGAGTGACCAGGCGGCGGAGCGGGTGTGGCGCCAGACGAGGTGGCCGCAGAGCAACGCCGCGCCGAGCCAGTGGATGAGCGTGATGACGCGGCCGGCGGTGTGGGTGAATTCGAAGCCGAAGAGCCGGTGCGCGGCGTCGGCGGCAAGGAAAAAGAAGGGGCCGTATTGGCTGTAGACCTGCGTGTAGAGGCCGCCGGCGCGGGCGAAGTTCGCGAGGGAAAAGAGGACGTAGCCCTCGTCGTCGTAGGTGCGGAACGTGGTGAAGAGGAGCAGCGCGCCGGCGAGGCCGAGGGCGGCGGCGAGTGCGGCGAACGCGGCGGGGAAGGCGCGCCTCATGCGGTCACGGCTGCGGGGCCCGCGGGGCGGTGACGGCGGGTTTCAGGATGTAGTGGGGGCGGCGTTTCACCTCGTCGTAGACGCGGCCGAGGTATTCGCCGAGGACGCCGATGCCGATGAGTTGGACGCCGCCGAGGAAGAGGACGAGGGTCACGAGGGTCGTGAAGCCCTGCTGGGAGTTTTCAAAGCCGAGGAGGCGCCAGAGGATGAAGAACGCGCCGCCGGCAAAGCCCATCAGGGCGACGAAGAGGCCGGCGTAGGTGAGGAGGCGGAGCGGGAGGTGGGAGAAACTGAAGACGCCGTCGAGGGCGTAGCGGACGAGGCGGCGGAAGGTTTGCTGCGGGACGCCGGCGGCGCGTTCGTGGCGGTCGTAGAGAACATCGGCGGTGGGGAAACCGATCCAGGCGCGGAGGCCGGGGAAAAAGCGGTGGCGTTCGGGGAGTTGCTCGAAGGCGGCGAGGGCGTGGCGGCCGAGGAGGCCGAAGGTGCCGGAGTTGGGTTCGATGGGAAAATCGGAGAGGCGGCCGAAAACGCGGTGAAAAAGGTCGAAGCCGGCCCGGCGGAGTCCGGCCTCGGCGCGGGTACGGCGGGTGGCGCGCACGATTTCCGCGCCGTCGCGCCACGCGGCGACCAGGTGTGGGATGATTTCGGGCGGGTCCTGGAGATCGGCGTCCATCGTGACGACGGCGTCGGCGCCGTGGGCGTGGGCGAGGCCGGCGGAGAGGGCGGCCTGAAAACCGAAGTTGCGGGAAAGTTCGACGAGGGTGAAGCGGGGATCGCGGGCGGACTGGGCGCGAACGAGGGCGGCGGAGGGATCGCGGCTGCCGTCGTCGACGAGGACGGCGCGCCACGTGCAGTCGCGGTGGGCGTCGAAGAGGGCGGTGAGGCGGGCGAAGAGCTCGGGCAGGACGGCCTGTTCGTTGAAGACCGGGATGACCACGGTGATGGTCGGGGGCGGCGGCGCGGGGTCGTTCATGCTGGGCAGGGGGGGTGATGGCAGGGGGCAGGGTGGGGTGCAAGCGGCGAGGCGGAGTCACCAGCCGGTGGGGCGGTCGGCGTTGGGGTAGAGCAGCGCGGCGGGCGGGTGGTCGGGCACGGTGGCGGGCGCGGCGAGGCGGATCAGGCGCAGTGAGCGAGTGGTGGAGCGGAGGAGGGCGCGTTCATGAGGCGGATGGCCCTCGGATTGAAATGGCGGATAGGCGAGGGAGTGGTCGAAGCGCAGGAGGGTGGTGCCCAGCGGAGCGGCGAGCAACGCGCGCCCGGGTGGAGGGCCGGGGCGTTGACGAGGGCGAGGTCGGGGCGCGAGACCGGCAAGGAGAGGGGAGTGGAGACCGAGCCGGCGACGGTGAGGACGCGCTTGGGGTTGCCCCAGGCGCGGAGGAGGGCGAGGTCGGTTTCGCGCGGGAAAACGCGGTTGAAGTGCGGCGCGAAGGGGAGGGCGGCCGCGAGGATGAGGGCGGCGGGGAGGCAGGGTTTGAAGATGGGCCGCGGGGCGACGAGTCGGGCGAGGGCCCAGCGGCCGAGGAGGCAGAGCGGAGGGACGAGGGGTTGCAGAGTGCGGGCGGAGACGACGAGGCGGGCGAACCTACACGAGGCGGCAACCAAAAGCGCGGAGGCGGCCACGAGGGCGAGGAGCGTCACGCGGACGCGGTCGGGGAGGGGCACGCCGGTGCGCAGCGCGGAAAAGAGGCCGAGGGCCACGGCGAGCGCGAGCCCGGCGCCGAGGAGGCCTTCGGCGGGCCAGAAATCTTCCGACGGGAGCGACCAGCCCTCGGCGAAGAGGCCTTGCGTGACGGAAGGGCGAAACGCGCCCAGCTTGGACCAGTCGTTCGCCCCGCCGAGCAGGGCGCCGAGAGCGACGGGGGCGGCGAGCGAGAGCAGTAGACCGGTGGCGGCGGCGACTGCGAGGCGGGAGAGAGACGGCGCACCGCGCCACATTAGGACGAGGACGAGACCGATGACCGGAAGGAGAGCCCCGTCGCCGTTGTAGAGGTGATAGGCGGTGCCGGTGAGCAGGCCGGCGACGAACGCGCGGCGGCGCGTGGGCGGGCCGAGCCCGACGACGAGAGCGGCGAGGGCGGCGGAGAGAGCGCACTCGGAGGGCAGGAGGTGGCGCGAATAGCAGAAGGCAGAATTGGCCGCAGCCATGAGCAGGACAGCCCACGCGGCTTCCTCGGCGCCGGCGCCGGCGCGCAGGGCGAGGGGAGAGAGGAGGAAAAGGTTGAGGGTGGAATAGAGCGAGAGGACGGCGGCGCCGAGGTCGATCGTGAAACCGACAAACTCGGGATGGCTCCAGTCGCCGTAAGGCGTGAGGTGAGCGAGGGCTTTTTGGGCGGCGGTGACGAGGGCGCCGACCCAAGGGAAAAGGGTGTGCTCAGGGAGCGCAGCGACGGCGGTAGCGGCGGGAAAGTCGCCGCCCGCGAGGGTGCGGTCGAGTGGGATGCCGCGGTCGTAGCGGCCCTCGTCGCCGGAGAAATATTGTCCGCCCTGCAGGGCGAGGATGAGGAGCAGCGGGAGGGACAGGAGAAGAATCGCGGCGGGAAAAGGGCGCGGCACGGCGGAGAGCATGCGCGAGAAGGGAGACGCCGCGAGCACAAGCGCAGCGGGTGCGATGAAAAGAACGTCAAAACGCGGGCGCGCCCGAGCTGGGGCGGCGGCCGGAAAAACCGGGCGGCGGGGCCGCTGGCCTCAACGGAAGAAGTTATATTTGCCGATGGCCCAGAGTGCGCGGAAGCCGTCGCGCCAGCCGATTTTTTTTCCTTCGGCGTAGGTGCGGCCGTAGTAGCTGATGCCGACCTCGTAGATCACGCAGCCGGAGCGCGCGACTTTGGCGGTGATCTCGGGTTCGAAGCCAAAGCGGTTTTCCTCGATGGTGATTTTCTGGATCACCTCGCGGCGGAAAACTTTGTAGCAGGTTTCCATGTCCGTGAGGTTGAGGTTCGTGGCCATGTTGGAGAGCAACGTGAGAAACTTGTTGCCGACCATGTGCCAGAAATAGACGACGCGGTGGGCGTCGCCACCGGAGAAGCGGGAGCCGAAGACGACGTCGGCCTTGCCCTCGAGGATGGGCTTGAGAAGACGCGGGTATTCGTTGGGGTCGTATTCGAGATCGGCGTCCTGGATGATGACGGCGTCGCCGGTGGCCGCGGCGATGCCGGTGCGGAGCGCGGCGCCTTTGCCCTGGTTGACCTCGTGGTAGATGATTTTGGTCACGAGCGGGGCGATCTCGGAGCGGAGAATGTCGCGGGTGCCGTCGCGGGAGCAGTCGTCGACGATGATGATCTCCTTGTCGGCGACCGGGGCCGCGCGCACGCGGTCGACGATGGCGCGGATGGTTTTCGTCTCGTTGTAACAGGGGATGACGATGGAGAGTTTCATGCGGAGGGCGGGGAGACGCTACGGCGCGGGGGGCGGGACGGAAGAACAATTACGGAGGCGGAAGGGCCCAGAGGCCCCAGTCGCCCTCGCGGTCGATGAGGTGGCCGGGCGGTGTGGCATGCCAGTCGAAGCGGTCGACGAGGTGGGTGGCGCCGTAATGGCGGGCGATCGCGAGGAGTTGGTTGGGGGGTTGGGCGCGCCAGGCGGCGCCGGGATCCACGCCGGGGACGAACGGGACGCCGAGGATATGCGTGAAGCGGTCGCGCCACTCGCGCAGGCCGGCGGCGGTGAACGCGATGTTCTTGTCGTCAACGACCAAGGCGCGGCGCGCGTGGAGCTTGAAACTCCACATTTCGTCGCTTGGGGCGGCGAGGACGACGGCGTTGGGGGTGGAGTGCGCACGGAAGCGGGCGCCGAGGCGGCCGGGGGCGTCGAGGGGCGGTTGGTTGGGCGCGAAGCGACGGGAAAGGCCGAGCGGCAGGCGGTCGGGCGCGGAGGCGGCGGTCAGGGCGAGCCCGACAGCGACGGCGGCAGCGGTGCAGAGCGTGGCGGGGCGGGTGGCGAGCCAAGCAGGGAGGCAGGCGACGAGCCACAGACCGAGCCATGGGGCGTGGCGGGCGGCGTGATAGTCGAAATCTCCGCCAAAGGGGCGGAAGGCGACGACGGTGGCGGCGCCGAGGAGCCAGAGCGGCCAACGGGGGGCGGAGGGTGCGAGCAGGGCAGGTGAGAGGACGCCGGCGAGGGCCAGCACGAGCCCGGGGAAGAGAGAAAACGGAGCGACGGCGACCGCCGCGGCGAGGAGCCAGTGACGGCGGGCGAGGAAGCTGGCGACGCGCGTCGCGAGGAGTGCGAGCACGACCACTTGGACGAGGGGCGTCACACGGGCGGGCTGGAGCTTGGTCACGAGCGAGGAAGGGACGATTTCGACGAAGAGCCAATTGGCCGCGAGGGTGAGGGCGGCGAGGGCGAGGGCGAAGTGGAGGACGGTCCGTTCAAGGGTGGGGCGCCCGGCGGACGTGCGGTGAAGCAGATACCACGCGCCGAGGTAGAAGAGTCCCTTGCGCTGCCACAGCGACCACGGCCAGGTCGACGGCACGAGGTGATGCGGGTGGCGGAGGTAGGCGTAGATTTCGACGAAGGCGTCGTTGGAGAGTGCACCGGTGTCGGCCAAGCCGGAGAGCGTGAATGGGACGTAAACGAGCGCGAGTCCGGCGACCCATGGGGCGAGCGCGAGGAGGCGTGCGCGGGACGGTGCGTGCCAGAGCAACGGCAGGGCGAGCAGACCGGCGTAGAAACCGACGAGAAATTGGAGGAGGGCGGCGGCGCCGAAGCAGGCAAACGCGCCGCCCCACGCGGCGACGGCGCCGGCCCAGACGGCCGGGACGGGGGCATGTGTATAGAAATACACGCCGCCCAGCGTGCCGACGTTGACGACGAGCAGCCAGACGAGAAGCAGCGCGGCGGCGACGGGTTCTAGGCGAAGAGCGGTCGCGGCGGAACGCACGGCGGAGACGAGCGCGGCGAGCGCGGCGAGGTGCCAGAGCGCGAAGCTCCAAGCGAGCGGCAGGCCGACCCGGCAGGGCAGGGCGATGAGTTCGTTATAGAAAAACGAGGGGAGAAGCGGAGGGCTTCGCGGACGACAAAATCTTCGCGGAAGAGCGTGGGGTCGAGCAGGGCCTGGAGCGGACCGACCTCGACGTTGCTGAGCGTGGGCCAGACATAGCCGCGCAGCACCCAGAAGGCAGCGGTAAGGAACGCGAGGCCAGCCGCGGCGGGGGCGCCCTTGACGGTGGGTGACGCGAAACTCATCGTGGGCCGAATGCAGCAGATGGCCGAAGTTTTGGCAAAGCCGGGCTTTCGCAAGGCGGCGGCCAATTTCGGTTGGCTGTTTGCGGAGCGGGCGGGGCGTTTCGTGCTCGGGACGGTCGTGGGGCTGTTCGTCGCGCGGCACCTTGGGCCGGAGCGGCTGGGGGCGCTGAGTTATGGTGTGGCGTTGGTGACGTTGGCGGGGTTCGTGCCCGCGCTGGGGCTCGACGCGATTTTGAAACGCGAGTTGTTGCAGGCGCCGGAGCGGACGGCGGAGTTGCTCGCGAGCAGTTTTGTGGCGCGGGCGGTGGCCGGGGTGCTGGCGGGCGGGGCGGTCGGGCTCGCGGGGTGGGCCGGGTGGGGCGGAACCGGGGAGGAGGCGCGGTTGCTGGCAGTGTTGGCGTTGGTGCTGCTGCAGCCGGCGCTGTTCTTGCCGGAGCTGTGGCTGCAGGCGCACCTGCGGGCGAAGGCGGCGGCGGCGGCGCAGCTCGGCGCGCTCGCCGTGGCCGCGGGCGTGCGGTTGTGGCTGATCGCGACCGATGCGCCGTTGACGGCGTTTGCGTGGGTTCTGGTGGGCGAGATGGCGGCGGGGGCGGCGGGATTTTTTGCGGTCGCGCGGCGGGCGGGGCTGCGGATGCCGTTTACGGCGGCGCGGGGGGCCACGGTGCGACGGTTATTGGCAGAGGCGTGGCCACTGATGTTCGCAAGCCTCGCGATCGTGGTCTACATGAAGATTGACGAAGTGATGTTGCGGCAGCTGGCGGGACCGGCGGCTGTGGGGGTCTATGCAGCGGCGGCGCGGTTGAGCGAGCTGTGGTATTTCTTGCCGGCGGCGCTGGCGTCGAGCGTGTTGCCGGCGCTGTTGCGGGCGAAAGGCCAGGACGCAGGGGAGTATGCGCGGCGGCAGCAGCAGTATTACGATCTGAGCGCGGCGGCGGCGTATGGCCTGTCCGTGCCGGTGGGCCTGGCGTCGGCTGGGATCGTGCGCGCGGCGTATGGGGCGGAGTTTGCGGCGGCGGGCCCCATCTTGGCGGTGCACATCTGGTCGAGCGTGTTTGTCTTTCTCGGCGTGGCGCGCGGGCAGTGGCTGGTGAACGAGGGCCTGCAGACATTTTATCTCGCGGCCACGGCGGCGGGCGCCGTGGCGAATGTGGCGCTGAATTTTATTTTTATCCCGCGATGGGGTGGACTGGGTGCGGCGTGGGCGACGGTGATTTCCTACGCGCTGGCGGCATGGCTGGCGTCGTATTGTCATCCGGCGGTGCGGGCGACGGCGGCGATGCAGACGCGGGCTTTGTTGATTCCGTGGCGCGGGTGGCGTTATCTCCGACGCGCATGAATCTTCCCTTGAGCCTACGTCAATCGCTCAAGCGCCTGGGGCGGGGCGCGGGCGAAGTGCTGGGCGTGCGGCGCTACGCGCAGCCGGCGCTCTACGAGATCGACCGCAAGCTGGAGCGGCACCTCGACCGTGACGGCGGCGTGTTCATCGAGGCGGGAGCGAACGACGGGGTGCGGCAGAGCAATACCTATTATTTTGAGAAAATCCGCGGCTGGACAGGACTGTTGGTGGAGCCGGTGCCGGAGCTGGCGGCGGAGTGCCGGAAGAACCGGCGTGCTTCGGTCGTGCGCGAGGCGGCGCTCGTGGAGCGCGAGGTGGCGGGCGCGACGGTGGAGTTGCACGTCGCGGGGTTGATGTCGACGGTGGCGGGAGCGTTGGGCGACGGGGCGGCTACGGCGGAGCATGTCGCGGCGGGCCGGGCCGTGCAGGGTCTGGCGGAGACGCGGACGATCCGTGTGCCGGCGCGGACGCTGTCGGCGTTGATCGACGAGGCGGGGCTGGCGGGCGAGATCGACCTGTTGAGTCTTGATGTAGAAGGGGCGGAGGAGGCGGCGCTGCGCGGACTCGATCTGCGGCGGCATACCCCGCGGTTTATCTGCGTGGAGGCGCGCGATGAGGCAGCCATCGCGGCGGTGCTCGGCGAACGCTACCGTGTGGCGGAGGTGTTGACCGATGTCGGCACGCACCGCGACGTACTGTATGCGCGGCGTTGAAGGTATGCCGAAGACGATCCCAGTCGTGTTGTTGGCCTATGCGCGTCCGGCGCACCTCGGGCGGGTCTTGGCGTGCCTGCGGGAAAACGGTGTGCCGTTGATCTATGCGTTCGCGGACGGCGCAAAGGGCGCGGCGGATGCGGTGGCGGTGGCGGAGACGCGTGCGTTGTTGCGGGCGGTGGATTGGTGCGAGGTGCGGCTGACGGAGCGGACGGAAAATTGGGGCCTGGGAAAAAATGTGCTCGCGGGTGTGACGGCGGTCGCCGCGGAGCATGAGGCGTTTGTGGTGTGGGAGGACGATTTGATCGCGGTGCCGGGCACCTATGCGTGGGTGGGCGCGGCGCTACGGCACTATGCGGCGGACGAGCGCGTGATGAGCGTGTCGGCGTGGACGCATCCACGGGTGACGCCGGCGGAGGTGGGCGAGGCACCGTATTTCGACGCGCGCGCGGAATGCTGGGTGTGGGGGGCGTGGGCGCGGAGTTGGCGCGGGATGGCCGAAGAGACGGCGCGCGAAAAAATGGCGGCGGCAGAGCGGCGGGGGGTGGCGGCGGACGCGTATGGCGCGGATTTGCCGGCGATGGCGCGCGAGGAGGAACGAAAAAATATTTGGGCGGTGCGGTGGTTGTATCATCATCTCCAACATGGGGGATTGAGCGTGCGGCCGCCGTGGTCGATGGTGGAGCACATCGGGTTCGATGCGGGCGCGACGAATGCGGCGGAGGCGGTTGAGTGGCAGAATCCGCCGCTGAGGTCCGTGCCACCGGTGCCGGCGGTGTGGCCGGTGGCGCGCGAGGCGGAGGGTGTGCGCGGCCAGTGGCGGGCGGCGAATCCGCCGCGTCCACCGCGGATCGTGCGTGGGGTGCGGCGGCTGGCGAAGGCGGCGGCGAAGGTGCTCCTGCCGGAGGCGCTGCGCGCGAGGGTGCGGGCGGGACTCGGGTGGAAATGGTTCGAGGGCGATTTTGCGACGTGGGCCGAGGCGTCGGCGGCGAGCGGCGGTTATGACGACGCGGCAATTGTCGCGCGGGTGTGGCGCGCGACGCGGGCGGTGCGCGACGGGCGCGGGGCGTTCGAGCGCGACGGAGTGGTGTTTGCGCAGGCCGAGCCGGAGCCGGGGTTGGTGGACGCGCTGCGGCGGGCGGCGACGGCGTGCGGCGGGCGGTTGAGGGTGGTGGATTTTGGCGGGGCGTTGGGGACGACGTATTGGCGGCACCGCGGGGAGTTTTCCGGGATGGAGGGGTGGCGGTGGGACGTGGTGGAGCAGGCGAAATTTGTCGCGGTGGGGCGGGCCGAGCTGGGCGGAGGACCCCTGCGGTTTTTTGCGTCGGTGGAGGCGGCGGGCGCGGCGGGAGAACACGACCTGCTGCTGGCCTCGACTGTGGTGCAGTATCTGGAGTCGCCGGAGACGGCGGTGGAGACTTGGATAGCGCGCGGAGCGCAATTTATCTTGCTGAACAATCTGCCGCTGCATGCGCGGGCACCGGACCGGATCGCGGTGCAGCGGGTGCCGCCCGAAATCTATGCGGCGAGTTATCCGGTCCGTTTTTTTAATCGCGAGCGTTTCCTCGCGCGATTTGATGGCTGGTATGACGTCGTGTCCGAGTTTCCCGGTGAAGCGATCTGGCCGGTGGGCTGGCGGCGCTATCGCTCGACCGGACTGTTGCTGCGGCGGAAGGAGCGGCGATGAGTCTGCTTGATCGCGTGATGGCGGAGCCGGAGCTGCAGGCGGAGCCGCCGGTGCTGGTGGATGTCGGCGCGGCGGGCGGGGTGCATCCGGCGTGGCGGCGGATCGCCCGGTATGCGGTGGGCGTGGGCTTCGAGCCGGATGCGCGCGAGGCGGCGCCATTGGCTGCGGCGCAGCGGGAGTTTCGGCGGTGGATTTTCTGTCCGGGGTTGGCGGTGCCGGAGCGCCCGGAGGGGGGGACGGCCACGCTGCACCTGACCAAGTCGCCGCAGTGTTCGAGCACGTTGCCGCCGCGGGCGGCGGCGCTGGCGGAGTGGAGTTTTGCGGAATTTTTCGAGGTGACGGAGCGTCGCCAATTTCCGGCGACGACGTTGGCCGGGGCGCTGACGGCGCAGGGCATCTTGGGCGTGGACTGGTTGAAGTGTGATACGCAGGGGCTGGACCTGAAGCTGTGGCAGAGTTTGCCCGCGGGCTGGCGATCACGGGTGTTGGCCGTGGAGGTGGAGCCGGGGATCATCGACGCCTATGACGGCGAGGAGAAACTCGGGGACGTGCTCGGCGCGTTCGCGGGCGAGCCGTTTTGGCTGGCGGAGCTCGCGGTCGGGCGCGTGCCGCGCGGCGGGCCGGCGCTGCTGGAGAAATATCTGGGCGTGGGGGCGGCGACGTGGGTGCGACGGCTCGCGCCGGGCGCCCCGGCGTGGGCGAACGCGCATTTTTTGCGGGACTTCGCGCGGGAGCCGGAGGGCCTGGACCGGCGGGCCCACCTGCTCGGTTGGGTGTGGGCGACGCTGGCGGGGCAACACAGCGCGGCGCTGACGGTGGCGGATGCGGGGTTGCGGCGATTCGGCGGAGGGCGGTTTGACGAGATGACGGCGGCGAGCGGGCGCAGCCTGCGCCGGGCCATGGTGCGCGGGGTGCCGGCGATGGTGTGGCGCAGGCTGACGCGCGCGTGAGCGGCGGCGTGCGACATGAACCACTACTGCACCTATTTTGACCGCGGGTTTTTGGCGCAGGGGTTGGCGTTGTGGCGGTCGTTGGCGAAGCACGACCTCGACTCGGTGTTGTGGGTGTTGGCGCTGGACGAGTATACGGTCGACGTGCTGCGCGAGGTGGGCGGGACGTGGCTGCGGGTGGTGACGCTGGCGGAGGTGGAGGCGGGCGATGCGGCTCTGGCGGCGGCGAAGGCGAACCGGACGAGGGTGGAATATTTTTTCACGCTCTCGCCCTGCTGGCCGCAGTGGCTGCTGGAGAAACACGGAGTGCGGGCGGGAATCGAGCGGATTACCTACGTCGATGCGGACATGTTTTTCTTTGCGAGTCCGGCGGGGATTTTCGAAGCGATGGACGGGGCGCAGGCGAGCGTGCTGGTGACGGCGCATCGGTTTCCGCCCTGGTTGAAGCGGTATGAACGGCACGGGATGTTCAACGTGGGGATATTGAGTTTTCGAAACGACGCGGCGGGGCGCGGGTGCCTGGACGATTGGCGCGACCGGTGTCTCGCGTGGTGTTACGACCGGCTGGAGGACGGGAAGTATGCGGACCAAAAATATCTGGATGCGTGGCCGGAGCGGCTGGGGGCGGCGTTGCTGGTGCTGCCGCAGGCGGGCGTAAATTTGGCGCCGTGGAACTGGGGCGGGGTGGATTTTGGGCGGCTGCGGCGGGTGGAAGACGGGGAGCTGGTGCTCTTTCACTTTGCGCGGTTCCGCCCGGTGCTTGGCGAGTGGTGGTGGCAGTCGGGGCAACTCGACTACGGGGTCATGCCGCGGGCGCTGCGCCGGGCGATTTACGGGCCGTATGGGCGCGCGCTGGTGGCAGCGAGAGACGAGCTCGCGAGGCGGCGGGCGGGTTTCGATTTTGTGCGGCGGCCGGCGCGGAGTGGGCGGGAGTTTTGGCGGAGCCTACCGTTGCGGCTCGTGTTCGGTGGCGGTTGGCTACGGGTCGGCGACGATTTTTTCAATCTGCGCGGCGGGCTCGGGCGCTGGTCGGGTCAGTGTCTGGCAAAGCTGCGGACGATTTTCTTGCGGACGTAGCGGACGACGGAGAGGGCGTCCCAGCCGAGGCAGCGGCCGAAGGAGAAATAGCGGTGGCGGACGGCGATCTCCTCGCGGTAGCCGCGCCAGCGCCCGGAATCACTCAGGCCGCCGGTGCCGCAGGCGGCGATGCGGAGCGGGATGGGTTTGAAGCGGACGCGGTTTTTCCAGAGGCGGACGTTGAACTCGTAGTCGGCCATGACGGCGAGCGAGGTGTCGAAGGCGTCGTTTTCGGCGAACAGCGAGCGGCGGTAAAACGTGCCTTGGTGATGGATGAAGTTGCGGGCGCAGGGGTTCACGTTTGAGCGGAGCTTGTAGATGCGGCCGTCATCGTAGGCGACTTCGCCGGCGGCGACCCCGGCCTCGGTTTTTTTCATCCAGTTGAGCGATTCGCTGAGGACCAGGTCGCCGACCAGGCGGTCGTCGGCGCCGAGGAAGAGGATCCACTCGCCGGTGGCGAGGGCGACGCCGCGGTTCATCGCGTGGTAGAGGCCCGCGTCGGGTTCGGAGACGAGGGTGGCGAGGCGGGCGCGTTGGGCGGTGAGCCATTCGCGCGAGCCATCGGTGGAGCCGCCGTCGATCACAATGATCTCGGGGTGGACGTGGAGTTGCGCCCAGACGCTTGCGAGGGCGGCTTGCAGGCGGGGGCCGGGGTTTTTGCAGACGAGAACGACGCTGAGGGCGGGCGCGGCGGACATGGCGGAGTCGGAAGAAGAGGAAGGGGGAACGCGGAACGTTCAACGCTGAACGCTCAACGGTGGGGCGGCGGAGGCATACGCGGACGGGACCGGGGCGGAGGGAGCAAGGGGGGCGAAAAATTTTCCCGGCGGGCGTTGCAGGCGGAGGGAAGGGTTGGTCAGGATGGTGGGCATGGGTCAACCGCTGCTCTCGGTCATTGTCGTCGCGTATAAATCGCGCGACGAGATCGGGGCGTGCCTGGGGTCGATTCCGCGGGAGTTGGCGCGGGCGGACGGGACGCGCGGGGCGGTGGAGGTGTGCGTGGTGGACAATGCGGCGATCGCGAGCTTGGCGGCGCGCGGAGACGAGGAGAGGGAGAGAGGGGGAGTCGGGGAGACGGAGAGAGGGAGACAGGGGGAGAGGGGAAGAGGGGGAGACGAGGAGATGGAGAGAGGGGAAGAGGGGGAAGTGGGGAGACGCGGAGAAGGCGACGACGTGGGCGAAATTGTGCGGCGGGATTTTCCGTGGGTGGACTATGTGGCGGCGGAAACGAATCTGGGATTCGGGCGGGCGAACAATCTGGGTTTCGCGCGGACGCGCGGGGATTTCGTGCTGTTTTTAAATCCGGATACGGTGTGCAATGCGGCGGCGCTGGAACATTGCGTCGCGCGGTTGGAAGAGGATGGGGCGATCGGTTTGATTTCGCCGAAGCTGGTGACGGCCGACGGGACGATGGATCTGGCGTGCCGGCGGAGCATTCCGACGCTATGGGACGGGTTTTGCCGGGCGAGCGGGTTGGCGGGGAGGTGGCCGGGGTGCGCCTGGGTGGCGGGTTACAACCTGACGTTTTTGCCGGAGGCGGAGACGTATGACGTGGGGGCGATCAATGGGGCGTTCATGCTGGGCGCGCGGTGGTTGTTGGCGGAGGAGGTGGCGGAGGATGGGGCGGTGTTTGACGAGGCGTTTTTCATGTATGGCGACGATCTCGATCTCTGCATCCGGGTGAACGAAGCGGGTTTTCGGGTCGTGTATGACGGGCGCGTAGCGATCACGCACCTAAAGGGCGTGAGTGTGGCGAAGGACTTTGACGCGATGTCGCGGGCCATCTTCGACGCGAACCGCGAGGTTTACCTGAAGCATTTTGTGCCGCGGGGAGCGGAGGCGGCGGGGGTGATCGGGGCGCTGAGGGCGGCGTGGGCGCGGACGAAGTATCGGGTGGCGTTTGGCCTGTGGAAGGTGGTCGCGTTGACGCGGGCGAAACTGCGCGGGCATCGGACGGTGCGGCCGTTGTGAAGAAGGGGTTGAGAGCTGGGAGCCCGCCACTGGAAATATCGTATGAATCAAAAAGATACAGAGTCGCGGAGCGAACGGGGCCGGGCCTGGCGGGTGGCGGCAGTGGTGTGGGTCGCGGTGGGTGCGGCGCAGCTTGGGCTCGTCGCTCTGGCGGGGACGGATATTCCGTGGGGCGATGCCTGGGATGCGGAGGGTCGGGGGCTCTATCCGGCGTGGCGCGACGGGACGTGGCGTGCGGCGGATTTTTTCCGGGCGCACAATGAGCACCGGATTTTTTGGACGAAGGCGCTCGATGTGGGGCTGTTCTGGGTGAACGGGCAGTGGGATCCGCTCGTGCAGTTGGCGGTGGGCGCGGGGCTGCGGGCGTGGGCGGCGGCGGGGCTCGCCGCGATGCTGGTGCGCGCGAGCGGGGCGGGTGCGAAGGCGAGCGGGGCGATCGCGGCCGGGGTGACGCTGGCGTTTCTGCCCCATCTCGCGTGGCACAATGCCCTGTGGGGCTTTCAGTCGCAGGTCTATTTCTCACTCGGGTTTTCTCTTTTGGCACTGGGGTGGCTCGGCGCGGAGGGCGGGGTGGGCTGGCGGCGGTGGGCCGGGTTGGCGGCGGGCGGGGCGGCATTGCTGGCGATGGGCGGGGCGGCGCTCGTGCCGGTGGCGTTGATCGGACTGGTGGGGCTGCGCGCGGTGGAGCGGAGGGCGTGGACGGGGGACCGATGGCGCGAGCTGGGGCCGGCCGTCGCGCTGCTCGGTGCGGCGTGGGCGTGGCGGGTGGAGGTACCGGAGCACGCGGTGTTGCAGGCGCAGTCGGTGGGGCAATGGGCCGAGGCGTTTTTGCGCGCGCTGGCCTGGCCGCAGGTGTGGCAGCCAGCGGCCGCGCTGGGCTTGAATGCGCCGTTGGCGTGGGCGGTGGGGGCGCGGGTGCTGGGAAAACGGCGGGCGGCGACGGGCGAAGATTTTGTCGTGCTGATGGGTGGTTGGGCGGTGGCGATGGCCGGGGCGATGGCGTGGTCGCGCGGAGGGAGCGGAGAATTTGCCGGGGCGGTGCCGTCGCGCTACGGCGATTTTCTCGCGCTGCTGCCGCTGGTCAATGGGTGGTGTGCGGTGGTGTTGGTGCGCGAAGCGCGGGCGGGCGGGCGCGCGGGCCCAGGCAGCCGGGCGCGGGCGACGAGCCTGGTCGGGGCCGCGTGGGGACTTTTTCTGCTCGTGGGCTGGCTGGGGTTGTCCCGGGAGACAATGGAACGGATAATTATGCCGCGCGTGCGCGATCGCGAGGCGCCGGTGCGGCTGGCCGTGGCGTTTCAGCGGAGCGGGGACGCGGCGGTGTTCGCGGGCCAGCCGCGGCTGCTGGTGCCGCATCCGAACCCGGAGTCGGTGAGGGCGGTGCTGGACGATCCGCGGATGCGTGGCGGGTTGCCGCCGTCGTTGCAACCGGAGCGGCCGCTGGGGCCGTGGTCGCGCGCGGTGCGGTGGGTGCTGGGGCGCTGAGGGGAACGGCCGAAGCTAGTTGCCCCTCCTTTTGGCTCGTTGGCAGAGCGAACGCGTTGGCCGAGGAGGGCGCTTGCATCGATCGGATAAACGACCTGCTTTTGCGCGATCGATATGAAAACCGTCACACTCTCGCCCAAGTTTCAGGTCGTCATTCCTCGAGCCGTGCGCGTGGCGCTGGGTCTGACGGGCGGGGAAAAACTGCGCGTAATCCCCTACGCGGACCGCGTGGAGTTTGTTCCGGTCCGGCCGATGAAGCAGATGCGCGGCTTTTTGCGGGGCATGGACACCACGATCGTGCGGGAGCCTGACCGCCGGTGAGCAAGGCCAACGTGGTCGATTCCTCGGGGTGGCTGGAATACTTGGCCGACAGCAAGAGCGCGGCATTTTTTGCTCCGGCGATCGAGGACACCGCGCACCTGCTCGTGCCCGTGATCACGGTCTACGAAGTGTGTAAAAAAGTGCGGCGTGAGCGCGGTGAAAATGAGGCGCTCCAAGTGGCCAGCCTGATGCAGAGCGGGCAGGTGATCGACCTGGACTCGGCCTTGGCGCCGGACGCCGCGCGCTATGCGCTGCCGTGGGCCGATAGTCTGATTTACGCGATCGCCCTGCGCCACGGAGCGACGCTTTGGACCCAGGACGAGCATTTCAAGGATCTACCTGGGGTGAAGTATCGGGCGAAGCAGGCGGCGACGCGGTAACGCGATCGTGGCGGGGTGAGACCGAAACGTTGGTCCAGGCGGCGAAGGAGGGAATTCTGGCCAACGTTGCTGACCCCGTTGGCTCGCCCGGACGGGGCTCAAGGTGGAACGGATCGAAGCGCCGGGACTCTGGGTGGGGCGGCCTCCGCGGCGTCACCGTCGTGGCGACGGGGCTCGGTGGAGCGACGGACGGGTGCGGTTGGGTGGGGTCGGCGGTTGGGCAACCGCCGCTCCGTGAGGCGCGGCGAGACGCTGGCGCGGTCGGCGGCGGTCAGTAGGCGTTGGGTTGACGCCAGCGGACGAAGGTGAGGAGGAGGATTTGGACGTCGAGCCACCCTGACCAGTTTTCAATATAGTAGAGGTCGTGTTGCGCCCGGGCGGCGAGGTCGGTGTCGCCGCGCAGGCCGTTGACCTGGGCCCAGCCGGTCATGCCGGGTTTGACGACGTGGCGGGGTTGGTAGTGCGGGATCTCTTGGGCGAGGTGGGCGACGTGGTGCGGGCGTTCGGGGCGCGGGCCGACGAGGCTCATGTCGCCGCGGAGGACGTTCCAATATTGGGGGAGTTCGTCGAGGTTCCAGCGGCGCATGAAGGCGCCGAGGCGGAGGAGGCGGGGGTCGTCGCGGGCGGTGCTTTGCTGCGCGGCGTCGGTCGCGGCGGCGTCGGGGGCCATGCTGCGGAGTTTGTAGAGCGTGAAGGGGCGGTGGTCGGCGCCGATGCGGATCTGGCGGAAGAAGACGGGGCCACGGGGCGACTCGCGTTTGAGGAGGGCGGCGAGGACGAGGACGAAAGGGGCGGAAGCGAAGAGGCCGAGGGTGGCGCCGGCGACGTCGCAGGTGCGTTTGAGGGCGCGGTTGAAGAGGCGGTGGATGGCGAGTTCTTCGACGCCGAGGACGGGGACGCGGCCGATGGTCTGGAGGCGGAGGCCGCTGAGAAAAATGTCGAAGGCGCCGGGCACGAGTTTCCATTCGACGTAGGCGCGTTCGCAGGTGGCGACGAGGCGCGCGAGTTCGACGGGAGGGAGGTCGGGGCGGGCGACAATGAGGATGTCGGCGCGGGCGACGGCGAGTTGGGCGGAGAGGTCGGAGGCGTGGTCGAGGGTGATGAGGCCGGCGAAGGCGTAGGGGTGGGAGGGGTCGCGCTGGAGTTCGGCGACGAGGGCGGAGGCGTGGTCGTTGGCGCCGAGAATAACGGCGCGGCGGCGGACGTGGCCGAGGAGCGCGGTGTGCGTGACGATGGCGTAGGCGAGGGAGCGCCCCAGGAAGAGGAGGGCGACGACGCAGACGAAGGCGATGACGACGAAGAGGCGCGAGATCGGCGGGTCGAATTTGAGGACGAGGGAAACGCCGAGGTAGGCGACGAGCCAGAAGGCGGCGCCCTTGAGGATGGCGTTGAGCGATTGATAGCGGCGCAGAAGGAGGCGGGTGTCGTAGAGGCCGAATTGGGCGAAGGCGGCGAGGAGGAGCGCGACGCCGACCAGGAGGAGCGGGAGGTAGCGGGCGAAGGTGGCGTCGGGGACGGGGATGAAGAGGCCGGAGCCGGAGGAGGGGGCGAGGGGCGAGGCGTAGCGGAGCCAGTAGCCGAGGGCGAGGCCGGCGAAGGTGAGGGCGGTATCGCCCGCGAGCAGCGTGAGCGGGACGACGGTTTCGCGGAGGGAGTTGGAGGTGGCGCGGGACAAAGGCGGCGGAATTTACGATCTATGATTTGCGAGGGAGGATAGGCGCGGGTGCCGGGACCAGCGGGGCGTCGAGGAGTTCGAGGAGAAGGGGCGAGGGGAGCCAGGA
>CANHJG010000071.1 GCA_947461205.1 Opitutia bacterium
CGACCTCGGAGGGCGTGTCGTCGGTCGGCCGCTGGCGCCAGGAACGAGAGCCACCCAAGCTGACCGAGAGCTTTTTTCCCACCGGGAAGGCGTAGCTCAGGCTGAACGAAGGCTCCTTGCGGCGCGGCGTTGCCCGGTCGTGGGGTTGCTGCGCACCGCCGTTGAAACTCAAGCCGTCCACGTTGTCGAAATTCATATACACTTGGTAGCGGCCGACCGGGCGCTTGAGGCCCGTGCCGGTCTTCGCGATCAGATTCATCGATCCACCCAAACCCGAAGCGGGCAGGTCGGGCGTGGGCACCTTCGAGACCTCCACGCGCTCGATGTTCAGGATCGGCACGTCCTGCAACGCCGCGGCGCGAGTGCTGGTCGGGCCAATGCCGGTGGCAGGCACGTCCACGCCGTCGATCTGAAGGTTGGACATTTCCGCGGGAAACCCGCCCAAGGCAATCCGACCGGGGTTCGTGCCATCGTCCAGAATGGTGACTCCGGGCAGAAAGCGCACATAGTCGCCGATGTTTTCCTGGCCGCGGTCGCCGAGTTCGTCGAACGAGACCACGTTCTTGATATTGGCCGCATGGCGTTGCTCGTTCATCGCGACGGCCTGGCCGCTCATGGTCTGTTCTGCGACCACCTGAAAGGTATCCAGCACAATCGTCTGGCCTTCCGCGCCGCGACGGTCGGTTCCTTCGCGACTGAGCTGAAAATCCTGCGCGACCTGCCCGCCCGGCAGCACCGTTACCCGTGACGTTTGCGACATGAAGCCCAGATAGGAAACTTCCAACACGATATCCTTGGCCGGGGCTCCCCTGAGGAAAAACCTACCATCGTCGTCAGTCAGGGCTTCCTGCGCCGTGCCGCGGATGGTCACTTTGGCCCGGCCGAGCGGGGAACCGTTCACCGCATTGGACACCGTGCCTTGGACCGCGCCCACGGACTCGCCCGAGGATTGGGCATGGCCGCCAAGAATAAAAGTAAGCGACACGAACAGACTCAGAACAACCCGTCGGACAGAAACACGCGTTCCGTTTGGCCAAGAGGAAGTGAAGGATAGTTTGGAGTTCATCGGGTTTGGGTTTTGGAAATAGGGTGGACGAAGTGGTGATGGCCTACGCTACGGCGCAGGCGATCTCCAATCGATTTTGACGGGGCCCAGCAGACCGGAGGGGACGAGCGGGGATTTTGCCTCGTAGTGTTTCCACGTGGTGAAGCTGTAGCGTTTCCGCTCGGAGAGGCGCGTGCGGTCGTAAAGCCAGGTGGGGAGTTGTTTGAGCCTTCCGTCGGTAAACTTGTTCGTGCCCTCGGGTTGATAAGTGAGATCGGTGGGCAGTGACTCGTCGCCAATCACGCGGTTAATCCAACGGTTGGCCACGCGGACTTCGAGGGAATTTTCGCCGGCGCGGAGGTGGCGCGTGACGTCGGCGCAGAACGGCGGCTGCCAGAGCGTGCCGAGGAGCGCGCCGTTGAGCCGGACTTCGGCGAGATCGGCGACCGTGCCGAGGTCGAGCGTCGCGGTGGCGCCGGCGCGGAGGTTGGCCGATGAAACGGCGAAGGTCGTGCGATAGGTGGCGGTGCCGGAGTAGAACTTGATGCCGGAGTTTTCGTGTTCCGTCCACGAGGCGAGAGACGCAAAGGTCGCGTCGGACGGTGCGCCGCGACCGTCGTGAAACGCGACGTGCCACGGCCCGGCAATCGGTAGAGTCGCGGCCACGGTGGTCTTCGGAGCTTCCGATGCCGGCCTGAGGAGGGCTCGACGAAAAATCACAAACATGGAGCCATGTGGCTCAAGTTGGAGCGGCACCGTGGTGTTGGTGGCCGTGGCACGATAGCTGGGGGAATCGGCCTGCACGCCAGTGACGGCGTTCCACAGCTCGGGCTGCCGGCCGGTCGCGCGAAAGGTGAAGTCACCACCGACTCCACGGTCGGAGTGGTTGAAGACAAAGTAGATTTCGGCGCCGGGCGTGCGGCGGTGAATGTAGCGAAGTTCGCCGCCCGTCGGCGCGGGTGGCAGCGCCACATCGGCTGCGAGACCGATTTCCTTGAGCGCGGTGGACAACGGAGTCCGGCGGATGAGCGGGCGGGCCCCGTCCCAAAGCTCGCGCACAAGCGCGGTGAACTCGTCGCGCGCTTCGTAGTCGCGCACACCTGCGGGAACCACGGGCGCGGCGCCGAAGATCGGTGCACCGGCGCGGCCGAAGTCGCGGAGTCGGCGCAGCGTAACGAGATCGGCGGCCCAGTTTTCCGGGAGCATCAACACGCGGTAGGCGGGGCCGGTGGGAAGCGTGAGCGCGCCGTCGCGCCACATCATCGCAGCGAGGTGGTGCGGGTAGACGATGTCGAAATCGTAGCCAGCCGGCGTCGTCACCATGCCGCCGGGGAAGGCGTAGCCGTGGTCCTCGGTGTGAAGAAACGCGATGTCGGCGACGGTGCGGCCCTGTTGCAGGAGAAATTGCCCGCGCGCGACGTAGTCGATCCAGGCGCCGGCGAGCGGCCACCACGTGTTGAGGCGGCCGAAGTGCGTGCCGTAGCGGCCAAGGCCGAAGCCGGGGCCGTCGTCGGTGGGTTGGTGCACGTAATGGTGGAGGATGAAGCGGTTGATGCCGGCCGTCCACGCGTAGTCGCCCGGATCCTTGAGCGTGGCGGGCGTCGCGAGCCACCGGCCGTCTTCGGGCTTGGCGGTAAACGCCTCGGCGCCGACGAGCGGGCGGCCGAGGACATGGGCGACGGACGCGACGAGCTTGATCCGCGGCAGACGCGGCGCGGTGTCGGGCATCCAGAATTCGTTCATCGGCACATCGACAAACTCGTTCGCCGAAACCGGATTCAGCGGCCCGCCCTGCGCCTCAGCGTAGATCATCAGCCCGCGCTCGTTCGCGCGCCGCTGCATTGTGCCGAAATAGTTTTTCGCGATAAGTCCCTCGACCGCGCCGCGGAAATCGCGCAGCGCCGCTTCGGTGAAAGACGGGCTCTCCACCACCCGGCCCGTGAGCACGGGCAGCAGCGGCACGAAGTCGTAACCTTTGAGGGCGCGAAACTGGGCGGGGAAGGTGTCGGTCCAGTTTTGCGGGCCACCCTCGAAACTGTCGAAGAGCAGTCCCTTGAGCGTGCGACCCACGCGCGGGCCGGCCTCGCGCAGGATACGGCCGAGCGCTTGATCAAAGTAGAACGAGACGGCGTCGGCGTCCATTTTGTCGATCTCGAGGCCGTGGCCCTCGGGCACGGCAGGATGATTCGTCGAACTCGTGGACGTAAATCCGAAGCGCAGAATCGTCCACGAGCCGGCGGGCAGCGTGGCGCGCAACGTGCCGGTGGCCGGGTCGAAATTTGCCGTGAGGTCGAGCACCCGCGCGCGGGGAATGCAGCCCGCGGTATCCGGGTCGAGCGGGGCAGCGGTGAGCGTCTTCTCCTTGAGCTTGGTCTTGAATTCCCAGTCGGGAGTGCGGCGGGTGGATTCGGCCGGAACCGCCAGCACGACGATATCGCGGAAAAAATTCTCCAGCTTCTTCGCGGGCGGCGTACGGAACTTCAGCGGCTCGATCTTCGGCGGCGCCACGGCAAGCGTGAGCGCGCCGCCGCCGGTCGCCGGCGTTTCGCTCCACACGAGTTTCTTCATCGAGCGCTCGGGCGTCACCCACGGACCGCCGCTAGCGGACCAGCCGGGCGTGTTCATGAGGTGAAACTCCAGGCCGAGTTTGTCCGCCGTGGCGATCGCGTGCTGCACGTGCTCATGCCACTGGTCGGTGCCGTAGCGGACGGGACCGGGCGGCAGGTAGATGCTCGCGTCAAACATCTGCACGCCCGCGATCCCGACGCGCTTCATGTCGGCGAGGTCGGCTTCGATGCCGTGCTTGGTCACGTTGCCATTGATCCAGTGCCACCACACGAGCGGACGCGCGTCTGGCGGCGGCGCGGCGAAGCCGGCAGCGAGCCGATCAGCGGCCGTCGTCTCGACCGCGGCGCCTCCCGTGAGGAACGCAACCACCAGGGCGGCGGCGAGCGTACGCAACATGCGGCGGGGCGGGCACGCGGGCGAGGCTGGGCCAGCCCGGAAAAAGGTGGTGCCCGCGGCCTTCATCCATCGGAAAACGTGGATCGAGCGAGGGTCAGGGATCGGCGCCGGTCTCTCGACGAAGGCGTCGAAGAACCCGGGGCGAGGTGCACGAGCGGGCTGGGATTTCATGGCAGTGGGGACCGCGCGTGGTTTCACCCGAGAATCGAGCCCGATTCGGGATCTGAGGGAGGGAAAAACGAGGAGCGGAGATTCAGGGGGAGTTCGACGAACGGACGTAGGCCAGAACCTCGTCGCTGAAGCCCGCCTCGTAGTCGGGACGGCTCACATGGCCCGCGTCGAGATAGTTCCAGATGACTTTCGTGGTCTTGAGCTGGTGGAAGGCCGCAGATACACCCGGCGGAGGGCAAATGCGATCGGTGACGCTGAGGGTGAACAACACCTGCCGCCGGAGGCGGGGCGCGAAGTTGACCGAGTCGTAATCGCGCACCGTCCTCGATGCGCCAGACGCTGCCGATGTCGCCCTCCCAACCGGTAAAAGTCTTGCCGTCAAAAAGTGACGTCGTCGCGGCCAACAACCGGAAGACCGAGTCGCGCAGGGCGAGAACGAGGATTCCGGTCGTTTTCATTTCAGGAGCAGTCGTCCGACCGGAGATTTCTCCGCAGACCCGGCGCCCGACTGGACCTCGAACCAGAATTCCAACGGCGCGTCACCCGCGACGGGCAGCGTGAAATCGAAGGGATAGGATGTATCTGACAGGGTGCGGAAATCGCCGCCGCCTTGCCGGTAGTGGACGGTGCACTTGGTCACGACGCGCTCTTGATCGGGTAGATAAACGTAAGCGCTCGTGAGTTCGCCCGCGCCGAACGACAGCACGACGCCCCGCGCGCCGCGCCAGCCGAGGTCGACGACACTCTCCGCCGGGAGTCGTGCGGCGCGGCTGAGAATCTGGTCCTGAAACTCCACGTGCGGTTTCACGCCACTAAGGATCAGCGTGGTGATGCCCTCCGCCGCGACGTCGACGGCGATGCGGCCGTCGGCCGCCAATGGCACCTCCCCTACCCGCTGATTGTTCTCCCACACGGTGACTTTCGCGTTGGCGCCCGGGGCGAGCGCGATGCGCTCACGCGAGAGCGTCACGTGGGATTTGACCGCGGACTTCGACTGGTTGGTGAGGGCGATGGCGAGTTTGGCGTCGCCGCGGGCCATCACGTAATTGAGTTCGGGGTGATCGACGGTCAGGACGCCGCGCGGCATCCATAGATAGAGGCCGCTCTCGTCGTAGACCTTGCCGGGGCGATCGCCAAACACGCGTTGCTGCAGGTAGCCGTAGCCCTCGGCGTAGCGCGCGGGAAAATCGATGGCGCCGCGCGACTTCGCAAAGGCGTCCGCCAGGAGGTAGTCGAGCAGCAGCGCGATGTGCGGCCAGATGTGGTTATAGTGAATCGATGTCGCCGAATTGAGCTCGTCTTTTCCGCGCCGGGCGAAGTCCGGCTTCTCGTAAGCGGTGGTGCGCGCGGTGTTGATATGGTAACCGGGAAAACTGGTGTAGCGGCCGATGATGGCGGAGCGGGCAATGTCGTGAAGAAACGCATCGTTCGTGAGTGAAGCGATGCGCAGCATCCAGGGTGCGTAGCAGGCGAGGAGAATGCCGCGGGCACCTTTGCTCGTCGGCGCCGACTCGCTGGTGAGGCCGATCTCGGAGGTGCGCCACGCGGGAACGGTTTCGGGCTCGGCCTTGATCCGCGGGAAACGGGGTCCGGACCGATAGGCGGGCGCCAAACCATCCTCGTTTACGCGGACGTCACCGTTGGGAATGCGCGGCGCCAGCCAGACAAACTGCGCGTAGTCGCGGGCGCCGGCGTGGGCCGCATCCAGGAAGCGCGGCAGCTTGGTTTCCTCGTAGAGTTCGAACAACTCGATCCACTGCGGCGTGAACGCCGTCCAAAAAAACAACCCGCGGGAGTCGGGATCCGAGTAGTCCGCCGCCCGCACCCCGACCCGGGTTTTGAGATAGGCGTCGGCATCCTTGATGGCGTGGTCGAGCCAGCGCTTTTCCCCCGTCGCACGGTAAAGGCCGAGGGCGTTGGACCAGTTGTCGCCGCGAATAGTGCCTTGGAGATTCAAGACGCGGTCGCGGCCGAACAAGCTCTCGGCGGAGGTGCGGAAGAACGGGGTGCGTTGGCCCGACATCGCGTAGAGATTCGCGTATTCGGTGAGTGGCGCGCCCAGCCCGCGCAGATGCGAAGAGGCCGACTGCCCCTTTACCTTCGGATCGGTCGTGAAAAGGAAACGCTCGCGGGACACGAAATATTCCATCAACGGGCGCGCGAGCCGCGTATAGATTTCCGGGCGGTCGGTGACGAGCGCGAGGCCGAGCGGGTGCAGGGCGGAGACATTCTTCACTGCACCGGGCACATCGGTGTCGTAAGCGAAACCGCGCAGGTCAGAGTTGAATTTTGCGTAGTCGCTCAGGCCGAATTCGAGCATGCGCTCAAAGGTGGCGTTCAGTGAACCAAGCGCGTTGTGGCGCACATCGGCGAAGCCGTAGATCGTGCGAGCCACGCGCTCGTAGGTGGCGGAGAGGTTCGCTTGGGCGACGACGAGCCGCATCACGAACTCGCGGGTCTCACCGGCCTTCATCTGCGAACCGGCGCCACCGAGCAGCGGGGCGAAGAGCATCGGCTGCGCGAGGCCACGGGCGTTGCGCAGGGCAACGCCGAAGCGCGAGTTGGCGAAATTCGGCAGTGGTTGAAACGGATACTCCGCGGGGTCGGCGAGCACCCCGGTCGTGATGCCGCCGCGGGTGACGAGCGTGGTGGGCAGCGGGCAGCGATAGGCCGCCTCGAGGAACGACTCATGCGGGAAGCGGCGTTCGTTGTAGATCAACGGCTGCCACAGTTCATCAGCCGCGGTCGCGGAAATTTCGGGGGCGCCCACGTAGCCGAACGAATACCATCCGTCCGCTTTTACGGTCGTCTTCAGCCGCAGGCGCGGCGCCGTGCCGTCCGGTGGCAGCTCGAGTTCGAGCCGCACGGTGGCCGTGTCATCGGCGGGGAAATCCCATGTGATCTTGCTCCCGTCGGAGCGGCCGACGCTGGCCCGCAAGGTCTTCAGTTTGCCGGCGGCGAAGAGATTGGCGGTGCGCCCGCGCCCGTAGCCCCGATCGACCTTCGGGTCGAAGCCGTCCTCGACGTGTTGTTCCGCGGCTTTTTTGCCGGTGTCTTTCGCTCCCCACGTCAGCACGTTGTAGAGGGAGCCCGTATCGTTCAGTCTCAATGCAGCGTCGGGGAACTGCCCCCAGCGCATCTCGATATTGGGATTCGCCCGTGCGGCCAGCACGGCCACAACCGGGGCAAACCGGGCGACCGCGCCGTCGGCCATCGCGACTTCGATCTCGCCCGAGGGCGTGACGCTGAGCCGCGCGGCGGGACCGACCACGGGCGCCTCGGCAGCGACAGCGCAAAGAGCACCAAAAAGACAGAGAAATGTGAACGACCGATACCGGGGCTTCATGGGGAATTTATTCGGGGAGTTTGGCTTTGATGCGAGCGGGGGAGCGCGGCGCGTTTCTCAGCGAACCGCAGTGATGCGGTAAATCTGGCCGGCCGTCGTGGAAAAAGTGAGCGCATGCGCGGGACCGACCGCGCAGCTTTGGTCGGAACCGATTGGGCAGGGCGTGCGGGAGCGCACGGTGCAGGACCCGCGGTGCTGGGCTTGCACCGTGGCGGTCGCGAGCGCTCCGCCGTGCCCTTTGACGCCGACCAGCAAGCCGCCCCGCGCGCAGGCCTGCGACCGAACCTTGCTTTCACGCGGGAGACAGCGCCGGCAGCAGAGCGATTTCTCCGCCGTAGCTCGGGAGCAGCATAGCCGTAATGGCCGCGGTGGCGGCGAAGTTGCCGTCGAGTGGGAAACCCTGCCTGGTGCCGCCGAGACGCGCGTGGGTGCCCCTGAGGTTGGGGAACGTCGCGCGCTCGAGTTGCAGGCGCATTTGTTCGGGCGCGAGCTCGGGAATCGTCGGTTCCGCCAGCCTGGGGTAAGCGCGCCCGACCAGGGAGTTTGCTCATTCCGCTGGAAGTGCTCCCGCTATCCCCCCCTGGACCATCGCCCCACTGCGGCCGTTGCCGACGGGCAGCGCCTCCTCCCAATCGTGCGCCCCACGGTCATACGACAGGAGAAGCCGCGAATCGCCCGGCTGGGCGGCGCGGGCATCGGCCAAAACCGCAACGGCGGCGAGCCCGGCCGAGCGGAGTAAGTGGCTGATCGAAATGGGCACGGAGAGGTGGGGTTGCGGGGAGCAGAAACGCGAAGCGGGATCGGACCTGACGGTGGGGGACGTTTCCACCGTGTGTCGGGATCAACTCGGAGGCTACCGTCGTTTCTTTGAAACCCTTCAATTCGCAAGATTGCATTCGTCGCGGCCGGCGAATGACCTCGAGCGTGTCCTTGTTCCCCTCCCCGTGATCACCCTGCAACAAATCGCCCGCGCCGCTGGCTGCAGTCTCGCCACGGTTTCCTATGCGCTGCGGGACGACCCGCGAATCCGGCCGGAGACGAGGACATCGGTGCAAAAGGTCGCCGCGCAGTTGGGCTATCGTCCAAACCCGCGTTTCTCGGCGTTGATGTCGCATATCCGCAACTCGCGCCCGGTCGCGGCCGGCGAACGCATCGCGTTTGTGTGGGTGCACACCTCGCGCGCGGAGTCGGCCAAGGATCCGTTTCTCCAACGCGTGTTCCTCGGAGCGAAGACGCGGGCGGAGGCGTTGGGTTATGGATTGGAGCAGTTTTGGACGGCCGAGCGCGGCATGACGGACCGGCGTTTGTCGCAGGTCATGAAATCGCGCGGAATTGTGGGCATGCTCTTGTCGCCGGTGATCCATGAAGCGGAGGTGACGCTGGATTTGGAATGGAGCTGTTTCGCGCCCGCCGTAATCGGCAGCGCCCGCTGGAGTCCCGAACTCCATCACGCCGGCCACCATCACTATCTCGCGATGCACATGGCGCTCGAGAAACTCGCCGCCGCCGGGTGCCGGCGGCCGATGGCAATTTTGGAGGCGGACGTCAACGAGCGGGCGCGCCGGGCGTGGGAGGCGGCCTTCGCGGTATTTCACCCGAACCGCGCAGACGCGACCGCGTTGCGGTGGGTCGGATTGTCCGGTGACCATCTTGCCCTGTCGCGCCGGGTCAAATCGTGCCGACCCGATGCGCTCGTCGTGAGCTCGCACGCGATCATTAAAAAACTGCGGGCAATGAAGGTCGATTTGCCCGCACACCTGCCGACGATCAATCTGCACTGGCTGCCGACCTCGCCGGAGATGGGTGGGATTGATCAGGCTTACGACCGGGTGGCGGCGAACGCCGTCGATCTGGTCGTAAGCCAACTCAACAGCCACGAACTCGGCGTGCCTACTTCGCCGCGGATGCTGTTGTTTCCGGGGCGGTGGGTGGAGCCGCGCCATCCGACGAAGCCCCCGGCCTCGGCCTGCCCCCCCCTCGCCCACCAGGTTTTCCGACCCGCCCACCGGATTCCTCCCGTCCCCCGCCCGGTTTCGCTTTCCGCCCGCACGCATCTCGGGCATTGACGCGGATTTTACGTGATCGTTTCCTGTCTCCCATGTCTGCCTCCGAGAACGTCCATCCCAGTGCCAAATACAAGCGCGTCGTCCTGAAGCTCTCGGGCGAAGTGCTCCGCGGCGGAAAAACCGGCGACGCCATCGACGGCGCGACCCTCGAAAAAGTCTGCCGGCAGGTGAAGGAAATCCATGACCTCGGCGTGCAGGTCTGCGTCGTGATCGGCGGCGGGAATATTTTCCGCGGTCTCGCCGGCGAACAGCGCGGCGTCGACCGCACCACCGGCGATTACATGGGCATGCTCGCGACCGTGATCAACGGCCTCGCGCTCATGGACCGCCTCGAAAAACTCGGCGTCAACACCCGCGTTCAGTCCGCCATCCCGATGAACCAGATTGCGGAGCCGTTCATCCTCCGCCGCGCCATCCGCCACCTCGAAAAAGGCCGCGTTGTCATCTTCGTCGCCGGTACCGGCAATCCCTATTTTTCCACCGACACCACCGCCGCCCTCCGCGCGAGCGAGATGCATGCCGACATCATCCTCAAGGCCACCAAAGTCGACGGGATCTACGACAAGGACCCGAAGAAACACCCCGACGCCGTCAAATACGACACCCTCACCTTCATCGACGCGCTCAAACAGCGCCTCAATGTCATGGACTCGACCGCGTTTTCCCTCTGTCTGGACAACAACGTCCCGATCCTCGTGTTCGACCTCAACGACGAACACGCCATCCGCAAAGCCATCGTCGGCCAGAAAATCGGCACGCTGGTGAAAAACTAAGGTCCCTCGCCCGCCGGCCGCGCCCCTTTTAAGAACCGTCAACCCTCAGTCGAAACGCCCTCCTCCGATGTCCCACCCGATCCTCACCGATGCCCAGGCCAAGATGAAAAAAGCCGTGGACTACACGCTCCACGAATTCAGCTCGATCCACACGGGCAAAGCCACCCCCGCGATGGTCGAGGGCGTGATGGTCGAAGCCTACGGCTCGATGACGCCGCTCAAACAGTGCGCCGCCATCTCCACCCCCGACGCCCGCCTCATCCAGATCCAGCCGTGGGACACCACGCTCACCAAGTCGATTCTCAAGGGTATCCAGGAAGCCAATCTCGGTTTCAACCCGATCCCCGACGGCAAAGTCATCCGCATTCCGCTCCCTGAAATGAGCCGCGAGCGCCGGCAGGAATTCGTCAAGACCGCCCACCGCCTCGCCGAGGAAGGTCGCGTCCACGTGCGCAACGTCCGCCGCGACGCCCTCGAGACCGCGAAGAAAGCCAAACTTCCCGAGGATGAATCCAAGCGCCTCGACAAGGATGTGCAGGTCATCACCGACGCCGCCATCAAGAGCATCGGCGATCATCTCGCGCACAAGGAAAAGGATTTGCTCACGGTCTGAGCCGGGAGGGCCGGTCTCCGCCCGGCCCCGACCACGCTGCCCAGCACGCTTTCCGCGTTGAAAAAAGAACCTTCCACGTCCGCGCCCAAGCGCGTCGTCGTTAAACTCGGCACCGGCGTCCTGACCACCGGGATCGGCCAACTCGACACCGCGCGCATCGACGCCATCTGCGCCGAAGTCGCCGCGCTCCGCGCCCGCGGCACCGAAGTGATCGTCGTATCCTCCGGCGCCGTCGGCCTCGGCATGGGCTCCCTCGGTCTCCTTAAAAAACCGAAGGAAATCGCCAAAAAGCAGGCCTGCGCCGCCATCGGCCAGTCGCGCCTCATGCAAACGTGGCAGGCCGGCTTCGCACCCCATCGCCTCACCGTCGCCCAGGTTCTCCTCACGCACGACGACCTCCGCGTCCGCACGCGCTACCTCGGGGTCAAGGAAACCCTCCGCCAGCTCATCGCCTACGGCACCGTCCCGATCATCAACGAAAACGACACGGTGAGCGCCGCCGAAATCAAGTTCGGCGACAACGACACCCTTTCCGCGATGGTCGCCTCCCTCGTCGAGGCCCAGCACCTCGTCATCCTCTCCACCGCGCCCGGTCTGATCGACCTGCAGGGCACGAAGGAAATCATCCCCGTCGTCGAGCGCATCACGCCCGAGATCGAGGCGATGGCCGGCGGCACGACCGACGAGACCGCCACCGGCGGGATGATTTCGAAAATCACCGCGGCGAAACTCGCCACGAGGGCCGGCTGCGGCGTCTTCATCGCCAGCGGCAGCGAGCCCCAGATTCTCGCGCGCCTCTTCGGTGGCCGCGGCCCTGGCACCTTCTTCGTCCCCAGCGGCCTGCCGATGGAAGCGAAGAAACGCTGGCTCGCCTATTTCCAACGCCCCGCCGGCACACTCACGGTCAATGAGCGCGCCGTCCCCGTCCTCCGCGGCCAGGGCCGTAGCCTCCTCGCCGTCGGCGTGACCGGCGCGGCGGGCGAATTCGCCGCCGGCGACATCGTGAACATCGCCAGCCCCGACGGCACCGTTTTCGCTCGCGGGAAATCGACCTTTTCCTCCGAGGAAATCCCCGCCATCGCCGAAAAAAAGGGCGACGCCGTCGCCGCCCTCTACCCGGCGCGCAAACGCCTCGAGGTCGTCCACCGCAACGACCTCGTGTTGCTCTGATTTTCCCTTTGCGCCCGCGCGACGATGCGCGAGCCTCGGGCGTTTCATGGATTTCCCTCTCGACGCCCCGCCGCCCTCCGCCTTCGACGGCGTCCCACCCATCGACTTCCGCGCGTCCCTCAACGACGAACAATACGCCGCGGTCACCGCGCCCGCCGGCCCGCTCCTCGTCCTCGCCGGCGCCGGCTCCGGCAAGACCCGCACCCTCACCTACCGCGTCGCCTACCTCCTGTCCCAAGGCGTGCGCCCGGGCGAAATCCTCCTCCTCACCTTCACCAACAAGGCCGCCAAGGAAATGCTCCACCGCGTCCACGAACTCACCGGCTTCGAGCCGGGACGTTTCTGGGGCGGCACCTTTCACGGCATCGGCCACCGCTCGCTCCGCCTGCACGGCGAGGCCATCGGCCTCCCCCGCACCTTCACCATCATGGACGCCGAGGAATCCGAAGGCATCCTCCGCGACGCCGTCGACGCGTGCGACAAACTGTTCTTCAAGGACAAGACCCACCCCAAGGCCGGGCCGCTCCACTCCATTCTCTCGATGGCGCGCAACACCCAGCTCCCGCTCTCCGAGACCATCTCGCGGTTCTTCCCGCAACACGAGGGGATCATCGACCGCGCCCCGCTCTTCGCCAAAAAATATGCCGAGGCCAAGCGCGCCGCCAACGTCCTCGACTACGACGACCTCCTCGAAAACTGGCTCGAACTCCTCCAGAAATCGCCAGAGACGCGCGACTATTTCTCCCAACGCTTCCGCCACGTCCTCGTCGACGAGTATCAGGATACCAACGTCCTCCAGTCCCAGATCGTCGACCTCATCGGCTCGCACCACCGCGTGATGGCTGTCGGCGACGACGCCCAGTGCATCTACACGTGGCGCGGCGCGAACGTCGAAAACATCCTCACCTTTCCCGACCGCCACCCGGGCACCGTCATCCACCGCATCGAGACGAACTACCGCTCGACCCCGCAGATTCTCGCCCTCGCCACCGGCGTCCTCCAGGCCCAGCCGAAGGGCCGCGCCTTCGAAAAGGAACTCCGCCCGCACCGCGCCAATTCCGAAAAACCCTACCTGGTCCAGTCCATCGACGGCCGCGAGCAGGCCCAGTTCATCGTCCAGCGCATCCGCGGCCTCATCGACGAGGGCTGCGCGCTCGCCGACATCGCGATTCTCTACCGCGCACATTTCCACGCGCTCGACATCCAGCTCGAACTCTCGCGGCTCCAGATCCCCTACCAGATCACGAGCGGTGTCCGCTTTTTCGAGCAGGCCCATATCCGCGACCTCGTGGCGCTCCTGCGCTTCGTCTACAACCCGTCCGACACTGCCGCCTGGAACCGCCTCGCGGTCCTCCTCCCGAAAGTCGGCGACAAGAACGCGTCGAAGCTCCACGCCGCCGCCGCCGATCACGCGCGCCTGATGCAGAAAGATTTTCTTACCGCCCTCGCCACCGACGACGTCGCCACGAAAGTCCCGAAAGACGCCAAGGAGGAATGGCCCCAGTTCGTCGCCTCGCTCCAGCAGGTCAGCGACATCATGAAACACATGAAGCCCCACAACGCGGTCGAGGTCGCCATCGACGGCTGGTATGGCGACTACCTCAAGGGCGCCTACGCCAACTACGTCTCCCGCCTCGACGACCTGAAATCGATGATCGGTTTCGCGAGCCGCTACGACGATATGCATCAACTCCTCGTCGAGGTGATGTTGCTCAACAGCGAGACGAGCGACCGCTCGGCCGATCCCGACGCCGACGCGCTGCGGCTCACGACGGTGCACCAAGCCAAGGGTCTCGAATACGCCGCCGTGTTTCTGATCGGCCTCGCCGACGGCATGTTTCCCATCCGCCGCGCCATCGAAGCCGGCGACGTGGAGGAAGAGCGCCGCCTATTCTATGTCGCCGTGACGCGCGCCCGCGACGAGCTCTACCTCTGTTTCCCGAAGGTGAACACGAAGGGCGGCCCCGCGATGCTCCAAACCCCCAGCCGTTTCCTCACCGAACTCTCGCCCGACCTCTACCAGCCGCTGAAAATCAAGCGCAGCTACGGGTGGTGACAGACCGCGCGAGCGTCGCGGAACCGGAGCGGACTGCCGCCGGGTTTCGTCCGCCCCTTGCTCACGTGCGCGTTGCCTCCACCGCCCGCATCACCCGCAGCGTGTTGCCGCCCCACAGCTTCGCCAGCTCCGCCTCGCTCCAGCCGCGCGCCAGCAGCGCCCGCGTGATGGCCGGATAGTCCGTCACGTCGCGCAGCCCCGCGAAGCCCCCGCCGCCGCCGTCGAAATCGCACCCGATGCCCACGTGGTCGATGCCCATCACCGCCACCGCGTGCTCGATGTGGCGGACGAAATCCTCGAACGTCACCGGCGGGTTCGGGTGCGCCGCACACACGACCGCATACGCGCGGTCTTCCGCCGCCAGCGTCTCGGCTGACAACACGTGATCCTTGAACCGGATCAACACCTCTGCGATCGCCGCTGTGCGCGCGTTCCTGGGGGCGTTGACGAGCGAGATCGGTAGCGCGTTGATCTGGAGCACGCCGCCCTTCGCCGCCAGCGCGTGCAGCAACTCGTCGCCCACGTTGCGCGGATGGTCCGCCACCGCCCGCGGTCCGCTGTGCGAGAGCACCACGGGCGCCCGCGACCGCTCGAGCAGATCGCGCAACGTGTCGTCGCTCGCATGCGAGGCGTCGAGCACGAGCCCGAGCCGGTTCGCCTCGGCCACCATCTCCCGCCCCAGCGGACTCAGCCCGCCCCATTCCGCCCCGCGCGGATCGGTCGACGAGTCCGCCACGTCGTTGTTCAACATGTGCGTGAGCCCGAGCATCCGGACGCCCAGTTTCGCAAACACCTCCACATTGCCCGCGTCACGCCCGAGCGAGTAGGCGTTCTCGACGCTCAGATAAAGCGCGCGCTTCCCCTCCGCCTTCAGCCGCAGACCGTCGTCGGCGGTCAGCGCCAGACCGCAGGCGGCGGCGTTCGCACCGAGCACCGCCCGCGTGCGCTCGAAACACCGCCGCGCCCGCTCGTGCGCGAGCCGCAGGCCCTCGGGCGTGCGCGCGAGTTGCCCCACGTAGACCGCAAACACGAGCGCATCGATCCCGCCCTCGCGCATCCGCGGCAGATCGCACTGCGAACCGTCCGTCGCGTAGGCGTGCCGCGACCCAAAGTCCCACCCGTCGCGCATCAAGCTCGCCGTCGGCGTGTCAATGTGCGTGTCGATCGTGAACAACCGCTCGTGCACGGCGGTGGCCTCGGCGGAGACGGCGGCGGCGGAAAGTTGGATCATCCGCCCGAGCAAGACGCGCGGCTCCACTCCGCGCAAACGGGTTCTTTCCGGTCGGTGGCATCTCCGGGGTTGCACTCGGCAATTTCCACGGCTCTGTCTTCCCGCACCCTCCATGTCCTCCCCCGTCGAAAACGTCGTCATCATCGGCACCGGCTGCGCAGGCCTCACCGCCGCCATTTACACCGCGCGCGCCAGCCTCAACCCGCTCGTCCTCGAGGGCCCGCTGCCGGGCGGCCAGCTCACGACCACCAGCGAAGTCGAAAACTTTCCGGGCTTCGCCCACGGCGTGGACGGCTTTCAGCTCACCCAAAACATGCGCGAGCAGGCCACCCGCTTCGGCACCCGTTTCGAGTCGGCGCTGGTGGACAAAGTCGATTTCACTTCGACGCCGCGCCAACTCTTCTGCGGCGACCGCCTCATCCTCGCGAAGACCGTCATCATCGCCACCGGCGCCTCGCCGCGGCTCACCGGCATCCCCGGCGAAAAAGAACTCTACGGCGGCAAGGGCGTGACGACCTGCGCCACCTGCGACGGCGCGTTCTACCGCAAGATGGAAGTCGCCGTCCTCGGCGGCGGCGACAGCGCCGCGGAAGAAGCGCTCTTCCTCACCCGCTTCGCGAGCAAGGTGTATCTCGTGCACCGCCGTGACACCCTGCGCGCCTCGAAGATCATGGCCGACCGCGCCGTCGCCCACGAAAAAATCCAAATGGTCTGGGACAGCGTCCCGGTCGAAGTGCTCGGCGTGCCCGAGGGCGCGGTCCGTGGCCTGAAGGTGAAAAACGTAAAGACCGGCGTCGAATCCGTGCTGCCCGTCAAAGGCATCTTCGTTGCGATCGGCCACATCCCCAACACCGGTCCGTTTGCGCCCCCACTCGAGGTCGACGAGGGCGGCTATTTCAAGCCACAACCCGGTTCGCAGGTGCAGACCAACGTTCCCGGCGTCTATGTCGCGGGCGACTGCTCCGATCACATCTACCGGCAGGCGATCACCGCTGCCGGCATGGGCTGTCAGGCCGCCATCGAAGCCGAACGCTGGCTCGCCGAACACCACGGTTGAGTCCGCTCCTCCGGAATACAAGGTCTCTAAATGTGGGAGGGGCTTTACGCCCCGACTAAATTTCCTCTGCCCCTCAGGTCGGGGCACAAAGCCCCTCACACCCATGAGCCCTGAGTCGCCGCCGCCCCCGAAGCCCGGCTACTCCGCTCTGCGCCGCCACCGTTGGTCGTCCCCCGGATCAGACTACTTCGTCACCGTCAACCTCCAGCGCCCAGTCTCTGGCCTTGTCTCTCCCGCCCTTCTCGCCGTCCTCGAATCGCAGCGCACGACGCTCGAATCCACTCACCACTGGCGTGTCCGCACTTGGGTCGTGATGCCCGACCATCTCCATGTGACGTTTACGCTCGGCGCAAACTCCACGCTCGCCGAAGTCCTCCGCCTTTTTAAAGGCCGGCTTACTCCCGCGCTTCGCTCATCCCATCTCGCGTGGCAGGAAGGCTACTACGATCACTTTATGCGTCCCGACGAGGACCGTTTACCCGTTTTTCTCTACATTTTCCTCAACCCCTATCGAGCCAATCTGCTTCCTGCTACCGAACGATGGGCCGGCTATTTCTGCGCGGCCGAAGACTGGGCATGGTTCGGCCCTTTAACGAACTCCGACCTTCCCCTTCCCGAATGGCTCCCATGATTAACCGTCGGGGCATAAAGCCCCTCCCACGCCTGCAAAAGCTCCACCGCGCCCTCGGCATTCCCGCCGACTACGCCCGCTCACGCGGCCTGCGCGCCTTCCGCGAAGCGAGCATCCCGCGCCTCGTCCTCGTCGGCCGTGACCCGACCGACCAAAAACCCGTTCGCCTCGCCCCCCGCGCCGCCACCGCTTGGGGCCGCATGCGCGAGGCCGCTGCCGCCGACGGCGTCACCCTCCTGCCCCTCTCCGGCTTCCGCAGCGTGCGCCGGCAAACCCAAATCATCCGGCGCAACCTCGCCCAAGGCCGCCCGCTCGACGATCTGCTCCGCTACGTTGCCGCGCCCGGCTTCAGCGAACATCACACCGGCCGCGCGATCGACATCGGTGACCCCGCGGACGTGACCATCGAGGCCTCCTTCGCCCGCACCCCCGCCTACCGCTGGCTGCGCCACCGGGCCGGCGAATTCGGCTTTTCCATGAGCTACCCGCGCGGCAACCGCCACGGCATCGGCTACGAGCCCTGGCACTGGTGCTGGCACGCGTGAACCGCGGACCGCGTATCCGGAAGCTGGACGACCCGGCAGCCGCCGCGCCCTGACCCTCCCGCGCCCGGGCCGCGCCTTCGCCTCAAGGCCGACTCGCGGACCGGCACGCAGCCCCGAATTCCCCTCCCTGTCGTTTGCTGGCCCCACCCCGCCCCCAGCTTTCTCTTTAGAATAATTCTAATTATCACTTGCACCTTAGAACCATTCCAATTTGTTGACCCCTTCACCAAACCCCATGTCCACCGCCACCATCACCTCCGACGCCCTGGCCCAAAAGCTCGCTGACAGCGGGCTCCGCGCCACCCCCCAGCGCGAGGTCGTCTACAGCGTTCTCCTCAAGAAACGCGATCACCCCACCGCCGACGAAGTCTTCGCCCGCGTCAAGCCCGATCTCCCCACCATCTCGCTCGCCACTGTCTATAACTGCCTCGAAACACTCGTGCAGTGCGACCTCGTCCGGGCGGTCAACTTCGAGCGCGGCCCGACCCGCTATTGCCCGAATCTCCAGCCCCACGCCCATTTTCACGACGAGCAGACCGGCAAGACCCACGACATCGACCTCCCGCCGGAAGTCCTCGAAAAGGTCAGCTCCGTCCTCCCGCGCGGCTACGACGCCAAGTCCGTCGAAATCATCTTCCGCGGCAAAGCCACCAAGGCTCATAACTAAGCCCCTCTCGGCGTTCCCGTCGCTCAACTCTCCTCTCTCAACGTTCACCTTTCCGTATGTCCTCCCTCGTCATCCACGACCTCCACGTTTCCATCGGCGAAAAACCAATCGTCAAGGGCCTGACCCTCACGATTAACAGCGGCGAAGTACACGCCATCATGGGGCCCAACGGCACCGGCAAGTCCACCCTCTCCAAGGCAATCGCCGGCCACCCGGACTACACCATCACCGGTGGCGACGTCCTCCTCGACGGCGTGTCCATCCTCAGCCAGGAGGCCGACGAACGCGCCCGCGCCGGCATCTTCCTCGCCTTCCAATATCCGAGCGAAATCCCCGGCGTCTCCATCGCCAACTTCCTCCGCGCCGCCCAACAGGCCCGCATGGCCGAGGGCGAGGAACTCGACGCCTCCGCCTACTACAAGCGCCTCTACTCCAAGATGGACCTCCTCAAGATCGACCGGAAGTTCACCTCCCGCTCCGTCAACGAGGGCTTTTCCGGCGGCGAAAAGAAACGCTGCGAAATCCTCCAGATGGCCATGCTCGAACCCAAGTTCGCCCTCATGGACGAAACCGACTCCGGCCTCGACATCGACGCCCTCCGCATCGTCGCCGACGGCGTCAACACCATGCGCGGCCCGAACCTCGGCGTCCTCCTCATCACCCATTACCAGCGCCTCCTCGACTACATCGTCCCCGACCACGTGCACGTCATGTATGACGGCCGCATCGTGAAGTCCGGCGACAAATCCCTCGCCCTCGAACTCGAGGCCAAAGGCTACGACTGGATCAAAAAAGAACTCGCCGCCACCACCGCCTGAACTTCGGCACGCCACCCATCGCCCAGACCATGAAGCCACCAACCGACACCGACACCCTCACCGCTCCCGCCCTTGACCTCCCGTCTGAGACCACCGCGGTGGAGAATCCCGCCGTCGGCATCGACCAGACCGCGGGCAACTTCAGTTACAAGATGGAGTACGCCTTCGACGCCGGCACGGGCCTCAGTGAAGCTACCGTCCGCTACATCAGCTCCGTCAAAAAAGAGGCGCCGTGGATCCTCGAGTTCCGGCTCGCCGCGCTGAAGAAATTCTTCGCCATGCCGCTGCCCACCCACTGGGCCACGAAGGACCTTGAGGCGATCGATTTTCAAAAAATCCGCTACTACCTCTCGCAGGGCCAAAAACCCAAACGCACCTGGGACGAGGTCCCCGACGACATCAAGAAAACCTTCGAGCGCCTCGGCATTCCCGAGCAGGAGCGCAAGTTCCTCGCCGGCGTCGAGGCCCAGTTCGACTCCGAGGCCGCCTACTCGAACATCAAGGAGATCGTCGCCAAACAGGGCGTCATCTTCGTCAACTCCACCGAAGGCCTCCGCGAGCACCCCGAGCTCTTCAAAAAATTCTTCGGCAAGGTCATCCCGACCGGCGACAACAAGTTCTCCGCGCTCAACAGCGCCGTGTTCTCCGGCGGCTCCTTCATTTACGTGCCGAAGGGCGTCAAGGTCGCCCAGCCCCTGCAGGCCTACTTCCGCATCAACGCCGAAAATTTCGGCCAGTTCGAGCGCACCCTCATCATCGCCGACGAGGGCTCCGAGGTCGTCTACATGGAGGGCTGCACCGCCCCGAAGTTCTCCACTTCGACGCTCCACAGCGCCGTCGTCGAACTCGTCGCCCTCAAAGGCGCCAAGATCCAATACATCACTGTCCAAAACTGGGCCAACAACGTCTTCAACCTAGTCACCAAACGCGGCATCGCCCACGAGGACGCCGAGATCAAGTGGATCGACTGCAACATCGGCAGCCGCCTCACAATGAAATACCCCGGCGTCGTCCTCAAGGGCGAACGCGCCCGCGGCGAGGTCATCTCCATCGCCCTCGCCAACGACGGCCAGCACCAGGACACCGGCGCGAAAATGATCCACGCCGCCAACCACACGACGTCCAACATCGTCGCCAAATCCATCTCCGTCGGCCAGGGCCGCAGCACCTACCGCGGCGTCGTCCACATCCCCAAGCACCTCAAGGGCTGTAAAAACAACACCGAGTGCGACGCGCTGCTGATCAACACCAACAGCCGCACCGACACCTATCCCGCCATCACCGTCCGCGGCGACAAAAACTCCACCCAGCACGAAGCCTCCGTCTCAAAGGTGTCCGAAGACATGATCTTCTATATGCAGCAGCGCGGCCTCACCGAGGGCCAGGCGATGAGTCTCGCCGTGAACGGCTTCATCAACGACCTCGCCCGCCAATTCCCCATGGAATACTCGGTCGAACTCAAACGCCTCATCGACCTCGAAATGGAAGGCAGCGTCGGCTGAACCAACCTCTTTCTCTTCCCTCTTTATCTTTCTCTTTCTCCCTCCGCGATCGGCAGGGGGAAGCGGAACGAACGGAGAGAACGAGAGAGAGATTCAGATCAAGAAGAAAGATTTCTCAGATGTCCGCCACCACGCTCACCGCTCCCCCCTCCCTCGTCGGCAGCTTCACGCCCGAAGCCTTCGCCGCGCACCTCGCCAGCCTCCCGCCGACGCTGCCCGCTTGGTGGATCGCCCGCAAACGCGCCGCCTACGCCCGCTTCGCCGCTCTCCCGCTGCCCTCGCGCACCGACGAACTGTGGCGCTTCAGCTCGATCGGCACTCTCACCCTCGACGGCTTCACCCTCCCGGCGGCGGTGACGTCCGTCCCCCATGCGCCCAGCGGCATCCCCCAGGCCGCCAAACTCGTCTTCGCCAACGGCCGCCTCTTCTCCCGCCAGCCCCTCTCCGCCGAGCTCTCCGCCCGTGGGGTCATCGTCGATACGCTGCAAAACGCCCTCGTGCAGCACGAGACGCTCGTGCGCGAGCATCTCCTCGCCCAACCGCCTAAACTCGGCTCGCCGAAGTTCGCTGCCCTCCACGAGGCCTTCCTCGCCGACGGCGCCTTCATCTCCGTGCCCCGCGACGTGCAGCTCGATCTGCCCATCGGCATTTTCGCTTACGCCCTCGGCGCGACCGCCGCCGTCTTCCCCCACACCCTCGTCGTCGCCGGCGAAAACGCCCGTGTCTCCGTCGTCGAATATTTCGGCTCCGGCGACGACACCGAGGCCCAGTTCGCCGCCGGCGCCAACGACCTCTACGCCGGCCACGGCGCCCAGATCGCCTACATCGGCAAACAGAGCTGGAGCCGCCGCGCCCTCTCCTTCCAGTCCAACTCCACCGTCGTCCGCCGCGACGCCCGCGTCCAGTCCCTCAACCTCCACCTCGGCGGCCGCCAGGCCCGCCACGAGTCGCTCTCCCAGCTCGCGGCCCCCGGCGCCTTCTCCGAGATGCTCGCCCTCACCGTCGCGGAGACCGGCCAGGAATTCGACCAGCGCACCCTCCAGATCCACCAGGCGCCGAACACCAAGAGCGACCTCCTCTACAAAAACGCCCTCCGCGGCACCGCGAAGACCATCTTCTCCGGCCTCATCGTCGTCGATCCCGACGCCCAAAAAACCGACGCCTACCAGAGCAATCGCAACCTCATGCTCAGCGACGATGCCGAAGCCTGCTCGCTGCCCGGCCTCGAAATCCAGGCCAACGACGTCCGCTGCACTCACGGCGCGACCTCCTCGCGGATCGATCCCGAGCAGGAATTCTACCTCCAATCCCGCGGCATCGCCAAGGAAGCTGCCGACGAGCTCCTCACCTTCGGCTTCTTCGAGGAAGTCCTCAATCGGCTGGTGAACGACGACCTCCACGAGGCCCTCCGCACCCTGATCCAGACGAAGTTCAAGCAATAACCGAGACTTACACCGAGAACACCGAGGCCGCACCGAGACCACTGAGACCAAACCCAATCGGTCTTTCTCGGTGCCCTCTGGGCATCTCTTCCGTTTCTCTGTGTAAACCTTCCGGTCATCTTCCTTTTCTCCCCGTCCACCTTCGCCCCTCCAGCCCGTCTCCCATGACCAACCGCGACCGCATCCTTTCCCGCGAAGTCATCGCCACCCAGATTCCCTCTGGCGACAAGACCACCCTCCACGCCGAGACCAAGGTGATGATTCACCAGACCCTCGGCGGCGCCTACACGGTGCAGACTGACTTCGGCCTCTTCCGGATCAACGGCGCCGATGCCGACGCCCTCGGCGAACAGGCTACCGCCGCTCCCAGCGCGCAGGCCGCCACCTCGCCGGACAGCGCACCCGACCCCGAGTCGATCTGGGCCCAGCTTCGCCAAGTTTACGACCCCGAGATTCCCGTCAACATCGTCGACCTCGGCCTCGTCTACACGATGGACGTAGAAAAAATCACCGAACCCCAGCCCGGCCACCGTGTGAATGTCGCCATGACGCTCACCGCGCCCGGCTGCGGGATGGGCCCGGCGATCGCCGAAGACGCCAAGAACAAAATCCTGCTCGTCCCCGGCGTCACCGACGCCGACGTCCGCATCACGTGGGAGCCGGCGTGGAACCAGTCGATGATCAGTGAAGAGGGCAAAATGAAGCTCGGTCTGATCTAGACCCGGTCTCGGCTCTTTCTCCCAGCGCGGCCCGCCTCGTGAGAGGCGGGATTTTTTTCGTCTCCCCACCCCGCCCGCTGCCCCGGTTAAAACCAAACGCCTCTTCCTCGGCTCACGCAACCGGTGGCTTGCCCCCCGGGCCGAGGCCCTGTTCCACGCCCCTCCGCACTACGCGGCCCGCTCTGCCGGCACGGAACACTCCGCCCGGGTGACCGACCGTTTCGCGGCCGAACTCGCCGGCCAACCCCTCGTCGTACCCCGCGTGCCCGACGACGACGCCTCCATGAACCCCGACCTCATCGCGCTCCTCCGCGCCGAGCTCGCCGCGCACGTCGACCTGTGGTCCGCCCCCGGGCCGCTCACTCCGTCTTCTTCGCCTTCGCCTTTTTCTCCGCGCCCACGTCCACCGCCGGCGCCGTGTAACTCAACACCTGCCCGTCCTGCAGCAGCCGCGCACGCAACCTCGCATAGGGCACATCCTGCACCGCGCTCTGCGCGTCGATCGCCAGCACCGCCGCCGTCGCCGCCGACTGCCCCAGAATCATGAACACCGGCTCCATCCGGATCGATCCAAACGCGATGTGCGAGCTGGAGAGACACACCGGCACCAGCAAATTTTCCGCCTGCGCCTTCTTCGGCACCAACGAACCATACGCAATCTCATACGGCCCGCCGGCCGACACCCCGATGTCACCTTCGTTCTGCACAAAACCTTCGGGCGTGATGTAACGCTGCACATTGTGCGAATCGATCGTGTAGCTGCCCATGCCCACCGACTCCGGCGTCGGCTTCTTTTTCCGGAGTTCGTTTTCCGTCATTACATACGAGCCGATCATCCGCCGCGCCTCGCGCACGTAAATCTGGTGCGACCAGCCGCCGTTGTCCTTGAATTCGTCTTTCGGCAGCCCATAGGTGCTCATTTTCGCCCGCACGTCCGCCGGCACCCGTGGGTCCGTCGTGATGAAATACAGCCAGCCCTTCTGATACGTCTCATGTTCCTGCAAAATCTGCTTCCGCCGCTCGTAGCTCGCCTCCGGGTAATCATAGTTCATCCCGATGTTGTCCGTTGAAAACGGTCCGTGATTGTTCGTGTCCGTCTTGTGGTTCGGAATCGGATCAAACTTCCCAAACGTCTCCGTCCACCCCGCCGCATACACCCGCGCGAGCAGTTCATACTGTTTCGGGTCGTAGCCTGCGGGCTTCGCAAACGGGATCCGGTTCTCCGGCACATCCGTCAGGCACATCCGGTAGCAATACGCCTGCACCTTGGTATCACCCTCGCCAAATGTCCCCGGATCCGCCGCGCTCACCCGCGGCAGCACCCCGCTCTTCGAATCGCCCGGCACCACATACGGACTGATCTTCTCCTTCAAATACCCGAAGTGATGCCGGTGGTGCAGCACCCCCGTCTGCACCCCGTTGTGTTGCTCGCCATAGACGGCATTCGCCTCGCGCCCCACGTGATACGCCACCCCCGCCGCCGCCATGAGGTCGCCCTCGTAGGTCGCGTCGATGAACATTTTTCCCGCATACGTTTTCCCGCTCACCATCGTGATCGCCGCGATCCGCGCCCCGTCCTTCTTCACGCCTTTCGCCCGGTCGAGCCACTCGTCGCGCACAACCGGAATTTTGTTTTCCCGCACAAAATCCTCGAAAATTTTCTCCGCCACACTGGGCTCAAAAATCCACATCGTGCGCTGCGCGCCATCGATCGCCGGCGTGCCCTGCCCCGTGTTGCCATACGCGGATTTTTTCTGCCAACGCCACGCGTCCGCCCCTTCGTAGTGCCGCCACACCCGGTGATAAAATTCCCGCGCCAGCCCGCCGATCACCGCCTTGTTCCCCGTGTCCGTCCAGCCGAGACCTCCGCTCGTCAATCCGCCCAGGTGCTTGTCCGGCCCGACAAGAATCACGCTCTTGCCCATCGCTTTCGCCTGCATCGCCGCCGTCACGCCCGCGGCCGTGCCGCCGTAGACGACCACGTCATAATCCGCCGCGCGCGCCCTCACCGCCGCCACGATCACCCACATTGCCACCCACGCACGGCCACAGCTTCGGGATAGTTTCATGCGCCTATGTCTAACGGACCGTTCTGACCCGTGTCCAGTGTCGGTCAGGTTACGAATGAACTTTCCCCCCCGTTACTGCTCGCCGTCCCTGTCGTCTCGCTAAACCTGCTCCCATGCCGCCCCTCCTCTTCCCTCTCCCCGACGCCCGCCAACTCTCCCGTCGCACCTTTCTCGCCGGCTCCGCTTCCTTCGCCGCCGCCGCCCTCCTCTCCACCCACGCCCGCGGCGCCGTCGCCACCGCCCCAAAATTCTCCGCCTATCCCTTTTCCCTCGGCGTCGCCTCCGGCGACCCGCTCCCCGACGGCGTGGTCCTCTGGACCCGCCTCGCCCCCCAGCCCCTCGAACCCGCCGGCGGCATGCCCCCCGAAGCCGTCGAAGTCTCGTGGCAAATCGCCGACGACGAAGCCATGACCCGCCTCGTCCAATCGGGCACCGCCGTCGCCAATCCGTCGTGGGCGCACTCCGTCCACGTCGAGGTCACCGGCCTCCGCCCTGAGCGTTGGTATTGGTATCGCTTTAAAGTCGGCACCGAACTCAGCCCGACCGGCCGCACGCGCACCGCGCCACTCGCCGACGCCCTCCCCGCGCGTCTCCGCTTCGCCTTCGCCTCCTGCCAACACTACGAGACCGGCCTCTTCACCGCCTACGACCACCTCGCGCGCGAGGACCTCGATCTCGTCGTCCATCTCGGCGACTACATTTACGAAGGCCCGGCCGCCGCCGACCGAGTCCGCCGCCACAACAGCCCCGAGATCATCCAACTCGACGACTACCGCGCCCGCTACGGGCTCTATAAATCCGATCCCTCCCTCCAACGCGCCCACGCCCTCGCCCCCTGGATCGTCACCTGGGACGACCACGAGGTCTGCAACAACTACGCCGGCGACCACCCCGGCAGCAAACGCCAGCCCCACGCCGCCTATCTCCTCCGTCGTGCCGCTGCCTACCAAGCCTACTTCGAGCACATGCCGCTCCGTCGCTCCGCGCAGCCCCACGGCCCCGACATGCTCCTGTATCGCTCCCTCTCCTACGGCCGCCTTGCGCAATTCCACGTGCTCGACACCCGCCAATACCGTACCGCCCAGCCGCAGGGCGACGGCCTCAAGCCCCCAAGCCCCGTCCTCCTCAACCCGCAAGGCACCGCCCTCGGCGACCGCCAACGCGACTGGCTCTTCACCGGCCTCGAGCGCTCTCCCGCCTCCTGGAACGTCCTCGCCCAGCAGATCATGGTCGCCCGCGTCGACAAAACCGCCGGTCCCGCCGTCAACTACTCGATGGACCAATGGCCCGGCTACGAATTCGAACGCCGCCGCCTGCTCCGCCATTTCGCGGACAAAAAAATCAAGAACCCCGTCGTGCTCACCGGCGACATCCATTCCGATTGGGCCAACGAACTGATCGCCGACTTCGACCAACTCGATTCAAAGAGTGTGGCCACCGAATTTGTCGGCACCTCGATCAGCTCAGGGGGCGACGGATCAGACGCGCCCAAAGCCCGCGCCCATCTCACCGCCGAAAATCCCTTCGTGAAGTATTTCAATAGCGAACGCGGCTACGTCCGTTGCGAAATTACACCGCAGCAATGGCGCACCGACTACCGCACGGTCCCCTTCGTCACGAAACCCGACGCCCCGCTCCACACCCGCGCCAGCTTCGTCGTCGAATCCGACCGCCCCCTCCTCAACCGCGTCTGAGGGAGGGCCGGGGCTCCGACCTCCGCCCCCTCACGGATTCGTCGCCAGCCGCGCCTCCGTCCAACGCTCCGGTTCCGAAAACCCGGCGAGCCGCATCCCGCGCCGGACTTCCGGCGCG
>CANHJG010000072.1 GCA_947461205.1 Opitutia bacterium
ACCGCCGGTCGCTACGAAATCAGCGTGCGCCGCTGGCCCGTCGAGGCCAACCACCCCATCACTGCCGCCCTGCCCCCGGGCGCGAAGGTCCCCGGCTCCGACATCGCCTTCCGCGCCCGCCCCGGCGTCGCGATCCCCGCGACGACCGCCACGCTCCGCGTCGACGGCGGCGACCTCGCCTCCTCGCCCGTCCGTGCGACCGACACCGCCGTTGCCTTCACGACCACACTCACTGCCGGCTCCCACCAACTCGCCCCCGTCTTCCAGACCGCCGACGGCCACGAAGTCGGCGCCTACTACGCCGTCGTCACCAAACTCCCGTGACCGTTCACCCCGTATCTCCCCTGATGAACAGCTTTCGCGCACTTGTCCTCGTCGCGTTGGTTCTGCTGCGGCCGGTCTCGGCGGCGGTCTCTGCGCCCAAGCCCAACATCGTCTTCATCTTCGCCGACGACTGGGGCTGGGGCGACCTGTCGTGTCACGGCCATCCCTACGTCAAAACGCCGAACATCGACCGGCTGGCGAAGGAGGGCACGGACTTCCACCGGTTCACGGTCGCGAGCGGCGTGTGTTCGCCCAGCCGGACCGCCGTCCTGACCGGGCATTTTCCCGCCCGCTACAACATCGACGGCCACTTCGCGTGGGTGAAAAACAACGCCCAGCGCAACATGCCCGACTGGCTCGACCCCCAGACGCCGACGCTGCCGCGGATGCTGCAATCCGCCGGCTATGCGACGGCGCACTACGGCAAGTGGCATCTTTCGAATGACATGATCCCGGATTCGCCCCTGCCGACCGTTTACGGCTACGACGACTACGGCGCCTTCAACTGCGCCGGGGAGCAGATCCCCGTGCATGAGGACGCCACCCGCGCGATTGCCTTTATCGAAAAGAGCGCGGCGGCGAAAAAGCCCTTTTTCATCAACCTGTGGATTCACGAGCCGCACACGCCCTTTCACACGGTGCCCAAATACGAGTGGCGGTTCCGCGACATGAAGAGCCGCGAAGACCAGATCTACGCCTCCGTGATCTCACACGCCGATGACCGCATCGGCGCAGTCCTCGCCGCGCTGGACCGGCTTAAACTAACGGAGAACACGCTGGTGATTTTCAGTTCCGACAACGGACCCGCCCGCGGCGGTGCCGGTGCGAAGCTCGATTTGTCCTACGATACCGCGACCGGCGCGGGCTGGGGCATCGCGGCGGCCAAGGGAATCACAGCCAGTCGGAAAGGCTACAAGGGCTCCTTGTTCGAGGGCGGCATCAACGTGCCGTTCATCGCCCGCTGGCCCGGCCAGATCTCGGCGGGCCAGATCGACCGCACCTCGCTCCTCTCCGCCGTGGATCTGTTGCCGACGTTCTGCGAAATCGCCGGCGCCCAGCCGCCGCCCGCCTACGTGCCCGACGGCGTCAGCCAGGTCGCCACGCTCAAGGGCCGCGCCGCCCCTTCGCGCAGCCAACCGCTCTTCTGGCGGATCGACGCGAACTGGCCGCCGCGCAAAGACGCGCCCGATCACTGGGCCGCCCACGTCGTCGTCGACGCTCACTGGAAACTGCTCGTCAGCCGCAAACAGGACCACGTCGAGCTCTACGATCTCCAGCAGGATCCGCTGGAAAAAGCGGACCTCAGCCCATCGCATCCCGCCGTGGTCGCCCAACTCCGCCAGAAACTCGCCGCTTGGCACGCGACGCTGCCCACCCAACCTAGCGGCAACGTTTTCTCCCAGGAACGTTCGAACTAGCCCGGCCCGAGGAGAGCCCCGTGAGCCGCGCGCCTGGCCCCTCCCCTTTCTTATCATCCCTAAAGTCATCCATGAAGCCCACGCTCTCCTTCATCGTCCTGCTGCTCGCCGGGCTCCACCGCGCCGAGGCCGCGAAGCCCAACGTCATCTACATCATGGCCGACGAGCTAGGCTACCATGAGCCGGGGTTCATGGGCGGGACGACCATCCAGACGCCGAACCTCGACCGCATGGCGAAGGAGGGCGTCGTGTTTCGCCATCTCTTCGCCGGTTCCTCCGTGTGCGCGCCGACGCGGTGCTCCTTCCTCACCGGCAAACACAGCGGGCACACCTCCGTGCGCGCAAATGGCGGCGGCACTCCCCTGCGCGCCGACGAGACGACCATCGCCTCGATCCTCAAGCCGCTGGGCTACGCGACCGGCGGCTTCGGCAAGTGGGGCTGCGGCGGGCGCGACTCGACCGGCGTCCCGGAGCAGCACGGGTTTGATGAGTTCCTCGGCTACTACGACCAGGTCCACGCGCACACCTATTTCCCGCCCTACCTCATCCGCAACAGCGAGGAAGTGCCGCTCGCGGGCAACCGGGGCGGCAGCGCCGGCCAGACCTACTCGCACTACGTGATCCATGCGGCGGCGATGAAATTCATCCGCGCCCACCAGGACAAACCCTTCTTCGCCTACCTGCCCTACACGCCGCCACACGGAAATTTCGACCTTCCGGACAGCGACGCCGCGTGGGCGCTTTACCGGGACAAGCCGTGGCCCGAGCCCGCGCGGCGTTACGCCGCGATGGTCACGATGCTGGACCGCCACGTCGGCGAAGTGCTCGCGCTGCTCAAGGAGCTCGGCCTCGACGACAACACGCTCGTCTTTTTCAGCGGCGACAATGGCGGCGCAGATTACTTCACCTCCGCCGAGCATCCGCGCGGCGTTCATAGCGCCAACCGGCATCCGGCCACGGGCGTCGAATATCGCGGCAAGAAGGGCACGCTCTACGAGGGCGGATTGCGCGTCCCCTTCATCGCCCGCTGGCCGGGCAAAATCGCGCCGGGCCGCGTGAGCGAGCATCTCGGCTATTTCCCGGACATTCTCCCGACGGTGGCCGAAGTCACGGGAGCCAAGGCGCCCGCGGACGTGGATGGCCTCAGTCTTCTGCCCGAACTGGTCGGCGCGAAAGCGGCGGGGCGCGCGCAGCCGCAGCACGCGTATCTTTATTGGGAAATCAACCAATGGACCGCCCTCCGCCAGGGCTCCTGGCGGGCCGTTCGGCCCAAAGCCAACGCGGCCTGGGAGCTCTACGACCTCGCCGCCGACCCGGGCGAATCAAAGGATCTCGCGCCAACGAATCCAGGCATGCTCGCGAAGCTCACCGCGCTCGCAGAGAAGGCCCACGAACCGGTGCGGGAGGGCACGTTCACCCGCACCGACCGCCACCAGCGCGACCAGCGCGCGAAGTTTGGCCAGCAGGACGACCCGGCGGCGCCCGCAGGGAATGCGAAGGGCCGGAAAAAATCCGCCGCCGCGGAGCCGGGCGCCATCGCCAAATAGCCGGATCGGACGATGAAACCATCCCTCCTCCTTGCGCTCTGGATCCTCGGCTCTGCCTTCTGCCCGGCGGCGTCGAAACCCAACGTCGTCTTCCTCTTCGCCGACGACTGGGGCTGGGGCGATCTCTCCTCGCACGGACACCCGTGGTTGAAAACACCGCACCTCGACCGGCTCGCCCGCGAGGGCACCGACTTTCACCAGTTCAACGTCCTCAATCCCGTCTGCTCGCCCAGCCGCGCGGCCGCGATGACGGGGATGTTTCCGTCGCGCTTCGGCATCCACCAGCACTTCGCCGCCCCCGCGCAAAATCTCGCCCGCAACATGCCCGACTGGCTCGACGCGCGCGCACCCACGGTCGCGCGCTTTTTCCAGCAGGCCGGCTACCGCACCGCCCATTTCGGCAAATGGCACCTCACCAATCGCGAGACCCACGGCGCCCCCGCGCCCACCGCCTACGGCTTCGATGAGTTTGCCATCTTTAACGGCGGCGCGGAAATGCCCTCGGCCGGCCTGCACGCGACACCCGATCACGCCGTGAAGTTTATCGCCGCGCACAAAGACCGGCCGTTCTTCCTCAACGTCTGGCTCCACGAGAGCCACCTGCCGCACGTGCCGACCAAAGCCTCGCTGGAAAAGTGGAAACACCTCGACGAACAGCAGCGCGTCTACGCCGCCGTCATCACCGACGGTGACAACGCCGTCGGCCGCGTGCTCGATGCGCTGGAGGCCGCCGGCGTCGCCCAAAACACGATCGTGCTTTTTTCCAGCGACAACGGCCCGGAGACCACCGGCACGGACAAAGGAAATGGCCGACCCGACGCCGAAACGGGCGAGAGCGGCTACGGCGGCTACTACAGCGTCGGTTCCAGCGGCGGCCTGCGCGGCGAGAAACGTAGCCTCTTCGAAGGCGGCGTGCGTGTGCCCTTCCTCGTCCGTTGGCCCGGCCACACGCCCGCCGGCGCGATCAACCCCACCACCGCCTTCACCGCTGTCGATCTGCTGCCTACCCTCTGCGCCGCCGCCGGCATTACATTGCCCCCCGACCACCGCGGCGACGGCGAAAATCTGCTCGCCGCGCTCCAAGGCCAACCCGCCAAACGCACCCGCCCCATCTTTTGGGACTGGACCGGCAAGGCGGCTGATCCCCACTGGTGGCCCCGCCTCGCCGTCCGCGACGGCGATTGGAAACTCCTCCTCACCGCCGACGCGAAACGCCTCGCCTTGCACCGCCTCACCACCGACCGCGCCGAGGCCGTCGACGTCGCCAAAGATCACCCCGAGATCGTCGCCCGCCTCACGCAGCTCGCGCTCGCGTGGAAAGCCACGCTGCCCACCACCGTCGATGCGTCCTGCATCAGCGCCGCCGATCGAACCTCGGCATCCACCACGGCCACCACGCCCGCGCCCCCGAACGCTTCGGCCAAGAAAGCCGCGCCCGACCGCGCCGCCGCGTTCGCGCGCATCGACACCAACCACGACGGCGCCCTCACCCTCGACGAATATCGCGCCGGAATGAAAGACGCGCCGAACCTCGAGCAGCGTTTCAAGAATTTTGACCAAAACGGCGACGGGAAGCTGAGTCGCGCGGAGTTCGTCACGCCGTCCGGCAAATAATCTTACCGTTCACGCGCCCGTGGAATTTCGTCCGCCCGGCCACGCTCGGCTTCGGACGCGGAGAATCGCCGGCGGCCAAATTGCCGGCGTGTTGGCAGGCGGAGTGCTATTCCCCCCGGATGCGTCCTTGCCACCGTCGCGCCGCCGCTTGAAATGCCCCCGCTCAAGTCCCCCTGCTTGACCGCCCGGCCCACCCCCCGAGAGACCCGCATCATCCGCCCCAATCTCATGAGCCCTCCCACCCCACGCCCGACCCCTGCTCTCCCCGAACCGTCCCCCGTATCGTCGCTGACGCGCCGCCGCTTCGTCGCACTGCCGCTGCTGCTCGCCGCGCACCGCACCCTCGCGACGACGACGTCGAACTGGCCCTCGTTTCGCGGCCCCTTGGCGGGCGGCGTCGGCGATTCGGCGCCGCTGCCCACCGAGTGGAAGGTGAAGTGGAAGATTCCGGTTGCCGGCCTCGGCCACTCGAGCCCGGTGGTCTGGGGCGACCGGCTCTTCGTCGCGACCGCGGTGAACTCCGCCGGCCAGGCGCCGATCAAGCTCGGCCTCTACGGCGACCGCACCGCCGCCGAGGAAACCGCCGAGCAGGCGTGGAAGATTTTCTGTTTCGACAAGCGCACCGGCAAAATGCTCTGGGAGCAAACCGCCCATCAGGCCGTCCCGCGCACGCAGCGCCACCTGAAGGCCACGCAGGCCAACACCACGCTCTCGACCGACGGCACGGTGCTCGTCGCGTGCTTCGGCTCCGAAGGCCTCCACTGTTACAGCCTCGACGGCGAGCGCCGCTGGAAGAAGGACCTCGGCGTGATCAACGTGAGCAAATACGACGTGGGCTGGGGCTACGCGAGTTCACCCACCCTGCACGGCGATCGGATCGTCCTCCAGTGCGACGCGCCCGCCAATCCTTACCTCGCGGCGTTCCGCCTCTCCGACGGCGCGGAACTCTGGCGCACGCCGCGCAAGGGCGTGTGTGAGCGCTGCTGGGCCACGCCCTACGTGCACGCCGAGGACGGGCGCACGCAGGTCGTCGCCAACGGCTGGCCCTACGTGGCAGGCTACGACTTCACCACCGGCGCGGAACTCTGGCGGCTGAAAACCGGCGGCGACAACCCGATCCCCACGCCGTTTTCCGCGCACGGCCTGATCTACGTGGCCAACGGCCACGGCAGCGCCGCACCCGTGTGGGCGATCCGCCCCGGCGCGACGGGCGATATCACCCCGGCGGCCGGCGAGACCTCGGGCACCTTCATCGCGTGGTCCGACCAGAAGAGCGGCCTCTACATCCAGACGCCGCTCGTTTACGGCGACCTGCTCTACTGCGGCTCGAACGCCGGCATTTTAAAGTGCATGGACGCCCGGGACGGCAAGGCGCACTATCAGGAGCGCGTGGTGCCCGTCGCCGCCGGCTTCTCGGCGTCCCCGGTGGCCGGAGACGACAAAATTTACTGCACCAGTGAGGAGGGCGACGTCCATGTGGTCGCCGCCGGTCCGGAGTATCGGAAGCTCGCCGTCAATCGCCTCGAAGAGCCCGCGATGGCCACCCCCGCCATCTCGGACGGGCACCTCTATTTCCGCACGCTCCATTCGTTGGTCGCGGTCGGCTGACCCGCCGCCCTCCCCTTTCCAAACCGTCTCCAGGTTCTCCCACCGGCCCACCCAGCAAAACCATGCGCGCTCACACCCGTTTCCGCACCGCCATTCTTGCCGCTCTCGTCGGCGGGGCCGCCTCGGCCCACGCCCAATCCACCGCCTCAGCCAACCCTCCGGCCGGTCCAGCCGCGGTCGCCCTGGAAAAATTTGAAATCAAGGGCGACCGCTTCGAATCCCGCAACGTCGATCAGCCCCGCACGGTGGACGACATCACTCCCTACGTGGTCGTCGACCGCGAACTCATCGATCGCAGCGGCGCGATTTCGATGCAGGACTTCATCACGCAATTGCCGCAGAACACCGCCAACGCCGTCTCGCCGAGCGGCATCGGCAACACCAACGCGAACGTAAGCGTGATCAATTCCCGCGGCCTCGGCGCCGCCGATACGCTCGTCCTCGTCAACGGCCGGCGCCTGCCCAGCGGGTCCGCATCGTCCACCGCGTCCGGGCAAGCCGACCTCAATACGATCCCCCTCGCGGCCGTCGAGCGCATCGAGTTCCTGCCCAGCTCGGCGGGCGCGATCTACGGCGCGAACGCCACCGGCGGCGTCGTGAATATCATCCTCCGCAGCGATTACCGCGGCTTCGAAATTTCCACCACCTACGGCAATCGCACGAGCGCGGGCGACGCCGCCCGGGTGGGGCTTTCGCTCGCGGGCGGCGTGGTGTTTAACCAAGGCCGGACCCAGTTGATGATGTCGGCGAATTATTCGCACAACAACGGCATGTCCAACAACGAGGGCGGATTTTACACCCGCATGCGGACGCGCGTGCTGGAGCGCAATCCCGCCCTCTTCACCGGGCTGGCGTTTCCCACCATCGGCGCGAACCTCAACATCCAGCGCGCGACGGGCGCCACCACAAATCTGCCGATTCTCAACGTGCCCTATGCGTCGGTCCCGCGCACGTCGAACGGCCTCCTGACCGCCTCGCAGCTCATCCCCGCGCTCGACAACAACGCCACGGAAGGCTGGGGCGCGCGCGGCGGCGGCGGCCAGAACTGGACCCGGCAGGAGCAGGGTATTCGCGCCCTCATGACCGAGTTGACGCACCGCTTCACCAAGGAGACGGAGGGGACGCTCCAGGTGAATCTGGCCGAAAACACGGCGTTCGTCTTCGACGGCGAGTTTCTCCAAACCTCCGTGCCCGCCGCCAACCCCTACAATCCCTTCGGCACCGCCGCGCTCGGCGCCGCCGGCGTGCCGGTGCTGATCACGACGCGCCTACACGACACCGCCAACACCCCGCGCAACACCAAAACCCAAACCTGGAATGTGCTGAGTTCGTTGAAGGGCCGCCTCCCCGGCGACTGGCGCTGGAACGGCGACGTTTCCTACGGCCACTCCACCCAGAGCCGCCGGTTGAATACGGTCGTGACGTCGCGCGTGACCGCGGCGCTGGCCGGCACCCTGCCGGGATTTGTCGGCAAATTCTACAATCCCTTCATCGGGCCCGCCAGCGGCCTCGCCAACGATCCGGCCCTCGTGGCCGAAATCAGCCGCATCAACGTGCAGGGCGCCAGCACCGGCATGTGGTCGAGCGCCCTGCGGATCGCGGGGCCGATCCGGTTTCTGCCGCTGGTCGAGCCGCAGCTCTCCGGCGGGGTCCAGTGGCGCACCGACTCGGCCTTCAACGGACTCAACGGCGACATCGTGGTCGGCACCAACAGCCCGCCCACCGCGACCGTTACGCCAGACATCACGCGCGAGACCTACGCCACTTATGCCGGAGCGACCGTACCGCTGATCGATGCGAAACATCCCAGTCCGTTCGCCAAGCGCCTCGAGCTCACCGGATCCGTCCGCAACGAGCACCAGTCCGGCGAAGTCGATGGCGCCACCAGAGCTCGCCGAAAGGGCTCCTACGCCAGCACCACCACCGCGACGGGCCTGCGGTTTGAGCCGATCACCGGCCTGACGTTTCGGGCAAGCTACGGCGAGGGCTTCACCCCGCCGTCAGTCGGCAGCATCGGTGCCGCCCTCCCCGGCGAACTTCCCCTGACCATCACGGACCCGCGTCGCGGCCAATCCTACACCGTCGCCGACACGGTCACGGGCGGTAACCCGGGCCTGGCTCCCGAAACGTCGCAGAGTTTCAATTACGGCGTCGTGCTCCAGCCGGGCTGGCTCACGGGCTTCCGGATCAGCGCAGATTTCTACCGTATCAAAAAACAGGATCGCATCGTCAATTTGTCCACGACCACCCTGCTGGCGAACGAAGCGCTCATGCCCGCCGAGCGGATCACGCGGGCCGCACCGACCGCCGCCGACACGGCCGCCGGCCGGCCCGGCGTGATCACCTTCCTCGACCTCACGCCGATCAACTCCACCGAGTTGCTGACCGGGGGCATGGACTTGAACGCGAGCTACCGCTTTGCGCTCGGCGAAAACCGTTTCGATGTGAGCGCACTCGGCACCTTCGTGGACAAATACCAAACGCAGCTGGCCATCGGACAGCCCTCGCGCGAGGACGTCGGCTGGCCCTACCGGACCGCGAACGCCCCGCTCAAGCGCCGCGGCAACGCGCGCGTGTTCTGGAGCCGCCAGGCTTTCACGGCCGGCGTGACCTGGCGCTATTTGGACTCCTACCAAATTACCACGTCCCCCGCCGTCGATCTCGTCAGCGGCGGGCGCGTGGCCGGTTCCTCGGAGTTCGACGTTCAGGCAAGCTACAGTTTTTCGTCCCGCGGACGGTCCGGGGTGGTTCGCTGGCTGGATCGCACCAAGGTCACGATCGGCGCGAGCAATGTGTTGGATCGCGACGTGCCGTTTTACTTCACCGGCATCGCCAACACCGGCATCGCCGGGCTCTATTACAGCCCCCTCAGCGATCCGATCCAGCGCTTCGTCTACATCACCGTAAAGAAAAGTTTCTGAACGCCAACCTTCGCCCGGTCGGTCTGCCCCGACCGGACAAAAACCCCATGACCCTTCCCCCCCTCTCCCCGCCCACCGGCTTGGTTCGTCCGCCGTGGTTTCCATCCGCTGCGCTGCTCTTGCTCCTCCTCACGGCGGGTCCGGTGTGGTCCGCCGACACGCGCTCGTTTGAACGCGTCAAGTTGCTGGAAGAAAAAGGCGCGACCTCGGCCAGCGTGAGCCTGGGCGACATCGATCGCGACGGCGACCTGGACGTCATTCTCGCGCGCGGCCGTCACTGGCCGCTCGACAACCTCATTTTGCGCAACGACGGGAAAGGGAACTTCACCACGGCGAAACTGCCGGCGGAAGCGGACCGCACCTACTCCGCCGCGCTCGCCGATCTCGACGGCGACGGCTCGCTGGACTTGGTCGTCAGCAACGACCGCCCGGACAAAAAAGTGATTTACCTCAACGACGGCCGCGGAAATTTTCGGACCGCCGGGACCTTTGGCCGCCCCGAATGGTCGACGCGCTACATCACCGTGGCCGACCTCAATGGCGACGGCCGCCCCGACATCATCGTGGCCAATCGCTCGAGCAACCCGGACAAACCCGTGCCGTGCTTTGTTTGCCTCAACGATGGCAAGGGCGGGTTTCCCACGCAGATTCCGCTGCCGACCCAATCCGCGACGATCATCGTCGCGGCCGATTTGGACGGAGACGGAAAAATCGATTTGCTCGTGCCGCATCGGGACGGCGGCCAAAGCCTGATTTTCTGGAATGACGGAACGGGAAAATTCTCGGCGGCTCCCGTGCCGGTCGGCCCGAAACAATCGACGATTCGCGCCGCGGTCGCGGCGGATATCGATGGTGACGGGATCGTGGACCTCGTCGTCGGCGATGCGAAAACCGGCCTGTTTATCTATCGGGGCATAGCCCCGCGCGCGTTCGCGGAGCCCTTGTCCATCGGCGAGCAATCCGGGGCGCCCTATTCGATCGGCGTCGCCGATCTGGATCGCGACGGGAAGCCCGACATTGTGGTGGGGCGGCAGGAGGCGCGCGGATCCGTTTTCTTTAACCAGAGCCGCGGGAAGAAATTTACGTTTGCGGAGACCCCGTGGGGCGACGGACAGGGCGCGGTCTACGGCCTCGCCCTCGGCGACCTCGACGGCGACGGTTGGTCGGACATCGCCGCCGCGCGGTCGGAAGCTCCCAATGCGATCTGGTTCAACGGGCCCGCGGTGAAGCAGTGAAGCGACCAAGGTGACACGTGTCTTCCGGCGCAATCGGGCGCCGAACCTCGGCCTGCGCTTCAAAACCTTCGACAAAAACGGCGCCGGCCCATGAAGTCGCGCGGAATCCCTCCCGCCCGTCCGCCACTAAATCACGCCACCAAAGCCCCATGAAATTCGCTTTCACATTCATGGCGGCTTGGGTGTTCACGGCCTGCTGCCCGGCCACGGATTCCCTCTACGCCTACCTCGACGGCGATCGGATCCCGGTCCCGCCCACCCGGCCCCTCGACAAATCCGCCCTCTCCAAGCACCCGTATCCCTTCGACAACCGCGCCGGCCTGCTCGTCCCCGATTTTGGCCTCGAAGACGTGGATCTGGTCTTTCTCAAAAAGAGCCGGGAGTTTCTTGGGCAACACGCGCAGCGCCATCCGGAGAAACCCTTTTTCCTCCTGCACTCCACCCACGCCGTGCATCTGCCCTCGTTTGCGGCCAAACCATTTCAGGGCCGCACCAACGCGGCCCCCACGGCGATTTCATCCACGTACTCGACTTCATCGTCGGCGAACTCCTCCAGCCCCTCGAACGGCTCGGCCTCGCGGACAACACCGTGGTCATGTTCTCCAGCGACAACGGCTCGGAAACCACCAGCGACGCCCACCTGCGCGCGGACTACGACCACGACGGGGCCTGGCCCTACACCTCGCACCAAACGACCAGCCTCGCCCTCGCCCTCCGCCAGGGCCCGTGGAAATATCTCGATCACCGCAGCTCCGGCGGAAACAACTACGCCAAGGGCGAACTGAAGCTCCTTCCCGTGGCCGACACCGCACCGGATGCGCCGGGCCAGCTCTACAACCTCGAAAACGAGCACGGCAAAACCACGAACCTCTCTTTCAAACACCCCGAAAAAGTGCAGGCACTCAAGGCGCTCCCCGTCGCGACCAAGACAACGGGCCGAACGAGGGGGCAAACCACCCCTGCCACCACACTCTGAACGACCATTCCGCCACCCCCTTTCTCCATGCGTCACGAAGCCATCCCCTCCACCCTCTTCATCGAAAATCGCGCGCGTCTGAAATCGCGCCTGCTCCCCGGCTCGCTCGCCGTGGTCAATGCGAACGACATCCCACCGACGAACGCGGACGGCACCAGGATGCCGATCCCCAACTCAGACCTCTTCTACCTCACCGGCATCGAACAGGAGGAGACGATGCTCCTGCTCGCCCCCGACGCCCACGACGAGAAATTGCGCGAGGTGCTGTTCGTCCGTGAACCGAACGCCCACTTGAAAACGTGGGAAGGCCACAAGCATCCGAAGGACGAAGCGCAGGCCATCTCCGGCATCAAGGAAGTGAAGTGGCTCACGGAATTTCCCGCGATTTTCCATCGTCTCATGTGCGAGCTGGAGCACGTCTATTTGAACTCCAACGAGCACCACCGCGCCGTCATCGAGGTCGAGACGCGTGACGCCCGCTTCGTCCAACAGGTCCGCGCGAAATACCCCCTCCACGACTATCGCCGGCTCGCCCGCGAGTTGCAGGCCCTGCGCCTCGTGAAATCCCCGGCGGAAATCGCGCTCATCCGACGCGCGTGCGGCATCACCGGCCAGGGTTTTCGCCGCCTCCTGCGCACCGTGCGCCCCGGCGTGATGGAGTATCAGGCCGAGGCCGAGTTATCCCACGAGTTCATCGGCCATCGCGCCCAGTTTGCCTACAACCCGATCATCGCCTCGGGCGCCAATGCCTGCACGCTGCACTATAATCAAAACGACCAGCCCTGCCGCGCCGGCGAGTTGCTGCTGCTCGACGTGGCCGCGTGCTACGCGAACTACCAATCCGATCTCACGCGCACCCTTCCGGTCGGCGGACGTTTCACGGAGCGCCAGCGCCAAGTCTACGACGCTGTGCTGCGCAGTCTGCGCGCCGCGACCCGGGCCGCCGTGCCGGGCAAGCTCCACAAAGACTGGCAGCAGGAGTCGGAGAAAATCGTCGAAGAAGAGCTGCTCCGCCTGGGGTTGCTCAAGCCCCGCGACATCCAACGGCAAGATCCCGACAAACCCGCGGTCAAAAAATATTTCATGCACGGCGTCGGCCACCCCATCGGCCTCGATGTCCATGACGTCGGCCTGCTCAAACAGCCCTTCGCCGCCGGCTGGGTCCTCACGGTGGAGCCCGGCATCTATCTCCCCGAGGAAGGCTTCGCCGTGCGGCTGGAAAACACCGTCGTCGTCACCGACGGCGCACCGGTCGATCTCATGGCCGACATCCCCATCGAAGCCGATGAAATCGAAGCGCTGATGAATCGCGGCCCCAAAAAGGCGCCGCCCCGCCGATGAATCGCCCCGGTCGTCACGCCGTGTCCTGCACCCACCGATGAACGCCGTCAGTATCTTCAACGACGTGATCGGCCCCGTCATGCGCGGCCCGTCGAGTTCGCACTGTGCCGCCGCGCTCCGCATCGGCCGCCTCGCCCGCGATCTCATGGACGGGGACATCACCGACGTCCTCGTCGAATTTGATCGCGAGGGCTCGCTGCCGTTGACGCACGAAAGCCAGGGCTCGGACATGGGCCTCTTCGGTGGCCTGCTCGGCTGGGAGGCCGACGACGAACGTCTGCCGAATTCGCCGCAAGCGCTCGCCGAGGCGGGCGTCACCATTCGCATCGAGACCGTCGATGTCGGCGACCCGCATCCCAACACCTATCGCCTCACCCTCCGCAATGCGCGCGAGCAACACGCGCTCATCGCGATCTCGACCGGCGGCGGCATGATGGAAGTCATCGGGATCGACGGCGTCCCGATGAACATGGACGGTGGGTATCACGAAACGCTGATCTGGCAGCCCACGGGACCGGCCCCCAGCTTCGACGCCGACGAGGTCATCGTGCACGACGGCGGCGCCTTTCAGATTATTCAGGTGAAAGCCGCGGCCTTTGTCTCCACGGCCGGTCTGCCAAGGGCGACCGCCGTGAAACGCCTCGCTCCCGTGTTGCCCGTGCCTTCGCGCAAGGGTCTGCGCGTGCCCTTCACGAGTTGCGCCGAGATGCTCGCCTCCGACGGCGAGAGAAACACGCCGCTCTGGAAACTCGCCGCCGAGTATGAAATGGCGCGCGGCCAGTTCACCGAGCGCGAGGTCATCGACCGCATGATCGGCATCGTGCGCATTTTGCGGCGCTCGATCGCGAGCGGCCTCGCGGGCACGACCTACGCCGACCGCGTGCTCGGCCACCAAAGCGGCCGTTTCAAAGCACTGCTCGACGCCGGTCGCCTGCTCGATAGCGGCGCACTCAATCGCATCGTGCTCTACGTCACGGCGCTGATGGAGGTGAAGAGTTCCATGGGCGTCATCGTCGCCGCTCCGACCGCCGGCGCCTGCGCCGCGCTGCCCGGCGCAGTGATCGGCATGGCCGAAGCGATGGGCCAGTCCGAAGAGGACATGGCCAAGGCCATGCTCGCGAGCGGCCTCATCGGGGTCTTTATCGCCACGCGCTGGACCTTCGCGGCGGAGGTGGGCGGCTGTCAGGCCGAGGGCGGCTCGGCGGCCGCGATGGCGGCGGGCGCGCTGGTCACGCTGGCGGGCGGCACGTTGCCCCAAGCCGTCGCCGCCTCGTCGCTGGCCTTTCAATCGATGCTCGGCCTCATCTGCGATCCCATCGCCAATCGCGTCGAAGCGCCGTGCCTCGGGAAAAACGTGATGGCCGCGAGCAACGCCGTCTCGTGCGCGAACATGGCCCTCGCCGATTTCGACCCGCTCATCCCGTTCGACGAGGTCGTCGACGCCGCGAAAAACGTTTCCACCCTGATGCCGCGGGAACACCGCTGCACCTCCCTCGGCGGTCTCGCCATCACGCCGGCCTCGCTCGCCATCGAGCGCCGCCTCGGCGAACAGAAGGCTAAATCCTGCGGCACCGGCTGCGCGAGTTGCCGCTGATTCTGACCTATGCACCTGGCACGCTTCGCCCTTTTCCTTTTCGCCTCGGCCGTGTTGGCGGCAGAACGTCCCGCGCTCCCGACCGCCCACACCACCCGCGACCTCGAAGGCTGGAGCGTGCGCATCGACGACCGCCTGCTCACCGGCACCGGCGCAGCCCTCGGCGAACGGGCGCTCAAACTGCTCACCTCCCGCCTTGCCGCGATCACGTTCGTCGTACCCGAGCCGGGGCTGGCGAAATTGCGCGCGGTGACCATCCAGCTGGATCTCGACTACGGCGAACTCCGCCCGATGCAGTATCACCCGAGCAGCGGCTGGCTGCAGGCGAAGGGCTACAGCGAGGCACTCGCAAAATGCGTCCACATTCCCTCGGCCGCAGGCTTCCTCGCGCCCTTCGACCTCCACCGCATGCCGTGGGTCGTCCTGCACGAACTCGCTCACGCCTACCACGACCAGGTCCTCGGCTTCGACGAGCCTCGCCTCGTCGCCGCCTGGCAGCAATTTCGGGCCAGCGGCAACTACACGTCGGTCCTCACGAGCTACGGTGCGATGCGCGAGCACTACGGCATCAACAACGCGAAGGAGTTCTTCGCCGAGATGACCGAGAGCTATTTCGGCTCCAACGATTTTTTCCCCTTCGTCGCCGGGGAGCTTAAACAGGCGGAACCTGGAATCTTCGCCCTCCTCGCCGCCATTTGGGGTCCCTTGCCCGGCCACGCCAAGCCAGCTCGCTCACCTTCGCCATGAATCACGCTCCCGCCCGCCTCGCCAGCCTCCTGCTCGCCTTCTCGGTGCTCGCGGCATCGCCCGCGCGCGCTGCCACCGCTCCCACCAAAGCCCCCGCTCCCACTGCGGGGCTGTCGATGGACCAGATGTGGGGCGCCACGACCGTCCTGCCCGGCCTCGAATCCTCCGACCGCGTCGCCCTCTTCCGCGACGGCAACTACGGCATGTTCATCCACTGGGGCATCTACTCCCACCTCGGCGGTCAATGGAAGGGTCAGACGTTTTACGGCATCGGCGAATGGATCAAACGGCAGATGAAAATCTCCGAGGCCGACTACCTGGCGGAGGCGAAGAACTTCCACCCGACCGCCTTTGACGCCCGCGAAATCGTCCGCGTCGCGAAAGCCGCCGGCATGAAGTGGATCATCATCACCTCGAAGCACCACGACGGCTTCGCCATGTTCAAGTCCGCCCATCCGTTCAACATCGTCGACGCCTCGCCGTTCGCCCGCGACCCGATGAAGGAACTCGCCGTCGCCACCCGCGAGGCCGGCCTCGGCTTCGGTTTCTACTATTCGCACAACCAGGACTGGACCGCCCCCGGCGGCAACAACGGCCCCAAGCAAAACGCCGACGGCACACCGTCTTCGTTCGATCAATACTTCCGCGAAAAATGCTATCCGCAGGTGAAGGAAATCTGCACGAACTACGGCCCGTTGAACTACGTGTGGTTCGACACCCCCGGCAACATGCCCAAGGAGCACGCCGAAAAACTCGCCGCCCTCGTCCGCGAAACCCAGCCCGGCGCGCTCCTCTGCAGCCGCGTCGGCTACGGCCTCGGCGACTACCTGAGCAAGGGCGACATGGAGGTCCCCCCGCGCAACCTGCCCGGCCTCTGGGAAACCTGCGACACCACCAACGATTCCTGGGCCTACGCGTGGTATGACCAAAATTGGAAAGACCAAAAAGAAATCCTCCACCGTCTCGTCTCCACGGTCGGTCGCGGCGGCACCTACCTGCTCAACGTCGGCCCCGACGGCACGGGCCGCATCCCCGCCCAGGCCACCAAGTATCTCCTGCAAGCGGGCGAGTGGATCAAACGCTACCCCCAGGTCGTCTACTCCGCCGGCGCCTCACCGTGGGACCACGCGCAACCGTGGGGCGATGTCACGACGAGCGGCCACACCCTCAACCTCGTCGTCTTCGACTGGCCCGCACAGGGCCGCCTGATGCTCCCCGGACTCCAGACCGCCATCGCCGCCGCCGGCGTCGTCTCGGACGGTAAACTCCTCCCCGTCACCTGGACCACTCGCGGCACCTGGACCGAACTCCAGCTCCCGCCCGCCCCACCCGATCACCCCGCCTCCGTGATCGCGGTCAAATTGCAGGCCGCACCCCGGGTCGACCAGACCCTCGGAGTACACCCGAACGTCCCCACTCGTCTCCTCCTCGAATTTGCCGAGGTGAAAGACGCCACGAAAAAGGAAATCCGCTGGATGGAGAAATTCGGCGAGTGGAAAGCCGCCAACCAGGTGAGCGACTGGAAGACCGGCGGCCAGGCCGTCTGGACCGTCAACGTCGCCGCCGCCGGCGACTACCGGCTTGACCTCACCTACAAGGGCGAGGGCAAGCTCGTCTGGCGCATCGAAACCGACGAGGGCGTGACGCTCCAAAACCAACAAAACTCCTCGCCGATCTACGCGGCCCACGCCTTCGGCCTGCTCACCTTCAAAACCCCCGGCCGTCACACCGTCGCCGTCTCCCTCGTCGACGGCCCGCCCGACAAGGCCAGCCTCCAGGCGATCCGCCTCAGCCCCACCCAATGAACCGCCGCTTCGCCCTGCTCGCCGCCCTCACCGCCCTCAGCGCCCTCGCCGGCCCCGCCGCCCCCGCGGCCGACTTCGCCCGCCTGCGCGCCCAAGTCGCCGCCCTCGCCGATCTGACCTCGCCGCCCGCCGTCCACGCCGCCGCAGGCGTCGCGGCCGCCGGCGCCCTCCAACCCCTCTTCTTCGACGGCCTCCCGTATCAGGGAAAACCCACGCGCGTCTTCGCCTGGCTCGGCCTGCCCCCCGCGCGCTCCGGCAAGGTCCCGGGTGTCGTGCTCGTCCACGGCGGCGGCGGCACCGCGTTCAAAGAGTGGGTGCAGAAGTGGAACGAGCAGGGCTTCGCCGCAATCTCGCTCGCCGTCGAGGGGCAGACCGATGAGCGCATCCCCGGCGCCCCGCCGGGCGCGCCATGGCAACGCCACGCCGCCCCCGGCCCCGCGCGCACCGGCATCTACGGCGACTCCGCCGCGCCCCTGCCCGACCAATGGATGTATCACGCCGTCGCGGACGTCGTCCTCGCCCACTCCCTGCTCCGCTCGCAGCCCGAAGTCGACGCCACCCGCGTCGGCGTCTGCGGCATCTCGTGGGGCGGCATCATCACCGCGACCGTCGTCGGGATCAATCCGCGCTTCGCCTTCGGCATTCCCATCTACGGCTGCGGCGGCCTCGACCGCGCGGCCGACAACTATGTGCGAGCCCTGCGCGACAACCCGCTTTACCGCGAGGTCTGGGAACCGCTCCTCCGGCTGCCACGGGCCACGATGCCGCTGCTCTGGCTCACCGGCCCGCGCGACGCCCACTTCCCGCTCGACGTGCAACAGGCCAGCTACCGCGCCGCCCCCGGCCCCCGCATGGTTTCAGTTCCCTTCGACATGAAGCACAGCCATCCCGCCGGCTGGAATCCACCCGACAGCTACGCCTTCGCAAAATCCATCGTCGAAACCGGCCGCCCCTGGGCCCGCGAACTCTCCCAAGAAAACCGCGCCGGCACCGCCCGCGTCACCTTCGCCGTCACTCGCGAGGTCAGCGCGGCGACCCTCGTTTTCAAACGCGCGGCCGACTGGGAAAAACTCCCGGCCCAACTCGAAACCGCGTCCGGGGGCGTCACCGCCAACGCGCTTGTGCCGCTTGGCACGACCGCTTACTTCTTCAACTTGGTGGCCGGCGGTCTGACCCTCAGTTCCGAACTGCAGACCGTCGCGCTTCCTTCTCCAACCCCTTGACCCCTCTTTTTTCCGTCCCATGACCCTCCGCACCCTCACCCTCTCCCTCCTGGCCGCCGTCGGGCTCGCCTCCTCGCTCCACGCCGAGCCTTCGCTCGTCTACGAGGGCACCGCCGGTCCCGGCCAGGGCAAGCATATCGTCTTCCTCTCCGGCGATCACGAGTATCGCTCCGAGGAAACCTTGCCCGCGTTGGCGCGCATCATGGCGAAGCATCACGGCTTCAAATGCACCGTGCTCTTCAACGTCGACCCGAAGACCGGCACCATCGTCCCCGGGAATTCCCACTCCCCCGGCCTCGAGGCGCTCGCCACCGCCGATCTCGCCGTGGTTTTTCTGCGCTTCCAGGATTTCCCCGCCGACCAGATGAAACACGTCGCGGCCTACCTCGATCGCGGCGGTCCGGTGATCGGGCTCCGCACCGCCACCCACGCGTTCCAGATTCCCGCCACCGGTGAGTTCAAAAAATACTCCTGGAACTACAAGGGCGAGGACTACGTCGGCGGCTTCGGGCATCAGGTGCTCGGTCAGTCGTGGGTCGGCCATTACGGCAAGAACCACACGCAAGGCACCCGCATCGACATCCTCTCCGCGGCCGCCGCCCATCCCATTTTGCGCGGCGTCAAAGACATCTTCGCGCACGAGGGCGGCTACGTCGGCAAACCCACCGACGGCGAAATCCTCACGATGGCGCAGCCGCTCAACGGCCTGACGCGCGAATCGCCCGCCGACCCCACCAAGCCCCCGATGCCCTCCGAGTGGACCCGCACGTACCAAAGCGCCTCCGGAAAAATCGGCCGCGTCTTCACGACGCTCTACGGCGTCCCGGAGAATCTGCGCAATGACGGCTACCGCCGCATGATGGTCAACGCGACCTTCTGGGCCCTCGGCCTGGAGTCCGCCATCAAGCCCGACCTCAACGTCGCCCTCGTCGGGCCGTTCAAACCCAGCACGTTTGGCAACCACCGCTACATCGCGTCCATCAAGCCCTCCGCCTACGCCGGCTTCGAGAGCCCCATTCCCGCGCCGGGTTCACCCCCGCCGATGCCCCCGCCCGCGAAAGCCAAAGCCAAACCGGCCGAGAAAGCCGCTCCCGCGGCCGCGCCGGCCCCCGCCACCGACGACGGGAAACAGAAAGCGAAGCAGCCGGCTCGCGACCCCCAGCCGGCGAAAAAAGTCGAACCGCCCCACGGCCTCCGGACCGAACCGACCCCCGCGACGGCCCAGCGCCCGCAGCGCGTCGCTCCGCCGAGCAAAGGCGAGCGCATCGTGCTCATCGGCAATGGGCTCGCCGAGCGCGATGTTTACTACCACCGCATCGAGACGGAACTCGCCCTCCGCTACCCCGAGCACGAACTGTTTTTCCGCAACATGGGCCACGTGGGCGACACGCCCGGCTTCCGCCCCCATCCTTCGCGCGCATCGCAGTGGGCGTTTCCCGGCGCTGAAAAATTCCACCCCGAGCTCAACGTCCACAAAGGCGAGGGCTTCTTCCCCACTCCCGACCAATGGCTCACCCACCTGAAAGCCGATACCCTCGTCGCCTTCTTCGGTTACAACGAGTCCTTCGATGGCCCGACCAAGGTCGCGAATTTCAAGTCCGAGTTGGACGCCTGGGTGCTCCACACGCTCGGCCAAGCCTACAATGGACAGGCCGCACCCCGCCTCGTGCTCGTGTCGCCGATCGCCTACGAAAACCAGTCCGCCCAACGCGACTTGCCCGACGGCACCAAGGAGAACGCCAACCTCGCGCTCTACACCCAGGCCATCGCGTCCGTCGCAAAGAAACACGGCCTGACGTTCATCGATCTCTTCAACCCGACGCAGGCCCTCTACCGGACTGCCCGCGAACCACTCACCACCGGCGGTTTCATTCCCAACGACGAAGGTTATCAACACGTCGCCCAACTGCTCGCGACGGGACTTTACGGCGATCAAGCGCGCGTCTCCAAGGCCGACCCTGCCCTCGTGCACGGGGCGGTGAAACAGAAAGATTATTTTTGGAATAACGACTACCACCTCGTGAACGGCGTGCACGCCTACGGTCGACGTTACGCTCCCTACGGCCCGCAAAATTACCCCGACGAAGTCAAAAAAACCCGCGAGATGACCGCGCTCCGCGACATCGTCATTCACGACGTCGCCCGCGCGCGCAAAACCGACCTCATCGTCGATGACAGCCAGACCCACGTGCTGCCGCCCGTACCGACCAACTACACGCCCAGCATCAAGAACGGCTCGACCCAGATTCTCCCCGCCACTGAAGGCCTCGCCGCGCTGACCGTGCCTCCCGGCTACAAGGTCGAGCTCTTTGCCAGCGAAAAAGAATTCCCCCTCCTCGCCAACCCGATGCAGCTCTCCTTCGACAACCGTGGCCGCCTCTGGGTCGCCGTCATGCCCGCCTATCCGGCCTACCGTCCGGGCGATGCTTTGCCGAACGACAAGATTCTCATTTACGAGGACACTGACGGCGACGGCAAAGCCGACAAGGAGACCGTCTTCGCCGACCACCTCTACCTGCCCATCGGCTTCGAGTTTGCCCCCGAAGGCGTCTACCTCTCCCAAGAGCCGAATCTCGTCCTCCTGCGCGATACCGATGGCGACGACAAAGCCGATCGCCGCGAGATCATCCTCGGCGGCTTCGACACCCACGACACGCACCACGCCATCAGCGCTTACGCCGCCGATCCCAGCGGCGCCTTCATGCTCTGCGAGGGCGTCTTTCTTCATTCCAATGTCGAAACGCCCTACGGCCCCGTGCGCTGCGTCGACGGCGGCTTCTTCCGCTACAGCCCCCAACGCGGCCTGTTGGAGCGCACCATCCAAATGAAGATCCCGAATCCCTGGGGCTACGCCTTCGATCGATGGGGCCAGGATTTCTTTCTCCACACCTCCGGGACGCCGTTGAACTGGTCCCTGCCGATGCAAGTGAAACCCACCTTCGGCAGCAAAACACCCGCGACCGTCGATCTCATCCCTTCCGCCGAAAAAGTGCGCCCCACCTCCGGACTTGAGATCGTCTCCTCCCGCCACTTCCCCGACGAGGTCCAGGGCGATCTCATCCTCTGCAACGCCATCGGCTTCCTCGGTATCAAGCAGCATCAGATCGAAGACGACGGCACCGGCTGGAAAACCACGTTCCGCCAAGACTTGCTCACGAGCACCGACCGCAATTTCCGCCCCGTCGATCTCGAGTTCGCCCCCGACGGCTCCCTCTACGTCATCGACTGGCACAACATTCTCATCGGGCACATGCAGCACAACGCCCGCGATCCCATGCGCGACCACAACCACGGCCGCATCTACCGCATCACGTATCCGAGCCGCCCCCTCGTGAAGCCCGCACAGGTCGCCGGCGCGCCGCTCGCGACTCTGCTCGAAAATCTGAAGGAGCCCGAGAGCCGCACGCGCTACCGCACCCGCCGCGAAATCCGCAGCCGGCCAGCTAGCGAAGTCTTGCCCGCGGTGAAACAGTGGGCGGCCAAACAAGAGGACCCCCACGCAAAACTCGAAGCCCTCTGGACCACCTGGGGCCTGAACGCGGTCGACGAACCCTTGCTCCGCGAACTCCTCGCCTCCCCGGACTTCCACGCCCGGGCTGCCGCCGTCCGCGTGTTGCGCTACAACACCCACCGCATCGCCGGCCACGCCGCCCTGCTGGAAAAAGCTGCCGCCGATGAACACGGCCGCGTCCGCCTCGAAGCCATCGTCGCCGCCTCCTGGTTGCCCGACTCCGCCGCCGCGACCAAGATCGTCGCCGTCGGCGCGAGCAAACCGCTGGACGTCTGGAGCAAAGACGTCGCCACGACCGCCGCCAACCGCCTCGCCGGCGTCTCCGAAGTCGAGAAGCCCGAACACCCGCAGCTCCCCGCGCCCCTGCACCTCTCCACCACGGGCCAGCAGCAATACCTCGCCGGCCAGCAGATTTATCTGCGCGAAGGTTACTGCGTCACCTGTCACCAAGCCAATGGCAAGGGCCTCGATCCCGCCTTCCCCTCCCTCGCCAAAAGCCCCTGGGTCACCGATGACGCCGAGCGTCTCATCAAACTCACGCTCTATGGCCTGATGGGCCCGCTCGAGGTAAACGGGAAAAAATACGACGGTCAGGTGCCGATGACTCCCTTCGGCGGCCTGTTGAAAGACGATGAGCTCGCCGCCGTCCTCACCTTCGTCCGCAACAGTTTTGGCAACGAGGCAGCCCCGATCCAGGCCGCCGACGTCCAAAACGTCCGCGCGAAAAATCCCGGCCGCATGATGCTTTACCAGACCGAGGACCTGCTCAGGGAGCACCCGATGAAGTAAGCGCCCCTCCGCCGGGACGGCAGCTTTCCAGCCGCCGCCCACCGTCCTCCCCCATGCGACCCCTCATCACCCGCTGCACCGCGCTACTGTTCACATCAGCCCTTGGCTTGAGCGCCGCCGAATTTCAGCCGGATCGCCTGACGACCTTCAAAACCGTCGACGGCCTCGAGCTGAAGCTGCACGCCTTCGAGCCCGCCGGCCTTAAGCCCTCGGATCGCCGTGCCGCCATCGTCTTCTTTTTCGGCGGCGGCTGGAGCGGCGGCGAAGCGAAGCAGTTTTATCAACAGGCCCGCACCCTGGCCGAGCAGGGAATGGTGGCCTTTTCGGCCGACTATCGGGTGAAGACCCGACACAAAACGACCCCGTTTGAGTGCGTGAAGGACGCCAAGTCGGCGATCCGCTGGGTCCGCGAAAACGCCGCCACCTTGGGCATCGATCCCGACCGGATCGTCGCCGCCGGCGGCTCGGCCGGGGGTCACGTCGCCACGTGCACCGCCGTCATCACCGGCGGCGACGAAACCGGCGAGAACCTCACAATCAGCTCCGGGCCCAACGCGCTGATCCTGTTCAATCCCGTCCTCGACACGACGGAGCGGGGCTACGGCGCGAAGAATTTCAAGCCGGAGCAATCCACCGACCTGTCGCCCTGCCATCACGTCCGCCCAGGGATCGCCCCAACCCTCATTTTCCACGGCACGGCGGACAAAACCGTGCCGTTTGAGAACGCCGAGCGTTTTACCCGCCTCATGACGGAAGCCGGTAACCCCTGCGTGCTCGTGCCCTTCGCCGGCAAGGACCACGGCTTTTTCAACGGGAATTTTTTCCGCCCTTCAAACCCCGGGGCCGACTACGATCTGACGATGCAACGCTCCAGCGAATTCCTGAAAGCCAACGGCTTTTTGAAATAGCTCCGCCTCTGCCCGCACCCCCACCCCATGAAACCGACGCGCGCGATCCTCGCGACTCGGCTGCTCTCGCCCCTCGCCGGTCTGACCGCGGCCGATTCATCCCAGCCCAACATCGTGGTCTTCCTGGCCGACGACCTCGGCTGGGGCGACACCTCGCCCTACGGCAACTCCGAGATCACGACGCCCAACCTCACCCGGCTTGCCGCCCCAGGCGTGAAGTTCAACCAGTGCTACTCCGCCACCGGCGTGTGCTCACCCTCGCGCCCGGCCATTCTCACCGGGCGCACCCCGTATCGCAACGGCGTGTGGCAGCACTGGTCGGGCAACCACGAGGCGCACTTGCGCACCAGCGAGATCACCTACCCAAAACTCCTAGCCCGTATGTTTCACACCCAACCTGACCAAATGCATTTCACAGAGGGCACGGAGCCCAGCCCACAGAGGCCACAGAGCGGACAAGGTGCTTGGCTCCGTGACCTCGGTTCGGACCTCGGTGCGCTCTGTGACAAAAGGATTTCTTCAGAAAAGTGTGATTGATGCGGGCTAGGGTCCGCCGGCGATGACACCTGCCACCTCGGCCAATAGCATCTCAACTCCCGGCCGCAGTTCAACACCGCCCCCTTCGCCCAGCCAAGCGATCACGGCTACCATTACTGGATGGCGACGCACCACAACGCCGCGCCGAGCCACAAGAATTCGGATAACGGTGTGCGCAACGCCACCCCCGCACCTTAACCCCGTCCATTCAGCCCGATGCCATGGTCCTCGAGCCTGCAAAACCGAACGGTGACTTCGTCGGCCGCCTGCTGGCGGGCGCGTTTCCGAGCGCGCGCCAGCGCGCGGCCGACGGCTGACTGAATCGTTGCGGCAGAGACACGAATCATGCGTCCTGGGTCATCGGCCCTTGCGCCTTTCCGCTTTCACCGTCCCCTCCCATGCCCGCCCCCGCCGCCCCCGACATCCTCCTCATCGGCGGCGGCATCATGTCCGCCCATCTCGGCGTCATGCTCAAGCGGCTTGACCCGCGCCTCTCGATCCACGTCTACGAAGCCGCCGACGATCTCGCCCGCGAAAGTTCCGACGGCTGGAACAACGCCGGCACCGGTCACGCCGGCCTTTGCGAACTCAACTATACGCCTCCGCCCGCCACCCCCGGTGCGCCGGTCGACGTCACCAAGGCGATCGAGATATTTACCCGCTTCGAGCAGTCGCGCCAATTCTGGAGCTACGCGGTCACCCATGGGCTCGCACCGCGCCCCGCCGATTTCATCCGCGCCGTGCCCCATCTGAGCTTTGTCCGCGGCGCCGCGCAAGTCGCCTTCCTCCGCGCCCGCCACGCTGCGCTCTCGCCGCATCCGTTTTTCCACCCGATGGAGTTCAGCGCCGATCGCGACGTCATCCGCCAGTGGGCCCCGCTCCTGATCGACGGCCGCGCCGACGAACCCATTGCCGCCACTAAAATCGACGCCGGCACCGACGTAAATTTCGGCGAGCTCGCCCGCCAACTCCTCACGTGGCTCGGCGCGCAGGAAAATTGCCGCGTCGTCACCGGCCAGCGCGTCACGCACCTGCGCCGCACCGCCCCCGACTGGGAACTCTCCGTGCGCGATAGCGCCACCGGCGAATCAAGGCCCGCCCGCGCCCGCTTCGTCTTCCTCGGCGCCGGCGGCGGCACCCTCCCGCTCCTCCAGGCCACGGGCCTGCCCGTCGCGCACGGCCTCGGCGCCTTCCCCATCGCCGGCCAATGGCTCGTCTGCGAAAACCCCGCCGTCGTCGCCCGCCACTTCGCCAAAGTCTATGGCCCGCCCCCACCCGACTCCGGCGCGCTCGGCGGCCCGCACCTCGACGTGCGCCACCTGCACGGTCAACGCGTCCTGCTCTTCGGCCCCTTCGCCACGTGGACGACCAAATTTCTCCACCACACCGGCCGCCTCACCGATCTTCCGGCGTCCCTCCGCCCCGCTAACCTCGCCACCCTCCTGCGCACCGGCGTGCACAACCGCACCCTCGTCCGCTTCCTCATCCAACAGGCCCTCCAAAGCATGGATACGCGCCTCCGCGCCCTGCGCGTCTTCTACCCCGAAGCCGACTCCGCCGACTGGCGTCTCGTCGACGCCGGCATCCGCGTGCAGGCCCTGAAAAAATCCGACGCCGGCCGGCTCTCCTTCGGCACCGAAGTCGTCACCGCCCCCGACGGCTCCCTCGCCGCCCTGCTCGGAGCCTCGCCGGGCGCGTCCGTCTCCGCCCACATCGCGCTGCAGGTCATCCAAACCTGTTTCCCGGAAAAACTCCGCACCACCGAAGGCCACGCCCACCTGAAAGCGATGATCCCCACCTTCGACCTCGACCTCGCGTCACCGGCCGCCACCGCCGACCACGCCCGCCGTTCCGCGCAAATCGACGCCGTCCTCCAGTTGCGCCCCGCGACGCCCGCGCGGTAAACATCGTTGAGCGGTCGACGCAGCATGCCGGGGCCCCACAATGCCCGGGGTCGGCGTCGTCCGTGAATCAAGCCTTCGTTTCAGCCGGTATCCGTTCATAAAACACCACGCCGACGCGACGGATGTGGTCGATCAAATCCGCCTGCGTGATGCGGGTGAAAACGGAAAGATCGAATTGATACGGCAGCAGGAGGTCATCGAGTTCCTCATCGATGCATCCCCGAATACGTTCATCCAGCCCGCGGCCGGACAGGGTCAGATCGATGTCCGATCCGGGCTTGAAGTTTCCTTTGGCGCGAGAGCCGTAGAGGATGGCCCGTTCGACTTCCGGATGTCGTGACAGCACCCCGTGAACTTGCGCCACCGTGGACGCAGGGAGTCCGTGCTTCATGCTCCGCCACGCTCCTGCTTTTCCAAATCCACCATGCGTCGTTCCAGCGCGACCAAGGCGGGATGGAATTGGCCTAAAATTGCCTTCGCGATGTCTTCCGCGACTTCGATCTTGTAGGTGTGCGACGTAAGATTGCGCGCCTTGATCATGTCCATCCAGGCTTCGCCCTCGGTGATCAATCCGTTCTTGAACGCCTCTCGGGTGGCCCCCTTCG
>CANHJG010000073.1 GCA_947461205.1 Opitutia bacterium
AGATCAGTACCATGCCATCTTCAGTCTCGGATCCATCGGCATCGGAGGTGGTCAACCGGTAGACGATCCGCGCCGTTGTGGGTCCCGTGCGCGTGTAGCTGTAGGTGCCGCCCATGAATAACGTTTGGGAAAACACCTGGAAACTTGCGGAATCATTGTAATTTCCCTGCAGAGTATCGGATACACGACCGGTATAGCTGATGAGGGCCCCTAGTTCGAGATAAGGAGGCGCGAAATTATTGATTGCCGGCGGCGCAGCTGCGGTCGCTGAGGCGGATACTGTCAGAGCCAGCGTGCCGGTGCCGATTCCGGCGGCATTGGTTGCAGTGAATATGATGGTCGATATCGCCGCGGCCGTTGGGGTTCCTGAAAGCACGCCGGTCGTCGTGTTGAACGAAAGTCCAGCCGGAAGGCCTGAAGCGGAAAGTGAGGTAGGCGATCCGCTGAAAGCGGCCGTATAGGAAAACGATTGACCGACCGTGGCCGTGGCCGTGGTGCCTGAGCTCAGGGCAGGCTTGGTGCTGATGCCGCCCGCCGCGGCGACCGCGAGCGCCAAGTTGCCGGTGCCGCTGCCCGCCGCGTTGGTGGCAGTGAATGCCACGATATGGCTGCCCGCCGTCGTGGGGGTGCCCGAGAGCACGCCGGTGCTGGTGTTAAAAGCTAGCCCGGCCGGCACGCCGCTCGCGGACAGCGCGGTCGGTGAGCCGCTGAACGTCGCGGTGTACGTAAAGGCTTGGCCCGCCGTGGCACTCGCGGAGGTGGCGCTACTCAATGCGGGCTTGCTCCCCGCGCTGGCAGAGACCGTCACGCGGGCACTGTTGCTCGTCACGGATCCGGCGAGGTTTGTGAGCGTCACTGTATAGGTGGCGTCGTCCGCGGCGGTAACCGCCGTTAGACTCAACGTCTCGTTTGTGGCGCCAGTGATGGCCGTTCCGCTCTTCTTCCATTGGTAGGTGAGTGTCGGGCTGCCGGTACCGAGGACGGTCAGCGTGACATTGGCCCCTGGTGCGACAGTGGTCGCCGCCGGCTGCGTCGAGATGGAAGGGGGCGTGAGCGCTGGACCCGGCTTCCAAATCTCCAGCGTTTGGTAGGTCATGGCGCGCGCGAGTATGTTTGGGGTCGGGAAGAACCGGAAACAATTACCAGTGTAATTGGTTCCGGTGGTGTTGGGGTAGGTTTTGATGACCGAAATCATGTTGGGGTTACTCGCGTCCACGGTATAGAACCAGTTGCCGAGGCTATCCCTTACGATCAGCACATTGTTCGCGTATTGCACGGCACCGGGATGGGGAATTTGGTTGGTGACGGTGAAGGAGGTGGCGGTGCCGGACTTCAAATCGACCGAATAAATGTAGGCAGGGCCAAGTCCCTCTGATGTTACCCATGCTCTGCCAGTTGAATCATCGAGGACGATGTCGTTTGGATCGCCGAGCATGTCGATGGTCCCCGTTGCTGTCAGGACTCCGCTCGCGCTCAGCGTTGAGAAATAACCCTTATAGTCGTCCACGGAAAAGATGATGTTTCCAGTGCCCACCATCCCCCGATAGCCCGAGCCCACCATCGATATCGATCCGGCAACCGATATCGATCGCCCGGAGTCGAAGACTCTGAGAGTCATCATCCCCGATAATCCGTCGTCGATGAAGACGTAGTTACCAAAGACATCGACTTCGTTGGAGTTAAGACTGGGGTACTGGCCGTTGGCTTTGGGCGCCGTGGCGGCGTAGGTAATCTGGCGGGGACTCGTAGGCGTAGATATATCGAATACCGTGAATCCAAGCCCCGCAGCATAGAGCCTGGTGCCGTCAATTGCCAGTCGGTCGAAATAGCGGTCTGAGAAATCAAGTTCGGTGACCAAGGTGGGATTCGCTGGATCTGACACATTGTAAACCACTAGGGCACCACGGGGGGTGGATGAGCTTCCATTGCTATAGGCCACGTATAGCAGCGATCCTACTAGCTGGGCGTCATTAGGCTTGGGCGTGCCGCTGGCTGACTTGATAAAGCTGATTGGCTGAATAACCGCAATGCGCTGAAAATCTCCCCCTCTTTGTGCGAGCAGAAAAGGTGTCAGGTCCGCCAGAACCAGAATAAGTAGGGCTAGGCTTCGGTGCAGCACGGGGGAAGGGAGGTCAATGGAGGTGCACATGGCGTGTAAGCAGCCAGAAACACCTCTGGATTTTTCCATACGCTGGAAGTAGTGCTGCTAGCAAGGTCTTTTGTTTTGACCTCATTTTTTCCTGAGAAGGAGAAGGCAGGCGGCGGGACGGGAGTGGAGGCGCTCCTTGATTTGCGGGAGGCAGAGGTGCGGGAAGTGATCCGGCAGGAGGGCGAGGGGGGCGCTGCGCACGAGGGCGAGATTGGCGAGGGCGTTAGGGTTGCGCGTGCGAGAGCGGTCCTCGCCCCAGATGGCGTCGCGGCGCCAGTGGTTGCGGATTTCGACGCCGACCCAGTGGCCTTGGATGAGCGCGAGCCATTGGGTCGGAGTGTGCGTGGTGGGCTCGGCGCTGGAGAGGTAATAGCGGACTTCGTCGGTGGTGACGGCAGTGCGCTTCACCGTGCGGGCGCAGCGCACGACGATCACGGCGCGGGCTTAGGGGAAGTCAGCGGAGAGCGGTTCGAGCGCGAAGGCGTGGACGCCGCGGGTGACAACGCGACCGTGGCCGGGATCGGTGAGAAAAAAAGGGCGTGGAGGTCTGTGCGTTGAGCGCCTCGGCCTGCGCCAGCAGCTTGGGCTGGTTGCCCTTGATTTGGAGCAGATAATCACCGCCCTTTTCGACGATGATCCGGGCGGTCGTCTTCTGGCAGTGCAGCGCATCGGCAGTGACGATCTTGTCATCCAAGGCGGGCAGGCCGCTCAGAAGCGCCGTCGCGGCCGATTGCTCGCAGCGCGCGGTGCCTTCCTTCTGATCGTAGATCGCGACGGCCTGCGGCGCGCCGTCCTCGTGCTGGGCGAGGGTGAGCAGTCCGATGTGCTCGCGGATCATCTTGCCGTCCAGGGCGAGGGCCTGCGGCAGCGTGCCGGCGCGGGTTTGGAGCCACCCGCCGAGCAGGGCGGCAAAGGCCGCAGGGTCGAGCCGGGTCAGCACCTGATAAAACACCGCGTAACCGGGGACCTGATAGAAGGCTTTGGTGCCCCGCTTGCGGGGCAGGCCGAGTTGATGACGTTGGGTCGGGGTGAGCGTCGAGGCGAAGCGCGCGATCTCGGCGATGTCGCGGCGGCCGGCGAGCAGCGCCATCGCGATCAGGGTGAGCACCGGGCCGATGCGAAAGCGCGTGTTCTTGGCCCGCGGATCGGGGGCTTGCCGCAAGACTTCCTCTAGGGAGAGCATCTGGGGCCGGCGCAGCGGCAGCACGCCACTCGGCGGGGCGATGACCCCGCCCGCGCAGTCGGCGGGCACCGTCACGGCACGCAAGTGCCGGCGCGCTTGGGCGGCGAGTTCGCGCAGCCACAACCGCTTGGGCCGCTCGTTGGGGACATAAAAATCGGCGCGGTGCCGCGCGTAGCCGGCGCTAAAGCCCACCGCTTCCCAGTTGCTCGCCTTGTAACACGTGCCCGCATACGCCTCCGGGTCGGTGAAGCTCTCGGCGAGCAGCGGACTGTAGCCGAAGTGTTCCTGCCAGTGTGCGGGCAGCGCGCGCAAGGCCGCCCCCATCGCCTGCGACGCGAGGTTGGGCGAGCGGCCTTTTTCGCCCAACACGAGGAATCGACGGTTTTGCACGACGAGTTTCAGCCGCTCCACGCGTTGGTTGGCACTCCACCCAATCCAGCGGTCCCGATCCTTCAGCGCATAGCAGGCCGGTCCCCACACCAACAACGCCACTACCTGGCCACGCACCGTGACGATCTGACGCAAATAATCCCCCACGGACCGCCCGGCCCCGAGGTAGTGGCGCTGCGTCAACTGCAGGTCGAACCACTCCCGCTCCGCCACGGAGGCCACCCGCACGGTCGCGGTTGCGCCACTCTGCGTCTTTTCGTTTTCCAGTGCAGGGTCGCTCGGTTTTGGCTGCTTCATCCCACTCTACTGCGCCACCCTTCGCCCCAAATGTTTAGCACAAAGCGTAGCCCTTGCCCCAAGCTCATTTAGAAATCGATCACAAGTTGCCCTGGGGAGGAGCCGGCTGGCCGGCGATTCAGCTCGTAGCCATCGCCGGCCAGCCGGCTCCTGCAAATCGCGCGAATCTCAGCTCGAAAGCGAACGGGCCTTACTTCTTCAGCATCGCGTCGCGTTTGGCTTTGAACTCGGTGCCGGGTTTCCATGCGGGCCATTTCGGGCCGTTGGCGACGTCCGTGCCGAGGTCGAAGAAGAGGCGGGCGTCGAGGGCGGCGCCGGAGAAATCCCACCAGTCTTTGATCTCGTCGGTGACCTTATGGTAGTCGACGGCGGTGTAGCGGTCGGCGCGTTGCTGACCGTAACCGGCCGGTTGCCCGACGATATCTTTGCCAGCGTGGGTGTAGAAGGCGGGCACGCCCTCCTTGGCGAATTCAAAGTGGTCGCTGCGGTAGAAGTAACCTTTTTCCGGCTGGGTGTCGGGGAGGAGGACGCGGTTGGATTTTTTCAGGAGGGCGGCGGCGAGGTCGTCGAGGGTGGAGTTGCCGTAGCCGATGACTTCGAGGTCGCGGGAGGGGCCGACCGTCTGGGCGCCGTCCATGTTGATATTCGCGAGCGTTTGGGCGAGCGGGTAGAGCGGCCGGGTGGCGTAGTGCTTGGCGCCGAGGAGGCCCTTTTCTTCGCCGGTGACGGCGAGGAAGAGGAGGCTGCGTTTGGGGCGTTGGGCGGCGGGTTGGGCGGCGAAGGCCTGGGCGAGTTCGAGGAGGACGGCGGTGCCGGTGGCGTTGTCGAGGGCGCCGTTGAAGATCTGGTCGCCGGTGAGGTTGGGGTCGCGGCCGAGGTGGTCCCAGTGAGAGGTATAGACGACGTATTCGGCGCGGAGGGTGGGGTCGGAACCGGGGAGGAGGGCGATGACGTTTTTCGAGGCGACCTCGCGGGTCGTCTGCTTGACGGAGAAGCTGGCCTGAGCGGCGAGGGCGACCGGGCGGAAGGCTTTGGTGGCGGCGGCGGCTTTGAGCGTTTCGAAGTTTTGGCCCGCGGCGGTGAGGAGTTGCTTGGTCGTGTCGAGGGTCAACCAGCCCTCGACGGCGACGCGGCCGGCGTTTTTGTCGGGGGTGACGAGGTCGAAATTTTCGCGGCCCCAGCTGCCGCCGACGACGGCGAACGGGTAGCCGGCGGGACCGGTTTCGTGGATGATGAGGCAGGCGGCGGCGCCTTTGGCGGAGGCGATTTCGTATTTGTAGGTCCAGCGGCCGTAGTAGGTCATCGCGCGGCCTTTGAACATCGTGTCGTCGGGTTTGCCGGACGCGTCGGTGACGGCGGGGTCGTTGATGAGCATGAGGACGGTCTTGCCGCGGACATCGAGTCCCTTGTAGTCATCCCAGCCATACTCAGGGGCGACGACGCCGTAGCCGACGAAGACGATGTCGCTGTTTTTTACCTCGACGGACGGGGTGACGCGGCGGGAGAGGGCGACGTAGTCGACGGTGCCGGCGGGGGAGAGGGTTTTGCCGCCGACGGAAAAGGTGGCGGTGGTTTGGGAAGTGAGGCCGACCATCGGGACGTTTTGGATGAACGTGCCGTCGGGGTTGCCGGGGGCGAGGCCGAGGGAGCGGAATTCGTTGACGAGGTAGGCGACGGTTTTTTCCTCGCCGGGGGAGGCGGGGGCGCGGCCTTCGAATTCGTCGGAGGAAAGTTTGGCGGTGCGGGCCTGGAGGCTCGCCGCGGAGATTTTCGGGGTGGAGTCTGCGGCGGTCGCCGAGGCGGCGGCGGTGCAGGAGAGCAGGAGCGCGAGGGCGACGGGGTGAGGGGCGAGGCAGCGGAGGAGGCGGATGCGCATGGGACGAAGGGGAAGGGAGCAGGACGAAGGTTCAAGGACCGAAGGAGCGAGAGCGAGCGACGGAGGAGGTCGTCAGGGGCGCGGGGGGACGCGGAGGATGGGGGAGAGGGAGGTGGAGCCGAGGCGGCGGTAGAGTTGCGGGGGCGAGGAGCGGAGGACGATGTGGGAGGCGAGGCCGGTGGGGGCGCGTTCGAAGGACCAGATGTCGGGTGAATCGAGGGTGAAGAATTCGTGGTCGGACTGGGGGAAGATTTCGAAGCGTGGGCGGTCGCCGATGCGGAGGTAGAAATGGCCGTTGAGGCGGAAGGCGAGGACGGGGGTGCTCTCGCGTTCGTAGCGGCCGGAGAAGGCGGCGACGGCGGAATCGGTGAGGGGCACGGCGGTCTTCTCCACCATGCGGTAGTCGGGCCAATCGTATTCGCGGGCGAGGGCGCGGAGAATTTCGGGGATGAGGGTGCCGCCGTTGTCGGAGTTGGTCATCACAATGGCGCCGCGGCCGAGGCGCGGATAAAACACGAAGCTGCAGCGGAAACCATCGTTGGAGCCGGAGTGGGCGAGCTGGAGAGTTGCGCCGGAGCCGATGACGCCGAGGCCGAGGCCGTAGTGGGTGTCCGCCAGAGGGGGCGTGATCATGGCGGTGGCGGTGGCGCGCGAGAGGAAGGACGGCGAGCCGTCGAGGGCGGCGCGGAGGGCGAGGGCGAAGCGGGCGAGGTCGGTGGGCGTGGTCCAGAGGCCGGCGGCGGCGAGTCCGGGGTAGATGTGCGCATCGCCGGGGAGGCGGGTGGAGCCGGCGGTGTGGCCGGCGGCGGCGCGGAGGGCGAAGGTGGTGGGGAGCGGTTGCTCGAAGGTGGAGGCGTCCATGCCGGCGGGGGCGAGGACGCGCGAGCGGACGAGGGCGGGGAAGGTTTCTCCGGATACGTCGAGGGCGAGCTGTTGGGCGACGGTGAAGCCGCCGTCGGAGTAGCGCCACCGGGTGCCGGGGGTGGTGTCGACGCGGACGGGGGCGGACCTGGCGGGGGCGGTGCCGTCGAGAATCTGGACGAGCGTGGGACGCGGGGCGCCGGGAGCGTAGCCGTCGGAGCCGAGGACGGTGAGGCCGGCGGTGTGGCTGAGGAGCTGGCGGAGGGTGACGGGCGGTCCGGCGGCGGTGGGGGCTGCGGGAATTTTCCACGCGGTGAGGACGGAGTTGACGTCGGTGTCGAGGGTGAGCTTACCGGCGTCGACCAAGGCGAGGAGCGCGGCGGCGGCGACGGGTTTGCCGATCGAGGCGGCCTGGAACAGGGTGTCGGCGTCGACGGGAGCGAGGTCGCCGACCCGCGCGACGCCGTAGCCGCGGGCCCAGGCGAGTTGGCCGTCGGCGATGACGGCGACGCTGACGCCGGGGACGCGGTGGACGAGGAGGCGGCGGGCTAGGGTCCAGGGTTCGGAGGTGTCGCCGGTGAGGCGGGCGGCGGGGAGGAGGCCGGACTCGACGCGGGTGATGCGGGCGGCGAGAGCGGAGTCGGCCACGGGCTCGGCCACGGGCTCGGCGGCGGCGAGCGACGGAGTGAGGGTGAGGACGGCGAGGCCGAGGAGGCGGAGGAGCATGGCGAACTTGCGATCAGGGCGCGAGGTGGACGCCGGTGTAGTCGCGGGTCCAGAGCGGATCTTCGCTCCAGCCGCGGACGCGGGGGGACATGAGCCAGGTGCGGGTGTTGAAGTAGAGCGGGGCGAGGGGCGCTTCGCGGAGGAGGAGGGACTCGGCCTCGGCGAGGAGGGTCGCCTGGCGGGCGAAGTCGGGGGTGGTGGTGGCGGAGGCGAGGAGGGCGTCGTAGTCGGGGTGGTGCCAGCGGGGGTAATTATTGGCGCTGGTGGCGGTGAAGTTCGCGAGGAGCGCGAGCGGGTCGGCGACTTCGAGGAGCGGGGCGGTGGTGGCGAAGGCGATGTCGTAGTCGCCGGAGGCGAAGGCGGCGAGGTGGACCTTGGCCTCGTGGATGACGATGGCGACGTCGAGGCCGAGCTCGGTGCGCCACATGGCCTGGATCGCTTCGAGGACGGAGGACTGTGAGGGGGACCAGGCGGTGAGTGCGAGGCGCGGGAAGTTTTTTCCGGCGGGGTAGCCGGCGGCGGCGAGGAGTTCGCGGGCGGTGGTCGGGGACGGAGGCGAAAGCGACGGGCGAGACGAAGGGGATGCCCAGAGCGAGGGTGGGACGAAGGTGGTGGCGGGCGGTTGGCCGCCGCGGGTGATGCGCTCGACGATTTGGGTGCGGTTGAGCGCGAGGCTGAGGGCGCGGCGGACGCGGGCGTCGGCGAGGGCGGGGCGGGTGGTATTGAAGGCGAGGAAGCGGGTCTCGGCGGCGGGGGCGCGGTGAAATTCGGTGGGGCGATCGCGGGTGTAGGGTTCGATCTTGGTGGAGGGGACGGACAGGGTGACGTCGATCTGGCCGGCGCGGTAAGCGCGCTCCTCGGTGTCGCCGCTGTCGAGGCGGATGAACTGGATTTCAGCGAGGCGCACGGTGGCGGCGGCGTGGTAGCGGGGGTTTTTTTTGACGACGATGCGCTGTTGCTGGCGCCATTCGGCGAGGGTGAAGGGGCCGTTGCCGACGAAGTGGCCGGGCTGGGTCCAGGTGCGGCCGTGTTGGGTGATCGCGCGGGGATTGGTCGGGAGCCACGGGCCGCTGGCGACGTAGTGCGGGAAACGCGGGGAAGGTTGGGTCAGGGTGACGACGAGGGTGAGCGGAGCCGGTGCGGCGAAGCCGACGGAGGAGAAATCGGTGATGACGCCGGCGAGGAAGGCGCGGGCGTTTTTGACCGCGTAGAACAGGTGGGCCTTGGGGGCGGCGGTGGCGGGCGTAAGGATCCGCCGATACGTGGCGACGAAATCGGCGGCGGTGAGGGGCGAGCCATCGGACCAAGTGGCGGCCGGGCGGAGGTGAAAGGTGTAGACGAGGCCGTCGGGGGAGAGGTCGAAGCCCGTGGCGGCGCCGGGGAGCGGGGCGCCGCCGGCGGGATCGGGGAGGAGGAGGCCCTCGCTGAGGGCGCGGAGGATGAAGAACTCGTCGGGGAGGGTGGCGGTGGCCGGGTCGAGGTCGGAGGGTTCGTTGCGTTGGGCGATGCGGAGAATTTGGGCGGGCGCAGCGGTCGAGGAGGCGGCGGCGGATTTTTCGGATTTGGAACAGGCGGTGAGTGCGAACGTGGCGAGGAGGAGCAGCAGGCCGATGGACCGTTGCGCCGGGGACGGCTGCGGGAGAGGGCGAAACGCGCGGAGCATGGGCGACAGGGAAAGGGCGGACTGAAGTCGGCCCTACGGCTGGAGGGAGACGTAGCGGTAGTCGGTGTGATCCATCGGGGTGGGCTGCCAGCCTTTCACCGCGGGGTGGAGCAGATAGACGTGCGTGTTGAAATAGATCGGGACGATGGGCGCGGCGTCGAGCAGGAGGGTCTCGGCCTGCTGCAGTACGGCGGCCCGCTCGGTGCGGTCGGCGATGGCATTGGCGCGATTTGAGAGGGAATCATAGGCGGGGTCGGACCAGCCGGTGTGGTTGTTGCCGGAGTCGCTGCGCCACATGTCGAGGTAGGTGGTGGCGTCGAGATAATCGGCCGTCCAGCTGCCGAGGAGGACCTGGTAGTCGCCGGCGCGCCGGTTGGCGAAGACGGTTTTTTTCTCCTGGTTGGCGAGGCTGACTTTTACGCCGAGATCGCGGCTCCACATTTGTTGGATGGCTTCGCTGACGATGCGGAGGATTTCGGAGTTGTGGTAGAGAATTTCGATGGGCGGGAGGCCGGCGCCGCCGGCGTGGCCGGCGTCGGCGAGCAGCTGGCGGGCGGCGGCGAGGTCGTGGGCGCGGCGGGCCGGGGGCGTGTAACCGACGAGGAGAGGGGAGATGAAGGTGGGGGCGGGCTGGCGGCCGCCGGGGAGGATTTTGGCGGCGAGGGTGTCGCGGTCGATGGCGAGCGAAAGGGCGCGGCGGATACGGGGATCGGTGAGCGGGGCTTGGCGGACGTTGAGGCGGAAGAAGTAGGTTTCGAGGTAGGGGTCGATGCGGAGGTTCGGTGATTTTTCCTGCTGCAGCGGGAGGACCTTGGAGAGCGGGAGCGCCCAGGTGACGTGGAGCTGGCCGGCGCGGAAGGCGCGGTCTTCGGCGTCGATGTTGTCGATGGGGTAAAAGTGGATGGCGTTGAGCCGAACGTGGGCGCGATCCCAGTAGGTAGGAGATTTCTCGACGACGACGCGGGTGTTGAGGGCCCATTCCTTGAGGACGAAGGGGCCGCTGGACACGAGGAGGCCGGGGCGGGTCCATTTGGTGCCGCGGTTGTAGGCGTCGCCGACGGCGGCGATCGAGCGGACGTGGATGGGGCGCCAGGGTGAGTTGAGGAGGATCTGGAGAAAGTAGGGCGCGGGGTGCGTGAGGGTGGCGACGAGGGTATGGGCGTCGCGGGCGGTGGCGCCGACGGTGGAAAAATCGGCGGTCTGGCCTTTATTGAAGGCTTCGGCGCCGCGCAGAAGGTAGAGGAAGTAGGCGTAGTCGGCGGCGAGCGAGGGGGTGAGAATGCGCCGCCAGGAATCGACGCAGTCCTGCGCGGTGAGCGGGTCGCCGTTGGACCATTGTGCATCGGGGCGGAGGTGAAAGGTGTAGGTCAGGCCGTCGGCGGAGATTTCCCAGCGGGCGGCGAGGGCGGGGACGGGGGCGAGGGAGCCGGGCTCGTAGCTGACGAGGGGATCGAACAGGGACTGGATGATTTTGGCGTCGCCGGTGCCGGTGACGGTCTGGGGGTCGAGGTCGGACGGCTCGGAGCCGATGCTGAAGTGGAGCACGCCGTCGCGGTTGCCGCGGTCGACGATGGATTCGCGTTTGGAGCAGGAGGAGACGAGCAGGAGACAGGCGGCGGAGGACAGGAGACGGAGGAAAATCATGGACGGGAAACTGAGAGGGACGGCGGCTGGAAACCGCCACGCCGTGAGCATCAAGCGCGGGAGAGGAGGGCGACGGCGTGGGCGGCGATGGCGAGGCCGCGGCCGAGGTCGTCGACGCCCTCGTTGGTCGTGGCCTTGAGGCCGATCTCGGCGGGGAGCAGGCCGGTGGACTGGGCGAGGGCGGCCTTCATGGCGGCGAGGTGCGGGTAGATCTTCGGTTTTTCGGCGATGACGGAGGCGTCGATGTTCGCGATAGTGAAGCCGCGCGCGGTGATTTCGGCGACGACGCGCCGGAGGAGGAGCTGGGAGTCAATATTCTTATAGGCCGGGTCGGTATTCGGAAAAAAATGACCGATGTCGGGTAGGCCGGCGGCGCCGAGGAGCGCGTCGCAGATCGCATGGGTGAGGCAGTCGGCGTCGGAGTGGCCGTCGAGGCCGTAGTCGGTCGCGAAGCGCACGCCGCCGAGAATGAGCGGGCGGCCGGGGACGAGGCGGTGAATGTCGTAGCCGTGGCCGATGCGGTATTTCATGCGGTAAAACTCGAATGCCACCGCTTCGACGTCCCGGTCCGGCGGCGCGCCGAGGGCAGAGGACAGCGGGGGTCGAGGCTGGTGTTTATTGAGCGAGCGGGGGCTGGTGCTGGGCGTCCTCGGCGTTTTGGCGGGCGAGGAGGAACTCGAGGTAGGCGAGGTCGGCGGGGGTGGTGAGTTTCGGGTTCGAATAGGCGTTTTCCAAGAGGGCGATGGGGTGGCCAAGCTGTTCGACGGCCTGCGCATCGTCGGTGATGTGGAGGCCGCGGGTTTGGACGCGGGCATAGGCGCGGGTGATGAGGTCGCGGGCGAAGACTTGGGGGGTCTCCATGGCCCAGAGACGCGCGCGGTCGAGGGTGCGGAGTTGGGCGTCGTCGCGGTGTTCCTTGATGGTGTCGGTGACGCGGTGGGCGAGGACGACGGCGTGTTCGCGGCGGACGATTTTGTGGAGGGCGACGAGTTGTTCGGGGCGGACGAGGGGGCGGGCGCAGTCGTGGATGAAGACGTGGGCGATGTCGGAGGGGAGGGCGCCGAGGGCATTCATGACGGAGTCCTGGCGTTCGCGGCCGCCGTGGACGAGCACGGAGGGCGTGGGGGCGTAGGCGGAGAGCTCCAGCATCTGGCGTTGGTCGCGATAGACGATGACGTAGAGATCGGCGACGGCGCTCTGCATGAAGGCGGCGGCCGAGTGGGAGAAGACGGGGCGCCCGCCGAGGCGGGCGAGGACTTTGTCGGCGACGGCGCCGGCCATGCGGGAGCCGCTGCCGGCGGCGAGGAAAATGGCGGCGGTGCGACTCATGGTTTTGGTGGGATCGGCGGATCGCTTTAAGCGTGGAGCGTGGGGCTGGGGTTGAGGTCGGCGAGGATGGCGCGGGCGGCGGCGGCGGGGTCCTTGGCTTTGAGGATCGGACGGCCGACGACGATGTAGGTGGAACCGGTGCGGGCGGCTTCGGCGGGGGTCATGATGCGTTTTTGGTCGTCACCGCCCGCCTCTCCCGCGGGCCGGATGCCGGGGGTCACGAGGGCGAGGTCGGCGGGCAGTTGGGCGCGGAGCATCTGGACTTCGAGCGGCGAGCAGACGAGACCGCGGAGGCCGGCGGACGCAGCGAGCGCGCCGAGGCGGGAGACCTGAGCTTCCGGTGAGACGGCGACGCCGAGTTCGGCGAGGCCGGCGGCGTCCATCGAGGTGAGGACGGTGACGCCGAGCAGGAGGAGGTCGGGTTTGGTCTGTAGCTGGGCCGCGCGGGCGGCGGCCATCATCTCGCGGCCGCCGGCGGTGTGGAGCGTGAGCATGCCGATGGGGAGCGGGGCGAGGGACTCGACGGCCTTGGCGACCGTGTGAGGGATGTCGTGGAGTTTGAGGTCGAGGAAGATGTTGAAGCCCTCGTCGGCGACGGCGCGCACGTAGTCGGGGCCGTAGGCGGTGAACATTTGGAGGCCGATTTTCACCCAGCGGACCGAGCCGCGGAGTTGGCGGAGCAGGGGCGCGGCGGTTTCGCGGGTGGGGACGTCGAGGGCGAGAATCAGGTCGCAGGGCATCGGGAGGTGAAAGCAGTAATGAGCACGAATGGGCAGTAATCAAAAACCAAAATTTGCGGTGGAGGGGAGATGGGTTGCGTCGCGGCGGTGGGCGGCGCAAAGACAGCGGGGCATGAGTGCGCTCACGATTTTTGCCCCGGCCAAGCTGAATCTGTTCCTCGCCATTACGGGCCGGCGGGCGGATGGGTTCCACGATTTGGTGTCGGTGGTGGCGCCGGTGGATGTCGGCGACACGCTGCGGGTCACGGGTGTGGCGGACGGGAAATTTGCGCTGAGCTGTGACGACGCGGCGGTGCCGGTGGATGAGACGAATCTGGTGTTGAAGGCGGCGCGGGCGTTTGGGCGGGCGACGGGCTGGACGGGTGGGGCGAGGTTCGGGTTGGAGAAACGCATTCCGGTGGGTGCGGGGTTGGGCGGTGGGAGCAGCGATGCGGTGGCGGCGCTGCGGGGGCTCAACGCGCTGGCGGGGGAGCCGCTCGGGCCGGGGCGTCTGGCGGAAGTCGCGGCGACGCTGGGGTCGGATTGCCCGCTGTTTTTGCCCGGGGGGCCGGTGGTGATGCGGGGGCGGGGGGAGCGGGTGGAGGCGTTGGCGGCGGGGGCGGCGGCGCGGTTGCGCGGGCGGCGGGTGCTGATTTTCAAGCCGGGCTTTGGGATCGCGACGCCGTGGGCGTATGGGCAGATGGCGGCGGGGGCGCCGGGGAGTTACGTGCCCGCAGCGGAGGCGGAAGGGCGGCTGGCGGCGTGGATCGAACGGGCGGAGGCGCCGGCGGAGGCGCTATTATTTAACGGCATGGAGCGGGTGGCGTTCGCGAAGTTCGTGGCGTTACCGACGCTGTTGGAGCAGCTGCGCGGGCGGTTTGGGGTGGCGGCGCGGATGAGCGGGAGCGGGAGCGCGTGCTTTGCGGTGTTGGCCGAGGACGCGCCGGGGGCGGCCATCCGGGAGGCGATCCGTGCGGCGTGGGGGGCGTCGGCTTTTGTGACCGAGGCGAGGTTGACGTAAATCCGCGTTGACCCACGGCGCGGGCGGCGCGTTAACCTTCTCCGCTGTTCGCAGTACCTCTCGCGGACGGCGAGTCCTTTGTAATGGCCCAGACCGCAAAAATCGAACTTACCGTGCAAGGCATCGCTGCCTCGCAGGGCATCGCGTATGGGCAGATTTTCGTCTATATCCAGAGCGACGTCGAAGTGCCGAGCTATCAGGTGGAGGCGGACAAGCGGATCGAGGAAGTGTCGCGGTTCGACCGCGCGCTGGTGGTGACGCGCCAGCAGATTTCCAAGATCAAGAACGAGGTGGAGAAGAACATCGGGCCGGAGGAGGCGCTGATTTTTGACGCGCACCTGATGGTGCTCGAGGACCAGGCGTTGATCGGCGAGACGATCCGCGAGTTTGAAGCGACGGGCTGCAACATCGAGACGTGCTTTAATAAGGTATCGGCGCGCTACATCAAGGCGTTCGCGGAAATTGACGACGAGTATCTGCGCGAGCGGGCGGGGGACATCCGCGACGTGGCGCAGCGGGTGTTGCAGAATTTGCTGGGGCAGGCGGAGAATTCGCTGAGTCGGCTGGCGGACAAACGGATCGTGGTGGCGAGCGATATTTCGCCGTCGGATTCGGCGAGTGTGGACCGGAGTGCGGCGCTGGCGCTGGTGACGGACACCGGGAGCAAGACGAGCCATGCGGTGATTGTGGCGCGTTCGATGAAGATGCCGGCGGTGGTGGGGGTGCGCGATCTGACGAAGCGGGCGCGCAATGGCGACTGGGCGATCGTGGATGGCTACGATGGGGTGGTGATCCTCAACCCGTCGGAAAGCACGCTGTTTCGCTACGGGAAAATCCAGGAGCGGAAGAAATCATTTGAGGCCCGGTTGCTGGAGGCGAACCGGCAGGCGGCGGTGACGCTCGACGGGGTGGCGGTGGCGCTGATGGCGAACATCGAGAAGGTGGACGAAGTTTCGCAGGTGAAGGCGTATTGCGCGGAGGGCGTGGGGCTCTACCGCACGGAGTATCTGTTTCTCAACGCGGCGCGCATTCCGACGGAGCAGGAGCAATTTCTGGCCTACAAGGAAGTGGCGGAGTCGCTGGCGCCGCTGCCGGTGATCATTCGCACGCTCGACCTGGGCGGGGACAAGCCGATGATGGGGAATCCGGACCTGTTCCCGAAGGAGAACAACCCGTTCATGGGTTTCCGCGCGATTCGGTTTTGTCTTGAGCATCCGGCGATCTTCAAGGACCAGCTGCGGGCGATTCTGCGGGCCAGTGCGCACGGTACGGTGCGGGTGATGTATCCGATGATCAGCGGCAGCGAGGAACTCCTGCGCGCCAATGTCGTGCTCGGCGAGTGCATGGTTGAGTTGAAATCGCGCGGGGTGGCCTTTGACGCGAAGCTGCAGGTGGGGGCGATGATCGAGATTCCGAGCGCGGCGATGACGGCGGATATTTTAGCGAAGGACTGCGCGTTTTTCAGCATCGGCACAAACGATCTGATCCAATATCTGCTCGCGATCGACCGGGTGAACGACCGGATCGCGCACCTCTATGAGCCGACGCATCCGGCGGTCGTGCGGACGCTGAAATACATCGTCGACGAGGCGCACAAGCGCGGGGTGCCGGTGAGCGTGTGTGGCGAGATGGCGGGCGATCCGGTGTTCGCGCCGTTGCTGCTCGGGCTGGGGGTCGACGGGCTGAGCATGTCTCCGACGTGGGTGCCGTCGGTGAAGTACATCGTGCGGGCGATGACGATGGTCGATGCGCGGGCGCTGGCGGCGGAGGCACTGACGCTGGAGTCACCGAAGGAGATCTACGCGCGGTGCGATGCGTTCTACCGGGCGCGGGTGAAGGTCGAGTGAAGGCCGGCGTGACAGAGCGTGGTAACGTTTTCGTTACGCGTCCCGGGTTGCGAACCGGTCGCGAGCGGCTATGGAGGAGAGCGACACACGCATGAATCCGAACGGACGCAACTGGGTTTCACGGGGGGGCGCGCTGCTGGCGGGCGTGATGGCGGCCTGGTTGCTGGCGGGGTGCGGGAATATTTTTAGCCCGAAACACAAGGTCACGGTCGACGCGATCTGCGCGGCGGACGTCGAGAAGCCGGCCGGAAAGTCGTTCCGGTTGGTGGGGAAAAAATCGGTCATCACCCAGAGCCAGGCCAACGTCGGGGTGATCGCGGCCTGCGTGAGCGCAGCGCTGGCGCACGCGGGCATGTTTGAGGCGCCGGCCATCGCGGTGCCGGACCTGATCGTCGAAGTGAGCTGCGGCCAGGAAAGTGCGCCCCGCGCGGACCCGGCGGCGCGGGAGACGTTTCTCGAGCTTTCGGCGCGGCCGAACCGCGCGAAGGCGATGGAAAATTCCCGTGAGGCCGAGATCTGGAATGTGCGGGTGTCGATCCAGGGGCTGGCGGGGCGGATCGAGTCGGTGATGCCGTTGCTGTCCGCGGTGGCGGCGAACTACACGGCGGCGGACACGCGGTTTCAGACCCAGATCGAGGTGCCGCAGAACAATGTGTCGATCACCGCGGTGCGCGAGGCGGCGTTGAAAACGTTGGACGCGAAGGCCGCGGCGGCCGCGGTGGGCGAGACCAAGTAGGCGGCGGGTGCGCGGGCGGTCGGCGAGCGCGGCGGCGGCGGGCCGTTCAGCGCAGGGGGGTGAGCGGCGGTTCGACGAGGCTTTCGCGGAGGAGTTTCATGGCGGCGCGATACTCGTCGGACGTGGTGCTCTGGCTCATGAGCGTGAAAACCGCGAGGCAGCCGCGCCACGTTTTGACGCCGGTGGTGGCGTGAAGGTATTCGCCGGGCGGCCACTTCGTTTTGCCCACGAGGTCCTGGTCGGTGAAGACGCAGTAGGTGCCGGCGCCGGCGCGGGGTTCGAGTTCCTCGAACTGCATGGCCTGTTCGACCGAGCCGGCGACGTAGCGCTGGAAGGTTTGGACGAGAAATTCTTTGCGGCCGCGCGGGGTGGCGAACTCGCCGTCGGTGTCGGGGAGGAAAGAAATCTGGAGGGTGATTTTTTCCTTCGGATCCGCGAGGCGGGCCGTGATCAGGCCACGTTCGTCCTTGTCGCTGGAAAACACGAAGCCGGCGGGAACGGCGAGGGTCACGCGGCGCTGGCCGAAGAGGACGAGTCGTTCGTCGCGGGCTTTTTCCTGCGGGGCGGCGAGGGCGGCGGCGAAGGGGAGGGCGAGCAGCAGGGCGAGGCAGGCGGGGGCGAGGCGGCGGTTCACGAGAGGCTGAGCAAGAGGGCCTGCGCGCGGGCGAGGTCGGGTTCGGGGACGAAGAGGAGGATTTTCGCGCCCTCGGGGTTGACGCCGAAGTGGAGGCCGGAGAAGTCGTTGGAGCCGGAGAGGGCCGATTGGTCGGTCTCGATTTCGAAGTCGATCCCGCTTTTTTCGAGGAGGTCGACGAGGCGGGTGGCTTCGGCGGGGTCGAAGGCGCCGAGTTGGTGGAGCAGGGGTTCGTCGTTGGGCATGGCGGGGGGGGAGGATGGGTGAGCGAAAAGGAGGGGCGACGTAAGTCCGGAGAAGGTGAACGGGTCAGACCGTGGTGGTGCGGAGACGTTCGGCGGAAAGTTTGAACCAGCGTTTTTCGGTGTTACGCCAGCCGCGGCCGGCGCGGCGGAAACGTTTGCGAATATCCTCCCACAGGGCGCGGGCGGCGGCGACGTCGCCGGATTGTTGGAGGGATACCGCGAGAAAGTAGCGGGGTTCCTCGCCGAGGTGGGTGGCGACGATTTCGCGGAGGGCGGCCTGGGCCTCGGCGTGGCGTCCGGCCAGCACGAGGGCGCGACCGCGGAGGAGCGTGACGGCGAGGGCGAGCATGCGGTCGGCCTTGATCGTGATCAGGTCGAGGGCGGCGAGCGCGTCGTTGAATTGGCCGGCTTCAAGCCGGTAGCGGGCGACGGCGGCGAGGGTGTGCGGGTCGTCGCGAAAGACGCCGTGCAGGCAATCCTCGGCGACGGTGCGGGCTTCGTCGGGGTGGTGGGCGGCGAGGAGTTCGGCGGCGAGGGTGAGGCGGAGCTTGACGGTATCAGTTTCCTCAATCGCGGCGCGGAGTTCGTGGATCCGCCAGGCGCGGGGCTTCCACGAGACGGTGGCGCCGCCGGGCACGCGCAGTTCGGGGAGCAGCTCGACCAGGACATAGGCGAGGCCGCCGATGGCGGGGGCGATGAGGAGGATCCAGATCCACCAATAGGGGCGGCCGGTTTTGAAGACGTGGACGATCAGGCCGAGTTGGACGAGCCAGAAAAACTTTGTGACGAGGCCGAAGAAGGACCCGTCGGCGAGGAGAGCGTGGAGCATCGGGGACGAGGGCGCGGAAGGGGGGGGGGCGCGGACGGCGTCAGCGGGCGGGTTTGAGGCCGCTGGCGAGGAGGGTTTCGAAGTGGGGTTCGGCGGTTTCGCGGGCGACGGCGGTGACTTCGACTTTGGCGAAGCCGGATTTCTTGAGGAAGGCGTGGAGGGCGCTTTCTTTGAAACCGAGCCAGACATCGGCGTAGAGTTCGCGGGCCTTCTCGAAGGTGTGTTCGTTGAGGTCGAGGATGAGGATCTGGCCGCCGGGGCGGAGGATGCGGAAGGCCTCGTTGACGGCGGTCTGGGGGTGTTGGGCGTGATGGAGCGCCTGGGAGAGGATGGCGAGGTCGACGGATTTGTCCGGGAGCGGGACGCTTTCGATATCGCCGAGCTGATAGGTGAGATTGAAGAGGCCGTTTTTCTTCGCGAGCTCGGTGCCGACTTCGACCATGCGGGGAGAGTTGTCGATGCAGGAGACGGAGCGGGCGCGGTGGGCGAGGAGCTGGGAAACGAGGCCCTCGCCGGCGCCGAGGTCGGCGATGTCGATGGCGGGGGTGAGCCGGAGTGCGAGGTGGCCGATGGCTTCCCAGGAGCGGCCGGGGCAGTGGTGTTTGCCGAGGCGGCCGGCGATGAGGTTGAAATATTGTTCCTGGGTACGGCGGCGTTTTTGGAGGATGCGGTCGAGGTTACCGCGGTCTTCGGCGACGACGGGGAGTTCGGCCACGGACTCGATGGCGGAGCGCAGGAGTGCGAGGGTCTTGGGCGGCACGCCGGCGCGGAGGGAGTAGAAGGCTTTTTTGCCCTCGCGGCGGTCGGTGACGAGGTTGACCTGCCGGAGGAGCGCGAGCTGGGAGGAGATGCGGGACTGGCCCATGCCGAGGATTTCCTGGAGCTCGGCCACGGAGAGTTCCTCGCGTGCCACGAGGGCGAGGAGGCGCAGGCGGGTGGGGTCGGAGAGGGTTTTGAGGATGTCCCAGGAAGCGTTCACGCGGAGGAGACGCTGGGGCGGTTCGGAATCGCCTGCAAGCAGGCGCTACAACCGACCGGGCGAGTTGCCCGAAGCCAAAGGTCGCGCGCCTGCGACCGGACCGACGTTTAGGGTGCGGAGGCCGCCGGTGCGGTCGCGCGCGCCGAGTGGGGCGGCGGTGAAACGGAGGACGCGCCACCACGTGGCCGAGCCGAGAAACCGGCCGGCGCCGAGGGGGAGGCGGGTTCGGTGTTCGAGCCGGCGGGTCGTGAGGGCGGGCGGGGGCGAGGGCGGCGACGACACCGTCGTGGGCGTCGGCCGGCGCGGCGCCGAGGCGGGACACGAGGCCCGGGAGCCGTCCGGCGGCGAGGGAACGGCGGAGACCGCGCAGGCCGGCGGGCCGGGCGAGCCGCGGAGATTTTGGTCCATGAAAAACCCGCCTCGGTGAAGAGGCGGGTTTTTTAGCGGAGAGCGGCGGGCAGGGGGCCGCGCTCCCGGCGGGATCAATTTTTGTCGGCGTAGCGGGCGATGCTGACGATGGAGTAGTCTTCGTCGGAGGAGCCGGTCTTCACCTTGACGGTGTCTCCAACCTTTTTGCCGACGAGGGCGGCGCCGAGGGCCGTCTTGTAGGAGATGATGTTCTTTTCCGCATCGCCGTCCCAGGCGCCGAGGATGGTGTAGGTGGTGGTCTTGCCGCTGGCTTTGACGGTGACGATGGTGCCGGCGCCGACCTGATCGGTGGAGGCTTCCTTGAAATTGCTGACGCGGGCGCGGCCGAGTTCTTTTTCGAGGTTGGTCTTCTGCGCCATGAGGACCTGCTGGTCCTGCTTGGCCATCTTGTATTCGGAGTTTTCCTTGAGGTCGCCGTGTTCGCGGGCGGTGGCGATGGCTTTGGAGTTCTCCGGGATTTTTTTGGAGACGATGGTTTCGTATTCCTCGCGCTTGCGCTCGAAGCTGGGCTTGGAAACGAGGAGCTGCTCTTCCTTGCTCTCCGCGTCGGCGGCGACGAGGGACTGGATTTTCGGGAAGATTTTGATGAAGCGGGCGAGGAGCGACTTCTTGGTGAGTTCCTCGAAGCCCTGGTTGAGCATGAGGGTGTTCGCGAGATCGCGGGCCGTTTCGGGGTCGGCGGTGGAGAGGAGGTCGGAGATGAGGTCGGTGTCCTCGGAGAGGATGTCGCCGAGCGGGATGCGGCGGGCGCTGGCGGCCTGGAGGGCCTCGTAATCGATGGCGAAGAAGATGGAGCTGAGCAGGCGCGGTGAGATGAGCTCGTTGAGGAGCTTGGCGAATTTTTTCGAGTGGCGATTCTTCACGATCCAAAGGAGGACCGGGGCGCGGAGATTCTGCTCGGTCTGCCAACGGGTGAGGGTGGCGGCGAGTTCGGCGGAGTGGTCGTGCTCGACGAGGAAGTTGATGCACTCAGTGGTGAACTTGCCCTGCGAGCTCTTCAGCAGGTTGAAGAGGATGTCGCGGCTCTCGATGGGGTGGGTCGCGTGGATCAGCTCGAGCAGGCGGGACTGGAAGTGGACCGGGACCTTCTCGGCGATGGCGGGGAGGTCGCGGACGACGGCGACGAGGGAGGCCTGGGTGGGCTCGAAGGTGACTGCGCTGCCGGTGTAGGCGGCGAGGTCGTCGCGGACGGCGGCTCCATAGAGGCGCTCGGAGGCGTCGAGCTGGTTGGAATCCTTGACGGCGTCGGCGACGCCCTTGAGGACGAGGGAAAGGTCGGCTTTGATGTCCTTCTTGCCGGTGGCGTCCATCAGTTCCTCGGCGAGGGCGATGCGGCGGCGGGCGGAACGGGTGGTGGTGAACTGTTCGAGGATTTCGTCCTCGGCGGAAACCGGGACCTCTCGGACGACGTAGCAGTCGGTTTTCTTTTCCGGGACGGACACGCGCGGGTCTTTAGCGACGAGCTTCTTGGCGGCGGCCCACCATTTTTTGAACTTATCTTCGCCGACGACCTGCGCGAGCGTGATCTCCATCTCGATTACGGTGGCGGCGTTGTTCGGGTAGGCCTGGAGGGCCTCGACGACGAGCTGCGCGGGGTTATCGGCGATGAGTTCGAGGATCTTCTTGGGCTCGGTTTCCTTGCGGACGAGGAGGTGGTTGGCGGGCAGCACGTCCATGGTCGTGATGCAGAACGCCGGGTCCATCGGGTGCTTTTTCTTGTCTTTGAAATCGATGAGGAGGCGCTGGGAGGCGTCGTCGTAGCTCTTGATCTGGCCGAAACCCCAGCTGCGGTGGATGACGTAGGAACCCGGTTCCATAGTCTCAAGTTTGGCTTTGGCCGCCTTGAGGGACGGGGTTTTGGCAATGAGCGCGGAAACGGCTTCGGAATTCATGGTTGCGTGTAGACGGGCGTGAACCGGAGAGTTGAGCGGATAATGAGTAGCCTTGTCAAACTGTGTGTCGAAACGATGGCGCCAAGCGTCCGAAATGTGGGCGGAGGTTGCCGATGAGCCCGGCGATCCCTGCGGGTGCGTGGCTGGCGGCGGTCAATCTGCTGGCGCGGTGGTTGGAGCGGCGGGAACGCCTCGACGCGTTGCTGGACACCCTGCCGGCTGGGTTGGCGGGGGCGGAGCGCGCGCGGTGCCAGCATCTGGTGTTCGGCGTGGTGCGGCATTTTGGTCGCCTGGAGTCGGAACTGGGCCGGCTGATCGTGCACCCGCCGCGGTTTTCGACGCGGGCGGTGCTGTTTGTGGCGGGCTTCGAGCTGATCGAGGCGAAGGGCACGCCGGAGGCCGACGGGCTGACGGCGAAGATCGTGCACCATGCGGTGGAGCAGACGAAGACGTTGGCGAGTCCGGCCGAGGCGCGGTTGGTTAATGCGGTCGTGCGCAAGCTGGTGGTGGCCCTCGCGGGTCCGGCGCCGGCGACGGGCAAGGCGGCGACGGCGGCGGCGCTGGCGGACTATTTTTCCCATCCGGAGTGGCTCGTGACGCGCTGGCTGCGGGAGTTCGGCGCGGACGCGACGCGGTCGTTGCTGGAATGGAACCAGCAGCCCGCGAAGGTGTATGCGCGCTGGCGGGCGACCGGGGAAGAGGTGCCGGCGATGCTCAAGCCGACGCAGTGGGCCGGGTTTTTTGAAGTGGAGTCGGGCAAGTGGACGAAGGTCGAGCCGCTGCTCAAGAGCGGGAAGCTGTATCTGCAGGACCCGGGCACGCGGCTCGCCGTCGAGATGCTCGCGCCCCGGGCGGGCGAGACGGTGCTCGATGTCTGCGCGGCGCCGGGCGGCAAGAGCCTCCTGATCGCGGATACGATGAAGGCGTTGGCGGCGGGGCCGGCGGGGATCGATGCCGCGGCCGCGGCGCCGGCGGGCAAGGTGGTTGGGATGGATCTGCCGGGCGCGCGGATCGACCGGTTGAAGGAGAATCTCGCGCGGGCGAACGGCGTCGACGTGGCGCTGGTGCAAGCCGACGTGCTGGCGGAACCGGTCATGGCGTTGCGCGAGCACGCGCTGCCGGAGAGTTTTTCCGCGGTGCTGATCGATGTGCCGTGTTCGAACACCGGCGTGATGCGGCACCGGGCCGACGTGAAGTGGCGGCTGCAGGAGGGCGATTTCAAGAAGCACCCGAAGCAGCAGCTCGCGTTGTTGCACGCGGCGGCGCGGCTGGTGGCGCCGGGCGGGCGGCTGGTTTACTCGACCTGCAGCATCGACGCGGCGGAGAACGAGCGGGTGGTCACGGAGTTTTTCAACAGTCGGGCGGGCGGGCCGTTCAAGCTGGAGACGAGCGTGCAGAGTTTCCCGTGGGTGACGGGGCACGACGGGGCGGCCGCTTTCCTGCTGCGCAGGAATTGACGAGTGCACGGTGACGGTTGAACGACGGGCCGGCCAGACGCAGGCTTGCCCCGTTGGAACGGCCGCGTTCATCCGCGCGGCGCGCGCGGGCGCGCCGGACTACGGGACGAGTTCGAAGATGCGGACTTCTTGGTCGGTCTCGTGGGCGCCGTGCAGGAAGCGGCAGACGAGTTTTTCGGCGGACGCGATGAGCTGCTCGTAGCGGTTGACGTCCCATTTCGCGACGGGCTCGCCATTGAGATGAGTGAGCAGGTCGCCGGTCCGGATGCCGGCCTGCGCGGCCGGGGAGAGCGGGACGACGCCGGCGATGCGCCAGTAGGCCGGGGTCTTGCTGAAGCTGATGCCGGCGCTGCGGCGGGGCGGCGAGGCGATGGGCTCGCGCGTGTCGCGCTGGAAATGCACGCGGTCGTGCTCCTGATCGAAGGTGAGGGTAAAATTTTTCAGGATGCCGCCGCCGAGGGAGGAGAGCTCGTCGGTGAGCTCGACGATGGGGCGGGGCAGCTGGTAGTCGCCGATGCCGAGGGTGTCGGCGAGGCGGCCGATTTGCTGGGGACGGTCGCCGGTGAGCGTGCTGACGGTGGCGCCGGGACGCGGCGGGCTGGCGAAGGCGGGCTCGAGGCCGACGGGATTGAGGCTGAGCGGGGAGTCGCTGCCGGAGTCGATCAGGGCCACGATGCGGCGGTCGCCGAGGCGCAGGGAGATGAGGGGGGTCTTGCTCGCGTCGTTGAGGGGGATGGCGGTGCCGGGAATGAGGGCGGTGGAGCGGGTCGGCTGCAGGAGGACGCGGCCGCGGGGGTAGTCGAGGGTGAGGAGGGTTTCGCGGAAAAGTGGGAAGCCGAGGATGCCGTCGATTTTGACGCCGAGGTGGGCGGAGAGCGTGGCGCAATCGTAGACGAGGGCGAACACGTCGTCGAACCGCGCGTCGCCGATGCCGAGCTGGCGGAGGGTGGTGGGCCGGAGTTCGGCGACCTGGCCGTCGGCGGAGCGGACGCGGACGCGCGGGGCGTCGGGGGGCGGGGCGTCTTTGGTGGCGTAGCGTTGGGCGAACGCGGGGGTGACGAGGGTGACGGAGGAGCCGGTGTCGACCAGGAAGTGATACGGGCCGGAGCGGTCCCATTTGCCTTCGACGACGAGGAAATTACCGATGGCCTGGGTGGGGACGACGACGAGTTTCGAAGCGAGGGAGGTGCGGCCGGGACGCGGGGGCGTGCGGCGAAATGGCGAGGCGAGGGAGGCGCAGCCGGGGGAAAACAGGCAGAGGGCGGAAACCAGCAGACCGCAGAAGAGCGGGAGGCCCCGGCGGGAAACGGGGTGGCGGCGTTCGGTTCCCGGGGTGCGGTCCGCTGGGTTCATTTCACGGGCTTGGGGAGGCGCGTGCTGAGGACGAGGGCGATGACGGAGAGCACGGCGGCGGCGACGAAGAGGGTGCGTCCGCTGAAAATCCAAAAGACGGTGCCGGCGAGGATTGGGGTGATGGCGCGGGACAGGGAGCCGAGCGAGCGGAAGATGCCGAGGACGCGGCCCTGTTCGGCGGCGCTCGCGTAGAGCGAAATGAGGCCGGTGGAGGCGGGGTTGACGAGGCCGGAGCCGAGGGCGAGGAGGGCGAGGCCGACGTAGAGGATCCACGGTTGCAGGGCGAAACCGATGACGACGAGGCCGAGGGCGGAGGCGGCGAGGCCGATGGTGAGAACCTTGGTTTCGGGCTGGGTTTTGAGGAGTTTGCGGACGAGCCAGCCCTGGGTGATGATGGCGCAGAGGCCGAGGAAGCCGAGGAGGTAGCCGTTTTGGCGGGCGGTGTAGCCGAAGCGTTCGGCGGCGAGGAAGGTGAGGGCGGTTTCCATCGCCACGAAGGCGAGCGAGAAGATGAAGGCGACGACGTTGGCGCGACGGATGTCGGCGTTGTCGAGCAGGAGGATGGCGCGGAGGGGGTTTTGGGTGCGCGGTGCGCGGGCCGCGGTGCGGGTGGCGGCGGGCAGCGTCTCGGTGAAGCGGAGGGAAATCCAGCTGAGGTTGACGAGGCAGAGGACGAAGGCGATGAGCGCGGGGAGGGAGAACGGGTTGATGCCGTAGCGGGCGAGTTCCGGGTAGTCGGCGAGGAGGTTGAGGTGGGCGGTGAAGGCGCCGATGGTGGGGCCGGTGACGAGGCCGAGGCCGAAAGCGGCGCCGACGAGGCCCATGGCTTTGGAGCGTTCGGTGCGCGAGGTGACGTCGGCGACGGCGGCGGTGGCGACGGAGAGATTGCCGCTGAAGGCGCCGCTCACGAGGCGGGAGAGCAGGAAGAGCCCAAACGAGCCACTGAGCGCCCAGAACAGGTAACCGAGGGCGGTGCCGGCGACGGTCCAGCGCAGGACGGCGCGGCGGCCGAGGCGGTCGCTGAGGCCGCCCCAGAAGGGGGCGAAGACAAACTGGAGCAGGGAAAAGACGGAGCTGATTACGCCGCCGAAGAGGACGGCGGCGAAGTTGCTGTCCTTGCCGAGGGCGCGGGCGACGGTGTCGAGGTGGGCGAGGAGCCAGCCGAGGACGCCGCTGTGACCTTCGAGGCTGAGGTAGTGGGCGAGGAGATCGGGCCCGAGAGGGAAGATGATGGAGAAGCCGATCAGGTCGATGTAGAGGGTGAGAAAGATGACACCGAGAGAGAGCTTGCGCGGGGGCGAAGGCGAAGCGGAGGCTGGGGCGATGGTGGACACGGGGGAGCCGAGGACGAAAGACCGTCCGCGTCGGGACGCCAAGGCGCAAACGGAAGTTCTTTTGGAGACGCCGGTGGTGACGCGGACCGGCTCAGCGCCCGAGCGCGGTGCGGAGTTTCTTCGTGAGCCGGGCGACGACGAGGTCGTCGTGGCGGCGGATGCGGCGGGCGAGTGCGGCGGCGAGGTCGGCGATGCGGACCCGGTGGCGTTTCGCGCAGCAGGCGGCCTGAGTGATGCCGTCGAGGTCGGTGACTTCGGGGCGGGTTGGGCCAGTCCGCAGGCCGTGGCCCAGGGCGGCTTCGTGGCCGGCCCGAGGCACGACGTAGGTGGTCGGCAGATACGCGGGACGGTCGGCGGTGCGGACGGCGTAGCGGACGGCGGTGAACGCGAAGAGGCGCCCGGGGAGGTTGCGTTGAATGGTGGCTTCGGCCTGCGCGCGACCGGCCTGGGCGATGG
>CANHJG010000074.1 GCA_947461205.1 Opitutia bacterium
GTTCGTCATCGCCGAGGAAAAAGGCTTTTTCTAAAAATACGGCATTAACGCCACCATCACCAAAAGCGCCAACTGGGCCGCCATCCGCGACGCGCTCTCCAACGGCGACAACCAGGCCACCCCCATGCTCACCGGCATGCCCCTCGCTTCCTCGATGGGTCTCCTCGGCTCCCTGGAAAAACCGATGATCATCCCGTCGATGGTCAACTCCAACGGCCAGGCCATCACGCTCAAGTCCGATTAGAAGGACAAAGTCGGCGCCGACCCCTAAGTCCTGAAGCCATTCGTCGATGCCGCCAAAAAACTCGGCGAGCCTCTCTCCTTCGCCATGACGTTTCCGCCCGGTACGCACGCCCTGTGAATGCGCTACGACCTCGCCGCCGGCGGCATCAACGCCGACAAGAACGTCTCCCTCATCACCATCCCGCCGCCCCAGATGCTCGCCCACCTCCGCCCGGGCCAGCTCGACGGCTTCTCTGCCGGCTCACCTTGGGACGTCCGCCCACACCGCCGCCGCAACCGGCGTGCCCCTTGCCACGCTCCACCGCCTCGCCGACATCATCTCCACCCGCGAACGCGTTTCCTTCTGGTGAACCATGGGCGTCAACCAAAGCCCCAAAGCCACGCGCACCGCCCAGGCCATCATCAACCTCGCGTTGATCACCGGGAACATCGGCCGCCCCGGCACCGGCGCCAACTCCATCACCGGTCAGTGCAACGCCACGTCTCTCCTCGGCGGCTACGACACCTCCAACGCCGTCCACCGCGCCCACGTGGCCGCCACGCTCGGCCTCGACCCCGCGCTCATTCCGGACCGCTCCGGCTACGCGTATGACCAAATCCTCGACGCCATCGAACGCGGCGCGATCCGCGACCTCTGGGTCATCGCCATCAACACCGCGCACTCGTGGATCAACCAATCCCGCGATCGGACCCTCCTCGCGAAACTCGATTTCCTCGTCGTGCAGGACATGTCTGCGACGACCGAGACGGCCCAGCTCGCCGACCTCGTCCTGCCCGCCGCCGGCTGGGGCAAAAAGGACGGCATTTTCATCACCAGCGAACCCCGCCTCGCCGGCGCGGAAAAAGTCTCCCGCGCGCCCGGCCAGGCCCTCAGCGACTTCGCGATCTTCCCACTCGTCGCCGAAGTCTGGGGCTGCGGCGCCCTCTTCCGCGCGGGGTCGTCGCCCGCCGCCGTTTTTAAAATCCTGAAAAGCTCTCCGCCAGCCAACCCTGCGATTTCACCGGCAGCCGTGACTATGCCCACATCGCGGACTCCGGCGGCATCCAATGGCCCTACGCCGCCTCCACCGGAGCGGCGAGCGCCAGCGAGCCGGCTTCGTCCGACTCTCCCCGCCCATCGCGCAACGTCCAGCTTCCGGAGCAGCAGCGCCGCCTCTTCGCCGACGGAAAATTCTTCACCCCTGACGGCCGCACCCGGTTCTACTTCGACGCCCCGCGCCCGATGCCGGAGCCACCCGACGCCGACTACCCGTTTATCCTGCTCACGGGCCGCGGCTCCTCCCCCAGTGGCCCACGGGCTCGCGCACCGACAAAAGCGCCCTGCTCCGCAACCTCGCCCCCACCATTCTCACCGCGGAAATCAATCCCGACGACGCCACCCGCCTCGGCCTCGCCGCCGGCGACCGCGTCACGGTTCGCTCCCGTCGCGGCACCGTCGCAGCCATCGCGCTCGTGACGCCGACGGTGCAACCCGGCCAAGTTTTTCTCCCGCTGCACTTCGGCACGGTGAACCGACTCACCTTCCCGTCCATCGCCCCGCATTCACGCCAGCCCAGCGACATGGTCTGCGCGGTCGCCGTCGCGCGCAAGGAGTAGGGCAAGGTCTCTGACCTGCCTGCCGACTCCACGCGGAAAAACGCAAAAAAGGCGGGTCAGAGACCCGCCCCACTCTTGAATCGGATACTTGCCGATGCGGTCCGTCAGAACGGCACGTTCTCTTCGTCCGACAAGTGGGCCGAAGATTCCGTGGCCACCGCCGGCGTCGCCGCCGGCCCCGCGCCCTTCGGCGCGTCGGGCTGGCCGAGCGTGCCCTTGTTCTGGTGCCAAAGCGTGCGCGCCGCATTGCGCAGCGTCGTCTCTTGCGGGCGCGGCGGATACGGCTTGCCGCTGCTGTCGAGGCGCGGCGGCTGCTCCGTCGCATACCACGAGAGCGAACGCTCGCTCAGCTTAGAGAGCGCGACGCCGTTGTTCTTCCCGAAATGCACCTGCACGTCGCCCGCATTCGGGATCACTTCCGTCGGCTGCAAAATCACTTCATCCGCACCGCCACCGCTGCTGGAATAGCTCGAAACTGAAGTCGTCGCCCGCGCCGGTGCGCTGCGCGCCGGGGCTTTGTTGGCCTCAGCCAGGAGCTGGCGGATCGCGACCAATTCTTCGTGGATGGATTTGAGGATGTCTTCGTTCATCGCTGGCAACTTGAGGCGTTCGCCGCGCCGTTCCAGTCCAATCGTCACCCCGCTCCATTTTCGCCCCCCCCGGCGCCCGCCGCCGGATCCGGCTTCACCCGCTCCCTCCGGTCTCTGCCTGGATTCACGGCCTGGATCTACCCACCGCCCGCGCCGTTTTTGGCCGCCCCGCGTCGGCTCACCCGGCCGAGCCCGCCGCCGCCTCAAATATAATACATCGCCGCCGTCCCTTTTGAGGCGAGTTGGTCAAGCGTGTAGGTCTTGGTTTTCTTCACCAACGCTTCGCTGATCTCCTCCCAGACCTGCTTCAACCGCCGGCCGCTGCGGCCGTCAAAATTACCGCTGAGGTGCAGGCACTTTCCCTCCACGGCCATCAATATATCGTAGAGCGAAATTTCCTCCGGCGCGCGCGCCAGCGTGTAGCCGCCCTGGTTGCCGCGCCGACTCGTGATCAGGCCGTGGTCGCGGAGCTTGAGGAGAATTTGGGCGAGAAAATTCGCGGGTACCGCCTCCGCCTTCGCGAGGTGCTCGATCTGCGCGAGGCCGCCCGAGCCGTGCAGGCGCGCGAGCTCGGCCATCACCCGGCAGGCATAATCCACTTTGACCGAGATCTTCACGGCACGTTCTCCGCGGCACTCTCGTCGGTCGTCGGCAGACGCGGGCGGCCGAACGAAATCCGCGCCCACGTGCGTTCGTGCAGATAATAGAGCGCGACCTTGGTAATGACCTCCACTCCGGCAATCCCACCGGAGACCTTCATCGCCGCCAGCGAGCTGTCCGCGGCTCCGCTGAGGGACAGCACCAAAAAACTCACCAAAAACGTGTCGAGCGTGCCCACGCAGCGCCAACTCACCGCCTTGACGATGCTGCGCAGATGCGAATCGCCGCCGTGCAGCAGAACTGGCGCCTTCATATCACATAGTCCCCGTTTTCGGGTTTCACGATTTCGCGTGGCGGGCACAACATGCCCGCCGCCACCGTCGCGTTCGTGCCCTGCTCAATCAAAATGAACGATCCGGTCAGCCGGTTGATCGCGTAGCCGTCGAACACCAGCGGCTTGGCCGCCCGCAGGCGAATCTCGCCAATATCGTTCACGCCTAATTCCGCCGGCGCGGGATCGGATTCCAGCGTCGCGAGGTTCAGCTTATTGACGATTTCCGTGACCGACACCTGCACGGTGTGGGTCGTGTGTTTGAGGAAATAGCGCTTGCCGGGTTGGAGCGGCCGCGCGTGCATCCAGCAGACTTCGGCCTGCAATTCCGTGTTGGAACCGGGCAGGTGATCGAGACCGACCAGCATGCTGCCGCGGCTGATGTCGATGTCGTGTTCGAGCACGAGCGTGACCGACTGCGGGCAAAACGCCTCCTCGACCGGACCGTCGTAGGTCCAAATCTGTTTCACCGTGGTCACGATCCCGGCGGGAAACGCAATAATCTTCTGCCCCGTGCGGACGATCCCGCCGGCGATCTGGCCGCTGAAGCCGCGGAAATCGTGGAGCGACGCATCCGTCGGATTGTTCGGGCGGTTGACCCACTGCACCGGGAGGCGGAAACCGTTGAGATTCCAATCGCTCGCGATGTGCACCGTCTCGAGGTGGCCGAGCAACGTCGGACCGACATACCACGGCGTGTGCACCGAGGCATCGACGACGTTGTCGCCATTGAGCGCGCTCATCGGGATGAACTTTACATCCTTGATATCGAGCCGCGGCAGAAACTCCTCGAACTGCGCGCGGATCTCCAAAAAGCGCGCCTCGCTCCACCCGACGAGGTCCATTTTGTTGATGGCCACAACGAGGTGCGGAATCCGCAGCAGCGCGGCGATGGCCGTGTGCCGGCGGCTCTGCTCGATCACCCCCGTCCGCGCATCGACGAGGATGATGGACAGGTTCGCCGACGAGGCGCCCGTCACCATGTTACGCGTGTATTGGACGTGGCCCGGCGTGTCCGCGATGATGAATTTCCGGCGCGGCGTCGCGAAGTAGCGGTACGCAACATCAATCGTGATGCCCTGCTCGCGCTCGGCCCGGAGGCCGTCGGTGAGATTGGCGAGATTGATCTGACCGCCGCCGGTGATGTCGGCGGAGCGCTCCAGCGCCTCGATCTGATCCTCCATCAGCGATTTGGAATCGTAGAGCAGGCGGCCGATGAGCGTGGATTTGCCGTCGTCCACACTGCCGCACGTATTGAAGCGGAGGATATCGACGGGCACGGGCGTGGCGCTGGCAAGGGCGGTAAGAGGCATGACGTCTTCGGTAAATGAGTTCAGAAATAGCCGGCTTTTTTTCGGTCTTCCATGGCCGCCTCGGAGGATTTATCATCGGCGCGAGAGCCGCGCTCGGTCACCCGGGCGGCGGCGATCTCGGCGATAATGTCGCCCGTCGTCGTGGCCGGCGACTCCACACAACCGGTGCTGATAATGTCGCCGATGGTACGGACGCGCACGACGAGCTCGCGCACCTCCTCGTGGGCCTTCGGCGGCACCAGCGCGTTGACCGGCAGCCACTGGCCGCCGCGGCGCACGCACGGTCGCTTGTGGCTGAAATAAATGCTCGGGACCTCGAGGTTTTCGCGCTGGATATATTCCCACACATCCATCTCCGTCCAGTTGCTGATCGGGAACACGCGCATGTTTTCCCCCGGATTCAGCCGGCCGTTGTAAAGATTCCAAATTTCCGGACGTTGGTTTTTCGGATCCCACTGGCCGAAGCTGTCGCGGAAGCTGAAGAACCGCTCCTTGGCGCGGGCCTTTTCCTCATCGCGGCGCGCGCCGCCGATGCAGCAATCGAAACGGAACTCTTCGATCGCGGCGAGCAGCGTGGGGATCTGCAGCCGGTTGCGGCTGATCTCGCCCGGCGCGGGTTGCGCGATGCCTTTCGCGATCGCATCCTCGACGGTGCGCACGATCAGTTTCCCGCCGAGCTGCTGCGCGCGGCGGTCGCGAAATTCGTTGAGCTCGGGAAAGTGGTGGCCCGTGTCGACGTTGAGCAACGGCATCGGCAGGTCCGACGGACGAAACGCCTTTTCCGCCAGCCGCAGGAGACAGATGGAATCCTTCCCACCGGAAAACAGCAGCGCGGGGCGCTCAAATTCGCCCGCAACTTCCCGCATGATGTGAATGGCCTCGGTTTCGAGATGTTGCAGGTGGTCGAGATGGTAGCTGGACATGAGGGCGGCGATTTTCCCGGCGTTGCTTAGGCGTTGACCGCTTTTTTTCCCCAGGCGGCGTGCAGACCGCATTCGCGTTTCTCGTCGGCCTTGGCCGGATCGAAATAATCCCACTCGTTCGGGAGCTGGTGTTGCGCGAGGTAGGTGTCGAGCTCCGCATCGCTGCAATAGAAAAACGGGCTCACCTTGAGCGCGCCGAAATTCTCATCGGCCGAGACGATGTCGAGACCGGCCCGATTGGGGTTCTGCACCTTGCGCAGCGCCGTGATCCATACGGTCGGCGCGAGCTCCTTCATGCCGCGTTGAAACGGTTCCAGCTTCATCACGGCGCTGAACTTCTTCAGCCCGGCCTCATCCTCCGTCGTCGGGATCGGGCCATGAATCGCATCGCGATGGGCGGCAGTGACGCGCGGCAAATAGGGCTTGAGGTTCAGCTTCAGGCGCGCGGTCAATTCCTCCGCGTGCCGGTAGGTCGCCGGGCGGTTGTAGCCGTGATCGACCCAGAGCACCGGGAGGTCCGCCTGCGCCTGCACCGCCAAGTGGAGAATCGCGGCTTCGTAGGGTCGAAAATTCGTCGAAACGAGGGCGCGGCCGCCGGCCTGCGCAATTGCCCAACGCACGATGTCCAACGGCGACTGGGTGCGCAGCTGGGCATTCCATTGATTGACGGTTTCGTTTGAAAAGTCGGGCATGACGCCGAGATTGCTTGCGCCCAAGCCGCCGCGCGTAAAGCCTAAAACTCGTCATATCTACTAAAGAAGTCATGTTTGATCCCTTTCACCTCTCAAAATCCCCGAAAAACCCTTTGGCGTGATGATTGCTGACCACCGCGACAGGCCTCCTTCTTCCCTCGCTTTCCGCCCGACGGGCACGGTCTATTTGGTCGGTGCCGGCCCCGGTGACCCCGAGTTGCTCACGCGCAAGGCCCTGCGCCTCTTGGGTGAAGCGGACGTGATCGTCCACGACTACCTCGTGGCCCCCGAGATCATGGCGTTGGCCCGTCCAGCGGCGGAGAAAATCTTTGTCGGCAAAAAAGGCGGTGGCTTCTGCTGCCCGCAAAGCACCATCGAAAGCATCCTCATCCGCCTCGCCCGCGAAGGGAAAAACGTCGTCCGTCTCAAAGGCGGTGATCCGTTCGTGTTCGGTCGCGGCGGCGAGGAAGCCGAAGCGCTGGTCGAGGCGGGCCTCGCCTTCGAAGTCGTCCCCGGGGTGACCTCCGCGCTCGCGGCCGCCGCCTACGCGGGCGTTCCGCTCACCCATCGCGCCCACAGCTCGGCCGTCGTTTTCCTCACCGGTCACGAAGATCCCGCCAAACCCGACTCAGCCATCCGCTGGGAAGATTACGGCAAGCTCGGCGCGACCCTCTGCCTGTACATGGGCATGAAAAACTTGGCGACCATCACACGCCGCCTCCAGGACGGTGGCCTCTGCGCCGATACCCCGGCCCTCGTCGTGCAATCCGCCACCACAGGCGATCACCGCCAACTCCTCACCACCGTCCGCCGGGTCGCCCTTGAGTCCGAACATGCCGGCTTCGGTGCGCCGGCCATCGTCGTGATCGGCGAAGTCGCCGCGCTCTCCACCAAGCTCGCCTGGTTCGAATCCGCCATCGCCGCGAGCACCGGCGAATGCCCGGCCACCCCATGACCGTCGCGCTCATCGACAACGGCTCGCTTGAGCCCGCTGCGACTCGCAACCTCCGCGTCGTCGCCGCCGAACTCGCCGCGACCCTAGGCCTCCCCGTGCATCCCGTCTCGTGGAAGCATAGCGACCGGATCCCGCTGGCCGCCCTCGACGGTGATCCGGCCGGCACGACCCTCGCGCCCTTCGTCCGCGCCCACCTCGCCGCGGGGGAACGCCGGTTCATTTTCGCCCCGTTCTTCATCAGCGCCCAGGGCGCGATCGGCTCCGCTCTCCGCCGCGAACTCGACGCCCTGCAACGCGAGCATGCCGCCACGCCGTTCGATTTCATCTTCACCACCGGCCTCGCCGACGCCGGCGTGATCGCCCAGATCCTCGCGGCTCGCGTGCGCGAGACCATCGCGATCGCGTCGCTCGAACGCCCCCCCGTCCTCGTTGTCGACCACGGCGGCCCTTCGCCGGCGTCCGCCGCCCTCCGCAACCGCCTCGCCGACGAAACGCGCGCGATCCTCGGCGACAAAGTCTCCTCGGTCACCGCCGCGTCGATGGAAGGCGGCGACCACCCCCACAATCACCCGCTGCTCGCCGACGCCCTCGCGGCGCAGGCCGCCCCATCTGCGTCGGCCGCGCCGACCGCCGCCGACGTCGTCGTCGCTCTGCTCTTCCTGTCCCCCGGCCGCCACGCGGGGCCCGGCGGCGACATCGCCGAGATTTGCGGCGCCGCCGAGACCGCCGCGCCTGCGCTCCGTTGCCACCTCACCGACCTCGTCGGCACCCACTCGCTCGCCGCCCCGGCGCTCGCCGCAGCCTTGCGCGACACCCTTTCCCACCACCACGCTCCCACCCTCGCATGAGTTCCACGCCCGACACCGCCACTGTGCCCGCCGCTCCCGCCGCCAAGCCCCTCGCCAAAAACGAGGGCCTCAAAGCGGCCAGTAATTTCCTTCGCGGAAACATCCTCCGCGATCTCGCCGACCAATCCACCGGCGGCATCACCGACGATACCGGCCAGCTCACGAAATTCCACGGCATCTACGCGCAGGACGACCGCGACCTCCGCAACCAACTCCGCCGCGAAGGCAAAGAAAAAGCCTTCAGCTTCATGGCCCGCATCCGCGTCCCCGGCGGCGTCTGCACGCCCGCCCAATGGGTCACCTTGGACGCGCTCGCCGACACCCACGCGAACGGTACGCTCAAACTCACCACCCGCCAGGCCTTCCAGTTTCACGGCATCCTCAAGGGCAACCTCTGGTCCGCCATCAACGCCGTCAACCGCGCGCTGCTCGACACGCTCGCCGCCTGCGGCGACGTGAACCGCAACGTGATGTGCAACCCCAACCCGGAGCAATCCGAGTTGCACGCCGAGACCCTCCGCGTGACCAAGGCCATCGCCGATCACCTCCTTCCGCGCACCCGCGCCTACCACGAGATCTGGGTCGGCGGCGACACCCTCGTGGCCGGCGGCGAGCCCGAGTCCGAGCCAGTCTACGGCGAGACCTACCTCCCCCGAAAATTTAAAATCGTCGTCGCCGTGCCACCGAGCAACGACGTCGACATCTACGCCCACGACCTCGGCTTCATCGCCATCGCCGACGCCTCGGGTAAAAAACTCCTCGGCTTCAACATCACGGTCGGCGGCGGCCTCGGCATGTCCCACAACCAGGTCGAAACCTTCCCGCGCATCGCCGATGTCCTCGGCTTCTGCCGCGTCGACCAGGTCGTCGACGTCGCCGAAAAAATCCTCACGACCCAGCGCGATTTCGGCGACCGCACCGATCGCAAACACGCCCGTCTCAAATACACCATCGAAGACCGGGGCATCGCTTGGTTCCGCACGGAAGTTGAACGCCGGCTCGGCTATCAGCTCGGTTCGCCCCACGCCTTTGCCTTCACGCACATGGGCGATCGCTACGGCTGGGTCGACGGCGAAAACGGCACCAGCCACTACACGCTCTTCCTCATGAGCGGCCGGATCAAGGACACCGCCGAACTCAAGCTCAAGACCGCCCTCCGCGAGATCGCCCTCGCCCACCAAGGCGACTTCCGCCTCACCGCGAACCAAAACCTCATCATCGCCAGCGTCCGCCCCGAGCAGCGCCCCGTCATCGACGCCCTCCTGCGCAAGCACCAGCTCGACCGCGCCAACGACGCCTCCGGGCTCGCGCTCAACGCCATGTCGTGCGTCGCCCTCCCGACCTGCGGCCTCGCCCTCGCCGAGAGCGAACGCTACCTCCCCGAACTCGTCGCCAATCTCGAAACCGAAATGGAAGCCGCCGGCCTCCGGAACGACGAGATCACCCTGCGCATCACGGGCTGCCCCAACGGCTGCGGCCGCCCCTACCTCGCCGAGATCGGTTTCGTCGGCCGTGCGCCCGGCAAATACAACGTCTACCTCGGCGCCGCTTTCAACGGCTCGCGTCTCAACATCCTCTACAAAGCGAGTGTGGTGGAGACCGACATCGTCGCCCTCCTCGGCCCGATCATCCGCCGCTACGCACTCGAGCGCACCCACGGCGAGCGCTTCGGCGATTTCGTCATCCGCACCGGCTACGTGAAGCCCACCGGCACGCCGGCCGACTTCCACGACAAGGCGGAAAAGCCCGCTGCTGCCGTCACCGCCTGAAGCGGCGCGCGTTGAACCCAACGCGTCGCCAAAGTCCACAAAAGAGGGCGGACCGCTTACCCCTAAGCGATCCGCCCCATTGCTTACTTACCCCAATTCTCCCCCGCTAAGCGGAGGAGAAAATTGCATTGCCCCTAGGTCAGCACCGATCGGCCAAGGTTCCAAACGCGGCAGTCTTTTTTTTCGCGCACCCGGGATTTCACCCCGTCGTCCCGACTCCGCCCCATCCGGCAAGCCTACCGCGTGCCCGGCACACCACGACCCAGGGCATCCGTTTCCGGGGGTTTCTTCTTTGGCCGCGGCTCGACCCACAGCCGCAAAACCAGCTCGGCCAAATTCTTCATGCTGGTCCGCTGCAACCCTTCGTGGCGTACCGCCTCCTTAAAGGGCGCCGCGACCGCACTCCGCTCCTGATAATACCGCCATAATTCGCCGTCGAGCCGCGCCGCCGCGACATGGTCGTCCGCCGACGCTTTGGCGAAAGCACGAACTTTCTCCTGCCAAAACTGTCTCTCGTCGCGATGACTCTGCCAATAATCAAACACCCGCTGCTCGCAGCGATTGAGGCTCATGCCGCCAACGTGCGAGCCGCTTCGCGATTAACAACTGCAAAACCCGCCGCCACCCCGGCGTTGCAATCAAACTCCTTCCCTCCCTAACCTCTCTCCGTCCGCCAACTCATCCCTTCCCGCTATGTGGCAAAAATTCAAAGACCAACTTCCCGCCGTCGCCCTCACCGCGCTGCTCGTCATCGCCGGGGCCTTCTGGGTCCACCAACAGACCGTCGCCGAATTGAGCGACAAACAGCGCTCCCAACTCATTCCGCTCCGCGAGCAGAATGACGCGCTCAAAGCCGCCTCGGAAGAAAACCGCCGGCAGATCGATGCCACCAATAAGCTCCTCCGCGACGCGATTTCCAAGCGCGACGCCGACCTGTTCCGCACGGACGAGGAAATTCAAAAGCTCAATGTCGAGCGCATGGACGCCCTCGCCGATGCCATCGCCAAGAAAGTCCAGCCCTACAACCCGCTCCCGAAATCGCCCGAGGAGGCCGAGAAGATGCAGAACGAGCAGGTCGACAAGGTGTCTTCCCGCATGGCCGACAAGATCCAGCCGATCCTCGCGGAGATGTCGAAGGACCAGAATCTCACCCGCGAATCCATCGAGAAATACAGCAACCGCATCTCCGATCAGGTCGGCACCGTGCTCACCGCCGAGCTCGCCAAGAATCAGCAGCTCCAAAACAACATCGCGAGCACCCAAACGATCGCGCAGGACTCGCTCAAGCTCTCGCACGAAATCACCGCGCTCTATCTCAGTTCGTTCAAGGACCAGGGTCTCATCACCCGCCTCCTCACGTTGCCCGCCGCCGTCGTCAAGGACGCTGCCAGCCTGAGCATCGTGAACAGCAGCGAGCGCAAGAAACGCGAAGAGGAACTCGTCGCCAAGATGGCCGCCCTCGACAAACGTCTCGCCGAAATCCAGGCCCAGGCGCCGAAGAAATAATGGCCTCGCGGCCCACCCGCTGCCTTCCCCAGCCACGCCGCACCGGCGTGGCTTTTTCTTTTCCCCGCCTCACCCGTTCTTCGTCCCGCATGCCCCTCCGCTCCTCCGCCCGCTCCATCGCCCCGTTGGCCGTCGCCCTCGCCGCCCTCTTCGCCCTGCTCGGCTCCGGCTGCACCCCACGGGACACCGCCGTCCAATCCGGCAACCGCGACCAGGTGATCCACATCGGCAACCTCACCGAACCCACGGATCTCGATCCGCACGTGATCAGCTCCCAGCAAGACTCGCACCTCACGATGGCGCTCTTCGAGGGCCTCGTCCAATACGACCCCACAGACTCCACCCCCGTGCCCGCCGTGGCCGAGCGCTGGGAAAACTCGGCCGACGGGCTCACCTGGACCTTTCACCTCCGGTCCAACGCTCAGTGGTCCAACGGGGCTCCCGTCACCGCCCACGATTTCGTCTTCGCCTACCGGCGTATGCTCACCCCGAGTCTCGCCGCCGAATACGCCTCCCTGCTCTACGTCCTGAAAAACGGCCAGCCGCTCAACACCGGCAAGCTCACCGACGTCACCCAACTCGGCGCGCGCGCCGCGGACGATCACACGCTGGTGCTCACCACCGAATATCCCGTGCCCTACCTCCCGACGATGCTCTGCCACGCCGCATGGTATCCGTTGCATCGGCCGACCCTCGAAAAACACGGCGGCCTCACCCAACGCGGTTCCGCCTGGACCCGCCCCGGCAACTTCGTCGGCAACGGCTACTTCGTCCTCGCCGAGTGGAAGCCCCATCAGTTCATCCGGGTCACCAAGAGCCCGACCTACTGGGACCGGGACGCCGTCAAACTCAGCGCCGCGGTCTTCTACCCGATCGAGAGCGAGGACGCCGAAGAGCGCACGTTCCGCGCCGGGCAGTTGCATACCACGTCCACGTTGCCGATCTCAAAAATTGCGATTTACCGGCAGGAAAAATCCCCGTACTTCCACCCGCACGTTTTCCTCGGTACGTTCTTCCTCCGATTCAACGTCGAGCAAAAACCCCTGAACGACCCCCGCGTCCGCCGCGCCCTCTCTCTCGCCATCGACCGCGAGCGCTTTGTCCGCGATGTGCTCCGCGGCGGCCAGATGCCCGCCGGCCACCTCACGCCGCCCAACACCGCCGGCTTCAACGCCCGCACGAAGATCGCCTACGACCTGCCCACCGCGCAAAAACTCCTCGCCGACGCCGGCTTCCCGGGTGGGCAAGGTTTTCCCAAACTCGAGTTTCTCTACAACTCCACCGAGGCCAATCGGCTCATCGCCGAAGCGCTCCAGCAAATGTGGAACAAGGGCCTCGGCATCGACCTCACGATGCAAAATCAGGAGGCCCGCGTGCAATCCGCCTCCATGCGTTCCGGCGATTATCAAATCGGCCGTTACGCCTGGATCGGAGATTTTCTCGACCCGAGCACATTTCTTGAACTTATGACCGGCGACAGCGGCAACAACCTGACCCGCTGGCGCAACGCCGACTACGACCGCGTCTACGCCGAGGCGAACCGCACCGCGGACAACGCCCAGCGCTACGAACTCTACCAGCGTTGCGAAGAAATCATCGCCGCCGAGTGCCCAATCGCGCCCATTTATTTTTACACCCGCAACAATCTCCGCCGGCCCGAAGTAAAAGGCTGGTATGGCAACCTCCTCGACAACCACCCGCTCAAAGGTGTCTACCTCGATGCGGCCGCCGCGGTAAAGTAGCCCGCGCCGGTCGCGGCGCGGGCCTCCGTCCCTACATCTTCAGCGTGAGCTGAAAATTGTAGCTGATCGGCTGCTTCAACGCGAAGGTCAGCGGCACCGTCTCGCGCGCCGGGCTCGTGTAGTCGCCGCCTTTGGGCCGCAACGCCGAGGCCGTCTGCGCGATCGACGAATACTGCGGACCGCGGTCGTTGAGCAGGTTGTTGATCACCAGATTGGCCTGAATTTCGCGGCGGTTTTTGAAGCGCCACGTATAATTCATCGTGGCGGTCACGATATAGTAATCTTCGGGCGTATAGACCGCCGTGTAAGCGTCGACGTTGGGATCGTCGATCGCCCGCAGCGGATTCGCCGGATCGGCGATGGTGTCCGACGCCCGTGAGCCGATGATCTGTTTTCCGCGATACCGCACGCCGGTGCCCACGCGCAGTCCCTTGAGCCGCGTGCGTTGAAACGTATAATCCGCGAAGACATTCACGATGGGCTGGTCCTGGCTGAGGCGCTTGCCGTCGACGATGTTTTTGCGGAAGGCCACAATGTTGTTGTAGGCATTCGTGGCACTGGTCGCATCGGGGGAACGCTGGTTGATCGGAATCGAAAGATCGACGCTCGCCGTGTCGTTCGCGTCGATCAGCACGCCGGCATCCTTCGCGATCTGTTTGAAAAGCTCCGCGTTCTTGTCGATGTAGGCCTTCACGTCGGGATACAGGTTCGACTCATACACCTTGGGGAAACTGACGCTACCGGTGAGCCGAAACGCCCGCGACGGATTGTAGACCACCTCAAACTCGAAGCCGTTGCCCGAGCGCGTGCGGATGTCGCGATACTGCACTGGCAGGGTGCCCGCGCCGCGGATGTTGCGTCCGACCGCACTCTGATCCCCGACGACGTTGGCGTCGTAGAGCGAGTTGAAGAAGTTCGGCCCGTCCTGCGAAATCGCCCCGTTGATCTCCTTCGTCTGGTAGTAGGTGAAATTCAGATTCAGGCGGTTCTGCAGCAGCTCCATGCGCAGGCCGTAGTCGACGCCAGTCGCAATCGTCGGCTCCAGCTGGCGCGCGTCGATCCGCACGATCCCGCCGGGCGGATTGAAGGTTTCGGCAAAATTGATCGACGGATTGAACCAGCTCGCGAGGTGCAGCACCGAACCGACCGACCGCGTGATCTGGCTGCCCTGGACGGGATTCGGATTGTAGTCGTCCTTGAAGCGGTCCTTCGCATAGAGCGGATCGCGGTCGCCGTTGGGCGCGATGCGCGGACGGATCGCGGCTTCCAACGGCGGGCCGACCTGATTGCCCGCGGCGTCCCGCTGACGGTAGGTCAGGCTCGCAAAATCCGTGGGCGGGCCCGGCCGCATGATCCGCGTCAGGCCGTCCCAGTTGAGCGGGTAATCGCCCTTGTCGAGCTGCTGCACGGTCTGAAAAAAATAGTCGTCCTTCCGCACGGCGCCCAGGACGACGAAACGCCCCTTGAAAAACTTCGCGTTGATCGAACCGAGCGCGTATTTGAATTTCGACGTGTCGATCCGCTCCGTGTCGCGGCGCGCGATGTTCACCGCCCACATCGGCCGAATATCTTTCGTCACCCGGGTGTTCGGATCGACATACTGGATGGTGCTCAGCGACAGATCCGGAATGGGGCGGCTGAGGTCATTCCAATAGCGGCGGATGCGGACGGTCTGCAGTACCGTCGATTCGAGAAAGCCCCATTGGCGGTGGTCGTCGCCCTGCGCGACGCTCAGATAGCGGTAGTCCTGATCTTCTTCGCCCCGGTTGATCCCGCCGAGCGTATTAAACGCGAAGTTTCCCCAGCGCGTGTCGAGCACGTAGGCCGCCGCACCACGCACATTGTTGTAATCAAACTTCCGGTCCGCCCGCATCAGCGAACCGTCGCCATAAGGCTGCTTGAAATGTGGGTTGGGCGCGCCGTTGGGGAGCACCTGGTTGATGTCGATATAGGTATCGTTGCTGCTGCGGTTCTGCTCGCCGTTGATTTTCACCCGCGACCGGTTGAGGTCGCCGGCCACCTCAAAATAGAAATGGCCGAGCCGCTGGTTGAACGTGAACTGCAGGTCCTTAAAGCGCTGGGCGAGAATCGGCGCGTCGGGCGAAATCGTGAATTCCTCGGACGGCGGGCGGAAAAACGAATTGGCGATCGCCGTGCCGAAGCGGTTGTTGGGAATGTTGACTGCATGGAGAAACGTCGCGCCCGCGCTCGCAAACGACGGCAGGCTCCCCTGCACGAAACCGGCGAGCGGCGTGGTCGTACTGTTGCCGCCGGGGAGCGTGATCGGATCGTTTTGGTAGTTCATGATCGCGTTGGCCCCGGAGAACGGATCGTAGACGTAGTAGTTGGCTCCGCGGCGGCCGACGCCGAGCGCGTTGGCATTCGCGGGCAGCGTCGTCGCCCCGGCCGGCGCGTTGAAGACCGTTTTTCCGTCCCAGCCCGACAGGCGGTCGTCGAGCGTCGTGAAACCAGACTGCCGCGAGTTGTTGCCGTATTCGCCTTCGACGCGGATCTCCGTATTGCGGTAGGGCTTGAACGTCGCGGTCAGGAACGCGGCCTTGCGCTTGTCAAAATCCTTGAGCCGCCAGCCGCTGCTGTCGCCCCAGACCGCCGCCGCCCGCAGCGCGAATTTTTCATTCAACGGCTGGTTCAGATCGACCGTCGCCCGATAATTGCGCCACGAGCCGACGCTCAGTTGCACGCTTTCGCTTTGCCGGTTCGTCTGCGCCCGCTTCGTCGTCGAGGAACTCACACCGCTGAGCGAGCCGTTGCCGAAGAGAATGGAGTTCGGACCGCGGCCGAAATCATAGCGCTCGAGATTGAAGCTGTCGCCATTGTTATACTGTGGAAAAAAATTCCGCTGCGGCCGCGTGTTGCCCGTGCCGCGCGTCGTGTAGTTGATGGGCGCGGCAAAGAAATTTTGCATGCCGTTGTCCACATTGAGCGTGCTGCTTGTCGTCCACTCCGCCGCACTCTGCAGATCGGTGATCCCCAGCGCGTCGATGAAGTCGCGCGTGATGACCGAATAGGCGACGGGCGTGTCACGGAGTTCCCCCGCGAGCCGCCCGCCGGCGAGCGAACTCGCGGCGGCAAACCCGTTGTCCCGGTCGGAGCTCACCTCGAACGGCGAGAGCACGACGGCGGCGGGGGGGAGCGGTTTGTCCGCCGCGGCCAAAACCGTGGCGGGCGACGACGTTTGTTGCGCGAAGGCCGGGCCGGCCAAACCGGTCAGACTGCCGAGGAGGAAAAGCGCGCGGATCTGACGGACGCGGGCAGCTGCAGAGGGGAAAAGGTAAACGGGGTTCATGGGTGGGCGAAAAGAATGCTCCCCGTCACGGGAGCCGGGGTTGACAAACGCGGGGACCGCGAATCGGCAGCATTCAAGGCGCGCGAGCCGAGGCGAACTTTTTTTCCGCTCCGCCGCTGCGCGACCCGGAAACGCCCCGGACCCACCCGGCGAAACCTCGCGAGCCCAAGCGGGCACCGCCGTCCCACGGGTGCGGCACGGTCTCGCCCCCGGAGCATCGTGCTGCGGCCGAAGGGCCCCGGATTCCTGCGGCGAGCTCGGCGCTCCTGCGGATTCAGGGGCCCGCGAAGCGCCATGCGGGTGAAGGGTGAGCGGTGCGCCCCCCAACTGCGAAACCGGTGCGCCGAAGCCCACCGCCGTTCACGGCGTGAGATAAAACGGATTCGGCAACTTGAAGGTTTTCTCCGCATGGCCGCCCGCCAGATCGCTCGCCTGATCGCCGATATTCGCGACGATGACGTGCCCCTCGGCTTCCAGCCGCGCGCGCGCCGCCGTCTTGAAGCCGCCCGCTGTTTCCCTCGCCTCGTCCGGCTTGCACACCAATGCGGCATAGTCTCCACAGCCGATGGCCCGGAGATTTTTTTCCGTGCCGGCGCGGTCGCGCTCCGGCCGGCCCGTCAGGAAAATCACGGCAAACCCCAGCCGCCGCGCCAAGCGATAGACCTCCCGCACGGGCTCGATGGCGGGTGCGCGCGCCGCCTGCACCCAGATCGTCCACGCCCCCGGTACATACCCGAAACCCATTTCCTGCAGGTGCGACCAATTCGAAATCAGCGTCTCGTCGAGATCGAAGATCACCGTCAGCCGTGGCCCGCCCTGCGCCGCCCTCCGCTCCAACCACGCCGCCGCCTCCAGCGCGACCGCCGCCAGAGCTTCACGGTAGGCCCCCGACTCGACGTAGACCCGGATCTCCGCCTTGAGCGCGTCGAGGTTCGCCGGCTCGCGCACCGCGGGCGCCGCCCAGGCGCCGACCGCCCACCCCAGGCCGACCACCAGAAAAATCAAATGTCGGCTCATCCGCCAAAGCCTACTTGGCCGACGCCGCCGGATCCGCGGTCACCCCAGTAACCCGGGTGTCGAAAACCCAGGTTTTCCGCAAGGCCGGCAAATCCTTCAACCGCGCCACCCCCGCGTCGTCGACCCCGGTCGAGGTCAGGTTGAGCGACTCGAGTTTCCCCAACGAGGCGAGGCTCCCGAGCCCGGCCGACGTCACCCGAGTGCGCGTGAGGTCGAGCGCGCGGAGATTGGAAAACGTCGCCAGCCAAACGAGCCCGGCGTCAGTGATTTTCGTGCGGGCCAATTCCGCCTCGACAATGAGATCGGCCACGGGCGCCAGTTTCGCGAGTGCTGCGTCGTCACACCGGGTGGGTGCGCCGGCCGTCCGGAGCACGAGACCATCGGTCGGCAAATGCGAACGCGCCACCAACCGGACGCCGAGCTCTTCCTCGAGCCGGGCGATCTGCGCCGAGCGGGGCTGCCAGTCCGGCGCCAGCGCCGCCACCGGCGCCTTCGGCGCGGCGAGCGCCGGCGCACCTTTGATCGAAGACAGCGGCGCCGTCGCAGAAGCACCGGCGGCAATCCACAGCTCGAGCACCTTCACCTCGTCGGGGGTAAGCGGCGGTTTGCTGTCCGCCGGCATGAAATCCTCGTCCGCGGGGTGCAGCGTCACGCGGATAAAAAGCTCGCTGTCCTTCGCGTCGCCGGACTGCACCACGCCGCCGCCTTCGCCGCCGCGCATGAGGTGGGCAAAGCTGTCGAGCCGCAGTTTCCCCTTTTGCTTTTTCTCGCCGTGGCACGCGACGCATTTCTGCTCAAGAATCGGAGCAACGCGTTGGGCGTAAAACGTGTCTTCGGCGCGCGCCGCCACCACGGCGGCGAGCACCGCGAGCGCCGGCACCGCGCGGCGGAAATTAGGCCAGGAGATCATGGACGACTTTGGAGGGCAGCACGCCCGTGAGTTTCTGATCGAGGCCTTGGAACTTGAACGACAGCTTGCTGTGATCGAGACCGAAGAGATGGAGGATCGTCGCATGCAGATCGCGGATGTGCATCGGGTCTTTCACGATGTTGTAGGAAAAATCGTCCGTCTCGCCGTAGGAGATTCCGGGTTTCACTCCGCCGCCCGCCATCCACATGCTGAAGCAGCGCGGATGGTGGTCGCGGCCGTAATTTTCCGGCGTCAGCGTGCCCTGCGAATAGACCGTCCGGCCGAACTCGCCGCCCCAGATCACCACCGTATCGTCCAACAGGCCGCGGCGCTTGAGGTCCGTCACCAGCGCGTAGGTCGGTTGGTCCGAGTCCTCGGCCATCAGTTTGATGTTGGTCGGCAGGCGGCTGTGCTGGTCCCAGCTGCGCAGGAAAATCTGCGTGAAGCGTACCCCGCGCTCCGCCAGACGCCGCGCCATCAGACAATTGTAGGCAAACGTGCCCGGCTCCTTCGCCCTCGGCCCGTAGAGATCCCAGGTCGACTGGGGCTCGTTGGAAAAATCCGCGAGTTCCGGCACCGAGGTCTGCATGCGAAACGCCATTTCGTATTGGGAAATCCGCGCGTTGATCTCCGGATCGCCCACCCGCTCGAACAACTGGCGGTTCAGGTCGTTGACCCCGTCGATCATCGCCCGGCGCACGTCGCTCTCCACGCCCTTCGGATTGTTCAGGTAGAGCACGGGGTCGCTGCCCGAACGCAACGCCACCGCCGCATGCTCCGGCGAGAGAAACCCCGACGACCACAGCCGGTTCGACAGCGCCTGCACATTGGTCCGGTGCGGCATCTTCGAGGTCATGACGACAAAGGTCGGGAGCTCTTCGTTCATCGCGCCGAGCCCATAGGACAGCCACGAACCGATCGACGGTCTGCCGGGAAACATGTTGCCTGTCGTCAGCTGGAGGATCGCCGGCTCGTGGTTGATCGCATCGGTGTGGAGCGACTTGATCACGCACAGTTCGTCGGACACCCGCGCCGTATACGGAAACAACTCCGACACAAACCGGCCCGCTTTTCCGTGCCGGGCAAATTTATAGAGACTCGGCGCGATGGGGAACCGCGTCTGGCTGGCCGTCATGCCCGTGAGCGTCTGCCCCCCGCGTACGGACTCCGGCAGATCCTGGTCGAACAGGTCCGCGAGGGCCGGCTTGTGATCCCATGTCTCGAACTGCGACGGCGAGCCCGCCATGAAAAGATAGATTGCGCGTTTCGCTTTCGGGGCAAAGTGCGGCACCATCGCCGGCGCTCCGGGGATCGGCGAATTCGCCAGCAGATTCGGCGCCGAGCGGCCGAGGAGGGTCGCGAGGCCGGCCCAGCCGAGGGCCTTCACCCCTTGGCCGAGGAAATGCCGGCGCGTTTCCAGGCCGAGCCACTCGCGCTTCAGCCCGAGCGGCACGTGGGGCAAATCCCACACGGTCGGGTGCTCCCCACCATGGTCGGAGCAGAGGTGATGATCGGAAGAGAGTGGATTCATGGTTTGAGGTGAGACGGACTTCAGTCCGCCCGGCTTCATTTGGTCAGAAATTCATCGAGGTTGAGAAACTGACTCGCGACGAGGGTCCACTGCGCGAGCTCGCCCACGGGCAGCGTCGGATCGGCCGGCGATTCGCCGACCGCGAGAATCGCCTTTGCCTCGGCCTCCCCCGCGGCGAACTTGGCGCGGAACGTCTCCGCCGTTTTCGTGAGCACCCCGGTCTCCCTCGCATCCAGCCCGCGGGCGAGGGTCAGCCGGGCGAGATAGTCGAGGCGCGGCCCGGTTGTCGCTGCCGCCTTCAGCGCCCGCTCCGCCAGCTTGCGAGCTGCCTCGATCCACTGAGGATCGTTCATGGTCACGAACGCCTGCAACGGCGTGTTGGTGCGCGCCCGGCGCGAGCACACGACCTCGCGCGAGGTCGCGTCGAAGGTCTCCAACGCCGCCGGAGCCGAGGCGCGTTTCCAAAACGTGTAGACGCTGCGCCGGTAGAGCCCGTCGCCCTTGTCGGGCACATACGTCTTCGTGTTCGACTCCGGCATCGCCACTTCCTCCCAGATGCCCGGAGCCTGATAAGGCCGGACCGACGGGCCACCGATTTTTTCCACGAGCAGGCCGGCGGTCGCGAGCGCGCTGTCGCGCAACATTTCCGCATCCATCCGGAAGCGCGGGCCCCGCGAGAGCAGCTTGTTGCCCGCGTCTTTCGCCAGGCGGTCCGGCGTCGCCCCGGCCGTCTGGCGGTAAGTGGCCGACGTCACCACCAGCCGGTAAAATTGCTTCACGTCCCACCCGCGGTCGCGAAATTCCACCGCCAGCCAGTCGAGCAATTCCGGGTGCGACGGGCGATCGCCCATGATGCCGAAATCGCCGGCGCTCTCGACCAATCCGCGGCCAAACACTTCCTGCCACATGCGGTTCACCGTCACCCGGGTCATCAACGGCTGCGCGGGCGCAAGCAACCACTCCGCCAGCCCGCGGCGATTGCGCGGCGCACCGGCCGGCAGGTCGCTCAAGAAATGCGGCACCGTCGGCTCCACCCGTTCGCCGCGCGCGAAATAGTCTCCGCGCTTCAGCACATCGGCGAACGCCGGCGTCGTCTTCTCCAGCGCGATCAAGGTGGCCGCACCGTCTTTCGTGAGCGCCTCAAGCGCCTGGTCGTGCCCCGCCACCGCCGCCGCCAAGGCCATGGTCTCCGCATCTTTTTCACCGAGAAAAAACCGGTCGGCGACGACGAACTTTTCCTCGGTCGTCCACTTCATCGCCGCGGGCTGCCGCGCTAGGATCTCGCTCGCGACGTCCTCGTAGGGCAGCCGCGCGACTTCCTCGACAGCGAGGGCCCGTTGGTAAAACCGGATGTCCTGGAAGCGCGTTTCACGCATCGGATTGTAGTCGTCCCGGCGACCGAGCTGCATCGCGGCGTCCGTGCGGATGGAATCCGTCGGCCCCAGCGCGTCGAGTTTCACCTCGGTCTCGGCCGGTTTTCCGTTGAGGTAGATCTTCACGCCCGCCCCTTTGCGCGACCCGTCATAGGTCACAAACACGTGCACCCACTCGTCGCGCGTAAACTGGCCGAGCTTGGTGGCGATCTGGAGACCGCGCTGCGTGGGCGCGGCCGGAGTGGCGCGCGGGTTGGAGCTGGCCGCCGCCTTCTTCCCTTTCCGCCCCGGAGCCGACGTCGGTTCGGTCTTCGCCGCGTCGGCGACAGTTTCCCCCGGCGGCGGGCGCGTCTGATCGGGCGCAAGCGTAACGACGATCTGCAAGGTATCTTGGGCGATATCCCAACCCGCACCGCCCCGGCGTTTCGCGTCGCCCATGCGGCCGAGGAGCGTGCCGTTGCCCGTGCCCGTGCGCACGCCGCCGCCCGGCTTCGCGCGCAACATCATCCAGCCGCCCGCGGAAAATTTGTCGCCGGCGTCGACGTCGCCGTGCTGGCCGAGGTTGATGCGCGACAGGATATCCATGCGCATCGAGGGCCAAAACCAGGTGTTCTCGCCCCAGATCAACGGGTTCGTGTCGGCCTTGAACTCGGCCACCGGGGCGCCGGGCGCAGAATTTTTCAGCACGTCGCCCTTCCCTTCGTCGAGCCGCAGGCGCAGTTCGAGGCCGGTCGCGGCCACCGGTCTCGGTCGGTTGCCGGCGGCCAGCCAAGCGGCGGTGAGTTCGCGCGCCCGCGCGCGGCGGGCCTCCAGTTTTTCCTGCAAAGCCGCCTTCTGCCCGAGCACAAATTCCGCCGACGCTTTCATCTCCGGCTTCGGCAACCGCAGCACCGGGAGCGGCTCCGCAATATTGAGGTCCCAGGGTTTCTCCGCCGTGTTGCCCAGAAACGCCGCGAGGCCATAGTGATCTTTCTGGGAAAACGGATCGAACTTGTGGTCGTGACACGCGGCGCAGCCGGTCGTGAGCCCGAGAAAGGTCGCGCCAAACGCCTCCACGCGGTCGCGGGTCTGGTTCACGTAAACTTCTTCCGTGATCGTGCCACCCTCGTTCGTCGTGGGATTGCAGCGCACGAAGCCCGTCGCCGCCAACTGATCGAAGGTTCGGGCCGGCAACAAATCGCCGGCGAGTTGCTCGCGCACAAACGTGTCGAAGCGCTTGTTCCCGTTGAAGGCGCCGATCACGTAGTCGCGATACGGCCAGATCGCCCGGTAGTTGTCGAAGTGGATGCCGTGCGTGTCGGCGTAGCGGGCGTAGTCGAGCCAGTAACGCGCGCGATGTTCGCCGTAGCGCGGACTCGCCAACAGCCGGTCGACCACGCGCTCGTAGGCGCCGGGCGACTGGTCCGCCACAAACGCCTCCACGTCCTCCGGCGCCGGCACGATCCCCGTGAGATCAAGGGTCACGCGGCGGATGAGCGTGCGGCGGTCCGCCTCGGGCGACGGGGTGAGCCCATCCCGGGCCAAGCGCGCGAAGACGAAGGCATCGATCGGATTGCGCACGCTTTTCGCCTGCGCCGGGGCGACCGGCGGGACCGCGGGACGCTGCGGCGGAATGAACGACCAGTGCTCCTCATACACCGCGCCCTCGGCGATCCAGCGCCGCAGCGTGGCAATTTCCTCCGGCCGGAGGGTCTTATGTCCCTCCGGCGGCGGCATGATTTTCTTTTCGTCCGTCGATTCGATGCGTTCGACTAACGGACTCTCGTCCGCCTTGCCGGGGATAATTGCCGGGCCGCCGTCCTTGCGCTTCGCCGTGGCAAACTCCCAGCGGTCGAGGCGCAACTCCGCTTTGCGCGAGCTTCCGTCGATCCCGTGGCAGGCGTAGCAGTTCTCCGCGAGAATCGGCTGGATCTGCGTGTTGAACGAAAGTTTGGACGCGGCGGGCGAGGCCGCACGACCGGCCGTGGTGGCCAGCACAAGCACCGTGGCGCAGGGAAAAAGGATACGACGCATCGGGGAAAAGGATAGGGCGAAACCGCTGAAACGCCTTGGCACTGAACACTCCCGTCCGCGACTGGCAAGCCGGCTAATTTTTTTTACCCACGCGGGCGCAGTCTGCGGCGGGCTGGGCGCTACCCTGCGCCCGCCGGCCGGGCTCAACCCAAAATCCCCTGAATCACTCTGCCGCCCTCCACCCCCGTGAGTTTCGCATCGAGCCCCTGAAACTTCACCGTGAACGCGTCGTGACGGATGCCGAGCAGGTGCAGCATCGTCGCATGCAGGTCATGCACCGTGCAGATGTTTTCGGTGGCGGCGTAGCCGAACTCGTCGGTCGCACCATAAACCAGGCCGCGCTGCACCCCGCCGCCCGCGAGCCACAGCGACATCGACTTGTTGTGGTGGTCGCGGCCCGCCGTCCCCTTGGTCTGCTGCGACATCGGGGTGCGACCAAACTCTCCCGTCCACACGACGAGCGTGTCGTCCAGCATCCCGCGCTGCTTGAGGTCGGTGATTAAAGCGGCCGAGGCGCGGTCGGTCTCCTGCGCTTTCAACGGCATCTCCTCCCTCAGCTGACTGTGGTGATCCCAATCGCGGTGATAGAGCTGGATAAAACGCACGCCGCGTTCGGCGAGCCGCCGCGCGAGCAGGCAGTTGGCGGCAAACGAACCGTCGCCCGGCGCGCAGCCGTAGAGCGCCAGCGTGCGCGCATCCTCGCCGCGCAGATCCGTGAGCTCCGGGACGCTCGCCTGCAACTGAAACGCCAACTCGTATTGCGCGATGCGGGTCGCGATTTCGGGGTCGTGCACAAAGGCGTCGTGCTGGCGGTTCAGCGCGTTGATCGCCGTCACGTCGGTCCTCTGCTGCGCCCGCGAAACGTGACCGGGATTGGCGAGGTAGTGCACGGCGTCGCCGCGGCCGTGGAGCTGCACGCCCTGAAACCGGCTCGGCAAAAACCCGCTGCTCCACTGCCGCGTCGCGATCGGCTGCGGCGAGCGCCCCGGCCCCGTGGACACCATCACGACGAAGCCCGGCAAGTTTTCCGCCTCGCTGCCGAGCCCGTAGTTCACCCACGCGCCCATGCTCGGCCGGCCCGCGATCTGCGAACCGGTGTTCATGAACATGTGCGCCGGATCGTGGTTGATCGCGTCTGTCGTCATCGAGCGGATGAGACAAATGTCGTCCACCACCGAGCCGATGTGCGGAAACAGCGAGCAGATCTCCGTCTGGTTTTTTCCGAACTTCGCGAACGGAAACTGCGGCGCGTGACACACCAGCCTCTGGCCCTGCAATTGAGCCAACTGCTGCCCGCGTGTCAGGCTCTCCGGCATCGCCTCGCCGTGGAGCTGCGCGAGCTTCGGCTTGGGATCGAAGGTTTCGAACTGCGAGGGTCCGCCCGCCATTGTTAGCCAAATCACCCGCTTCGCCCGCTGCGGCAGCGGCAACGGGTCGACCACGCCCCGCGCGGCCGCCCCGTGCAGCGGCGGCGACGTTTTCCCCAGCAACGACGCGAGCGCGACCGCGCCCACGCCCTGCGACACGCGGCCAAGAAACGCGCGTCGGGTCTGGGCGGCTGTGGGGAGAAAGTTCATGGGTTGAAGCGCGCGTCAGTCACGCGTGATGAATTCGTGGAGATTGAGCAGCACCCGCGCGACATGCGTCCACGCGGCCAGCTCGGCACGATCGAGGCCGGCGGGCAGCGGCGAATCGCCCGTGGCCAGCAGCGCGCCCGCCGCTGCGGGGTCGGCGCGGTAGTGGCGGAGATGCTCGTCGAGCAGTCCCGACGCCGTGCGCACCTCTTCCGTCCGCGGCGGACGTTGCAGCGCGCGATCCCAAGCAAAAGCGAGGCGCTGCGCCGTCGTGCCGCCGCCCTCGGCGACAATGCGCGCCGCCAACGCCCGCGCGGCCTCGACGTAGGTCGGATCGTTGAGCAGCACGAGCGCCTGCTGCGGCAGGTTGGAACGGTTGCGCTCCGCGACGCACTCCTCCCGGCTCGGCGCATCGAACGCGAGCAGGCTCGGGTGCAGAAACGTCCGTTGCCACCAGATATAGAGTCCGCGCCGATACTGCGTATCGCCGCGGTCCGTCACGTAGTCGCGCGGCGGAAAATTCAAATTTTCCCAATACCGGTCCGGTTGGTAGGGCTTCACGCTGGGCCCGCCGATTTGCGGCGAGAGCAACCCGCTGACCGCCAGCGCGGCATCCCGCACCAGCTCCGCCTCGAATCGCGGCCGGCTCTGCCGCGCATGTTCGCGGTTTTCCGGATCGGCCGCGAGCTGGGCCGGCGTCGCCGTGGAAACCTGGCCGTAGGTCGCACTCGTGACGATGGCGCGCACGAGGTGTTTCACGTCCCAACCGCTATCCATGAACTCGCAGGCGAGCCAATCGAGCAACGGACCGTTGGGCGGGAGTTCGCCCTGCGCGCCAAGATCGCCCGGCACCCGGCTCAGCGCCGTGCCGAAAAACTGTTGCCACAACCGGTTCACAAACGCCCGCGCCGTCAGCGGATTCTCGCGCGAAACGAGCCATCGGGCGAGATCCAGCCGGGTGAGCTCGCGGCCGGCAACCTCCGGCCGGGGCAGATAGGCCGGCAGCGTGGGTTTCACGATCTCCCCGCTCTCGTCCATCCAGTTGCCGCGGGGCAA